>NZ_JBEXEA010000016.1:0-253156 GCF_040606035.1 Streptomyces sp. NPDC005483
AGGCGGTCAAGCGCACCGGCCTGAACGCCGCGCGCCCGCTGCTCGCGGTCAACCCGCGCAAGCAGTGGCGCGAGCTGATGGAGGCGCGCCGCCACTTGTACGAGTCGATCGCCACGGCGGTCGTGGCCACCGACGGCCGTACCCCTGAAGAAGTCACCGAGATCGCGCTGGACGCACTGGAGTTGAAGGAAGTCAGAGCAGCGGGACCCGGGTGAAGTGGCCGGCCGCGTGGAGTTCCCGTTCGATGCGGGTCGCCGTGAGGTGGAGTTCGGGGAGGATCTCCGTCACGCATTCCTCGGCCGTGCGGCCCGCCGCGTGCAGGGCCACGTTCACGGCGGCGACCGCCCGGCCCGTACGGTCGCGCAGGGGGACGGCGATGGTGCGGAGGCCGTCCTCCCAGTCCTCGTCCAGCAGGGCGTAGCCCGAGCCCGCCGTGTCCGCCAGCAGGACCCGGCCCAGGGAGGTCGCCGCGGCTGGCAGCCGGGTGCCCACTCTGATGTCCACGCCCATGATCCGCGGGGACACGGCCCTCGCCGTGTACTGGATCTCCGGGCGGGAGTCCGGCCCCGAGGACACCAGGACCGCCAGCGCCGTCGACTCGCCGACCCGCTCCGCCAGATCCGCCAGGTGCGGTGTCGCGATGCGCGGCAGGGACGTACGGGACAGGGGCGGGAAGCCCAGGGACAGCACCCTCGGGGTGAGGCTGAAGGTGCGGGACTCCGGCTGCCCCCGGACCAGGCCCAGGTGTTCGTAGGTGATCAGGGCCCGGCGGGCCGTCGCCCTCGCCAGGCCCGTCGCCCGTGCCACGTCCGTCAGGGTCAGCGCTGCCCTGCCCTCGCCGAACGCCGTCAGGACCGTCAGTCCGCGCGCGAGGGACTCCACGAACTCCCGGCCCAGTTCGCTCTTGGACGCGCCGATCCAGGCGGCCGATCCCGAGGGCGGTGGGCCCGGGGCCGGGTCCGGGGCGGCGGCCAGTTCGCGCTCCATCGCGGTCACCGTCGCCCGCAGCCGCGGCAGCAGGGTGTCGCGCAGGCCCGTCGCCGTGTGGCGGCTGGTGTGGCTCACGACGTTCGCCACGCAGGCGATCCGGGCGGTGCGCGGGTCCCGTACGGGGACGGAGACCGCCACCAGCCCCGGTTCGATCAACTGGTCGTCCAGCGCCCAGCCGTGCCGGCCCGCCTGTGCCGCCGTCGCCTCGAACTCGCTCTCCAGCAGCGGGAGTTCCCGAGGGGGTACGGCCGGGAAGCCCCGGTTCTCCGGATCCGCCGCCCGGCGTTCGCGCCAGACCCGCCAGTCGGCGTCCGTCCACTCGGACGCGAACAGGGGGCCCGGCGCGGTGCGTTCGGCCGGGAGCAGGTCGCCGATGCGGAAGCTGAGGGACATCGCGCGGCGGCGGGTGGCCTGGTGGATGAAGCGGATGCCGTCGCGGTCGGCGACTGCCAGCGACACCGACTCGTCCAGTTCGTCGGCGAGGGCGTCGGCCCGCGGGGAGAGCAGGGCGGGCAGGCGCAGGGCGGCGAGATAGGCGTTGCCGAGTTCCATGAGGCGGGGGGTCGTCACCGCGTCCCGGCCGTCCAGGCGGACGTATTCCATGCGGGCCAGCGTCGACGTGATGCGGTCGACCGTGGAACGCGCCAGGCCCGTCGCCCGCTCCAGGCCGCTCAGGCTCAGCGTCCCGCCCGCCTCGGTCAGCTCCCGCAGCACCCTGACCCCCCGGATCAGCGGCGCGACCGCCTCGGCCGGCACGGCCGACTCGGGCACCGGCACCGGCGGGGGAGTGGTGGTCTCAGCGGGCATCGGCTCTCCGGTACGGCGGTCGCGGCAGCCCTACGGTAATCCGAACGGCGCTCGCGGCACGCCCACGGTCACCCGACTCGGCACCTCCGCCTCTACCCCGACGTGCCCCACCCCTACCCCCGCGTCACCGACACCCGATAGTCACCGTCCCCCTCCACCGCCAGCACCCGCACCCGGATCCCCTTGGCCGGGTCCTGGAACTCCTCGCCGGACGCGAACGGCGCGTCGGAGAGTTCCGCGTGGACGTTGGGGCTGCGGGTGCAGCCCCCGCTGTTCGGCCGAGAGTCGTACACGCGCACCGGGCCCCTCCCGGTGTCCACGTCCGCTTCGACCTTGTAGACGAGGACGCCGGGCCGGCACACCGTCTCGTCGTTGCCCTCGTGGGTGCGCAGCTCGACCGCGTAGCCGGTGCGGCGGCCGACGGGGACGAAGAGGAGTTTGGTGCCGGTGCCGGACCGGGCCAGCGGGGTCAGTGTGTACTCCGAACTCCCGGGCGCGGTGACGCAGTTGACCTGCGTGGCGTCAAGCCAGCCGAGTTTCCACTTGTGCCAGCCGAGGAGGTCGTCGTTGGCGCCCCAGTCCTCGCTCATGATGTCCCAGTGGCCGACCGCGCCCGCGCCGTTCTGGGTGTAGAGGTCGGGCAGGCCGAAGACGTGGCCGTTCTCGTGGGCCAGGACCCGGTATCCGGTCTGCGGGTAGGAGCCGGAGCCGTCGTCCTGGCGGGAGTACACGAAGGAGGCGTTGGCGACGGGGACGCCGTCGGCGATCGGGGCGTCGGGGTTGCCGGCGAAGGTCACCGACAGGACCGTGTCCAGGGCGGAGGGGCCGGCGTTCGGGGTCACCAGGACGTTCAGGAAGTCGTACGACCGGAAGTCCACCCTGGGATCGGCGGCGGCCACGATGTCCTGGACGAGTCGGCGGTAGCCGGGGTCGAAGGGGGCGCCGCGCTCTATGCCGTAGGCCCGGAAGGACTTCGGCATGCGCAGCCAGTCGGTGATCGGGGCCTCGGGGCGGTAGTCGAGACGGCCGTAGGAACTGGTGCGGAACCAGTTCTGGGTCTGCGGGAAGAACTCGCGGAAGCGGTCGAGGGCGGGGCCGGAGCCGGGCGCGTCGGAGAAGTCGATCATCAGGGTGAGGGCGCGGACGGTGCCGGTGGAGCGGGAGTAGCCGCCGGGCGTGGGCAGGCCCTCGGACATCTGGACGGCCGGGCCGCCTCTGATCAGGCAGGCGCCGTGGCTGTCGGAGCGGGCCAGGGCGACCGGGCCGGCGGTCGTGGCCCCGGGGACGAGGCGTTCGGTGCCGGCCGAGGTGCTGACCGCGAAAGTCAGCGCGGTCACGGACGCGAGCACGGCGACGCGGCGCGGGCGTATGCGACGTCTGGTCCACGGCATGCGAGCACCCTCCGGAGTGCGGCAGCCGCTGGTCGGAAGGCTGCTCCTCTTCGATCACCCTGTGCCGGGGCAGGGGTGCACGCGCGCTGGGGAGACCGAACGTGGGTATCGCAGAACCTGTGACTCAGGTCACAACATGATTTCTCCTCAACCTGAAATAACCGGGGAGCGTCTCCCCGTTTAGACCTGTGTCCGAGCGAAACGGGGACCAAGTCCCCGGATCACCCGTCAACAGAGGAGCACACCGTGCAGACCGCTCTCACCGTGCAGCGCAAAGCGCCCCGCGCCGACGCCCTGCGCAACCGCGAGCGGATCGTCACCGCCGCCAGCGAGATGTTCACCGAGTTCGGCCCCGACGTGCCGCTCGACGAGATCGCCCGCCGGGCCGGCGTCGGCAACGCCACGGTGTACCGCAACTTCCCCGACCGCGACGCGCTCGTCCGTGAGGTCGTCTGCTCCGTCATGGACCGGACGTCCGAGGCGGCCGAGCTCGCGCTCGCGCAGACCGGGGACGCGTTCGGTGCTCTGGAGCGCTTCGTGCACGCCTCCGCCGACGAGCGGATCACGGCACTGTGCCCGATGATCCAGGGCGCCTTCGACCAGTACCACCCCGACCTGGTGGCCGCACGCGAACGCATCGAGCAGCTCGTCGAGCAGCTCATGGACCGGGCCAGGGCGGCCGGTCAGCTCCGCGGCGACGTGAGCGTCGGTGACCTGATGGTCGCCGTGTCCCAGCTCTCCCGGCCCCCGGCCGGTACGGGCTGCCTCACCCTCGACGGGTTCGTGCACCGCACCCTTCAGCTGTTCCTGGACGGACTGCGGGCCCCGGCCCGCTCCGAGCTGCCGGGCGCGGCGCTGACGATGGAGGACCTCCGCCAGACCTGATCCGACGACGACCTGATCCGACGACCTGATCCGACGACGCACCGATTAGTTCACAGCGCGAGAACAGTCTCCAAAGACGACTTTCGACCGGCCGTCACCGACGACGGACCGTCCCCTTACACATCTTTTTCCGTTCCGAAGTCCCGAAGTGGGTATCCCCATGTCTGAAACAGCCGCAAAGGCTCCCGGCGCACCGGCCGTGTCCGGTGACGCCAACCGCTGGAAAGCGCTCGTCTTCATCGCGCTCGCCCAGCTGATGGTCGTGCTGGACGCGACCATCGTGAACATCGCCCTGCCCTCCGCCCAGGCCGACCTGGGCATAACCGACGGCAACCGCCAATGGGTCGTCACGGCCTACGCCCTCGCCTTCGGTGGACTCCTGCTCTTCGGCGGCCGGATCGCCGACCTGTGGGGCCGCAAGCGCGCCTTCGTCGTCGGCCTGATCGGCTTCGCCGCGGCCTCCGCGCTCGGCGGTGCCGCGACCTCCGGCGGCATGATGTTCGGCGCCCGTGCCCTGCAGGGTGCCTTCGGCGCACTGCTCGCGCCCGCCGCGCTCTCCCTGCTCGCCGTGATGTTCACGGACGCCAAGGAGCGCGCCAAGGCCTTCGGCATCTACGGCGCGATCGCCGGTGGCGGCGGCGCCGTGGGCTTCATCCTGGGCGGTGTGCTGACCGAGTACATGGACTGGCGCTGGACCTTCTTCGTGAACATCCCGTTCGCGATCGTCGCCGCGCTCGGCGCGTACTTCGTCATCCGTGAGCCCGAGGGCGGCCGCAACCGCAACCCGCTCGACATCCCCGGCGTGCTGCTGTCCACCCTGGGCCTGGTCGCGCTGGTCTACGGCTTCACCCGCGCCGAGACCGACGGCTGGGGCGACTCCGTGACCGTCGGCATGTTCGTCGCGTCGGCCGCCCTGCTGATCGCCTTCGTCGTCACCGAGGCCAGGACCAAGGCCCCGCTGCTGCCGCTGCGCGTCATCACCGACCGCAACCGCGGCGGGATCTACCTCTCGCTCGGCATCGCGATCATCGCGATGTTCGGCACCTTCCTGTTCCTGACCTACTACCTGCAGATCGTGAAGGGCTTCACGCCGATCAAGACCGGCTTCGCCTTCATGCCGATGATCGTCGGCATGATGGTCGGCTCGACCCAGATCGGCGCCCGCCTGATGACCCGCGTCCCGGCGCGGCTGCTGATGGGCCCCGGCTTCCTGGTCGCCGCGGTCGGCATGCTGCTGATGACGCAGCTGGAGATCGGTTCGTCGTACGCCTCGACGATCCTGCCGGCCATGCTGCTGCTCGGCCTCGGCATGGGTACGGCGTTCATGCCCGCCATGTCCCTGGCCACCCTGGGCGTCGAGCCCCGGGACGCCGGTGTCGCCTCCGCGATGGTCAACACCTCGCAGCAGGTCGGCGGTGCGATCGGTACGGCCCTGCTGAACACGATCGCCGCCTCCGCCACGACCTCCTACATCGCCGACCACATCGGCTCCGCGACCTCCAAGTCGCAGGCGCAGCTGGTGGCGCTGGAGGGCCAGGTGCACGGCTACACCAACGCGATCTGGTTCGCCGTCGGCATGCTGGTGCTCGCCGCGGTGATCGTCGTGACCCTCGTCAACGCCGGCCGCACGGACACCGCTGCGGTGGCCGGGTCCGGAGAGGGCGCCGAGGAGGAGCTGGCGATCCCGGTCGTCGCCCACTGACGGCGACCGCCCCGCGGTACCCCTTCGAGAACCACGTACGTACGGGGAAGGGGACGCCCCGTACGTACGACCCCAGGAACTGCCCTGGCCCCCTGAGCGAGCGGCTCAGCGGAGCCAGGGCAGATCCGCGCCCGCCTCGTTCGGCTGGAGTCCCTCGGCGACGATCTGCATGATCTCGCCGAGGGACTTCTGCTGTTCCGGGGTGAGCCGGTCGAACAGGGCGGCGCGTACGGCCCGCACATGGCCCGGCGCGGCGCCCCGCAGCATCTCCAGGCCCGGGTCGGTGAGCACCGCGAACTGGCCGCGCTTGTCGTCCGGGCAGTCTTCCCGGCGCACCCAGCCGTTGCGCTCCAGACGGGCGATCGCGTGCGAGAGGCGGGACCGGGTGATCTTCGCCTTCATGGCCAGCTCGGTCATCCGCAGCCGCCGCTGGGGGGCCTCGGCGAGGCCGACGAGCAGCCCGTAGTAGATGTGCGGCATGCCGGCGTCCCGCTGGAGCTGGCGGTCGAGGTGATCTTCGAGCAGGGTCGTGGCGTGCACGTACGAGCGCCAGATGCGCTGCTCTTCGTCGTCGAGCCACTGGGGCTCCTCGTCGGGGGCGGGTGCCGTGTTCATGTCTCCCACTCTACGAGCTCTCTCCTTGAAGCTTAAACAAATGAGGCGTACAGTCATGTCGTAAGAAGCTTTAAATTTGAAGCACTCAGTGCATCGGAAGTACCGGAGGAGTCCCCACCATGTCCGCCGACACGCTGGAGCGCATGCCCGCCCTCTACCTGAGTCACGGTGCGCCGCCGCTCGCCGACGACCCGGTCTGGCCCGGCGAGCTCGCCGCCTGGTCCGCGGACCTGCCCCGGCCCAAGGCGATCCTCATGGTCTCCGCCCACTGGGAGGAGGCCCCCCTCGCCCTCGGAGCGGTGCAGCCCGTCCCGCTCGTCTACGACTTCTGGGGCTTCCCCGAGCACTACTACAAGGTGACGTACGACGCCC
This sequence comes from Streptomyces sp. NPDC005483, assembly GCF_040606035.1. NCBI lineage: Bacteria > Bacillati > Actinomycetota > Actinomycetes > Kitasatosporales > Streptomycetaceae > Streptomyces > Streptomyces sp. NPDC005483. The sequence goes on from NZ_JBEXEA010000016.1 coordinate 6,763, forward strand.
CCGGCGCCCCCGAACTCGCCGAGTCCGTACGCAAGTTGCTGCGCGCCCCCGGCATCCCCGTGCAGGACATCCCGGACCGCGGACTGGACCACGGGGCCTACGTCCCGCTCGTCGAGATGTTCCCCCAGGCCGACATCCCCGTCCTGCAGATCTCGATGCCGACCCTCGACCCGGTCAAGCTCATGGAGATCGGCCGCAAGCTGGCCCCCCTGCGCGACGAGGGCGTCCTGATCGTCGGCTCCGGCTTCTTCACCCACAACCTCGCCGCCCTGCGCCACACCGGCTCCGGAGTGCCCACCTGGTCCTCGGAGTTCGACGACTGGGGCCGGCGGGCCCTCGAGGCGCGGGACGTGGACTCCCTGCTGGACTTCCTCAACAAGGCCCCGGCCGGGCGCTACGCCCACCCCCGCACCGAGCACTTCGCGCCCCTCTTCGTCACCATGGGCGCGGCGGACGTGAGCGGTGAGCTGGACGCGCAGAAGTCCGTCATCGACGGGTTCTGGCTGGGGATGGCCAAGCGGTCCGTGCAGTTCGGCTGAGCCTTTCCCGTCAGGGCCTTTCCCGTCGGGGCCTACAGGTCCTTCTCGTACCAGGCCACGTCCCAGTAGCGGCCGAACTTCCGGCCCACCTCCCGGTACGTGCCGACGTGCCGGAACCCGAAGCGTTCATGCAGCCGCGTGGACGCTTCGTTGGGTTGGGCGATGCCCGCGTAGGCGCGATGCAGGTCCTCGCCGGCCAGAGCCTCGAAGAGGGCCTTGTAGAGGAGGGTGCCGACGCCCCGGCCGCCCGCGTCCGGGGCGAGGTAGACGGTGACCTCCACGGAGGTCGCGTACGCGGGCTTCGCGCGAAAGGGGCTGGATGTGGCGTACCCGAGGATCCGCTGTGAGGTTCCTGTCGGGTCCGTGTCGCTGGCAACCATCAGACGGTACGGGCCGTCTTCAGGGTGGGAGAGCAGCCAAGGGCGGCGCTCTTCCGGGGCGAAGACAGCGGTGTCGAATGTGATCGGCGTCTCGCGAACGTAGTGGTTGTAGAGGTCGGTGAGGGCCCCGAGGTCGCTTTCGGCTCCCGGCCTGACCTGCACCTCTGTGCGTTCTGACGGCATCACGCCTCCCCATGTGGCCGGACAGGGTACTGCAAGATCAGAAAAATAGCGGCACCGCCTGGGAATTCTGTCCGGTTTCCAGTCGTTGTTTCCATCGGATGCAGGGCACCCGAGGAGAGTCCGGAAAGCACCGGAGCCGGGACCCCGCGTCCGAAGGACCACCCGCTGACCCAACATCGCAAGGGAGCACGCATGGCAACCCGTGCCGTCGCCCGTCGTAAGTCCGCCTCCAGCGGGTCTACCGACGCGGCACGCAGTGTTCGCGTCCATGGCGGCGAGATCGCCGACCGCGACCTGGTCGGCATGTACCTCGACGAGATCGCGCGTACGCCGCTGCTCGACGCCGCCAAGGAAGTCGAGCTGTCCCAGATCATCGAGGCGGGTGTGTTCGCCCGACAGGTCCTCGACGGGTTCGAGGAAGCCAAGGCGGACGCCACCCGTGAGGAGCTGGAGGCGTTGGTGGAGGAGAGCGAGCGCGCCAAGGACGTGTTCATCCGCTCCAACCTCCGCCTGGTCGTCGCCGTGGCCCGCCGCTACCCCCGCAGCGGCCTGCCCCTGCTCGACCTGATCCAGGAGGGCAACGCCGGCCTGGTGCGCGCGGTCGAGAAGTTCGACTACCGCAAGGGCTTCAAGTTCTCGACGTACGCGACCTGGTGGATCCGTCAGGCCATCACCCGCTCCATCGCCGACCAGTCCCGCACCATCCGGCTGCCCGTCCACCTCGTGGAGGAGCTGGGCCGCATCCGCCGTGTGCAGCGCGAGTTCAACCGCGAGCACGGCCGCGACCCGGAGCCCGCGGAGATCGCCGCCGAGCTCGGCTCCAACCCGGAGCGCGTGATCGACGTCCTGGACTGGGCCCGCGACCCGGTCTCGCTGAACATGTCGGTGGACGACGACGGCGACACCCAGTTCGGCGACCTCCTGGAGGACACGTCGGCGGTCTCGCCGGAGCAGTCGGTGCTGACGCTGCTGCGCAGCGAGGAACTGGACGACCTCATCGGCCGCCTCGACCAGCGCACCGCGTCCATCATCAAGATGCGGTACGGCATCGAGGACGGGCGCGAGCGCACGCTGACCGAGGTCGGCAAGGAGCACGGGCTCACCCGCGAGCGGATCCGGCAGATCGAGAAGCACGCCCTGCTGGAGCTGAAGAAGCTGGCGCGGTCCACCGGGTTCGACGCGGCGGCGTAGGCGGGGTGTGCCCGCGTGCGCCGTGGCGAAAGACCGCGCAAACATGGCTGTACTAGGTCGCTTAACCTGCCGGACCCTGGGCACAAGACTTCAGGGTCCACATGTTCGAGTCCCGGAGGTCATGCTTTCGGACCCGCCGGACCCTCCTGAACCAAGTCCCGACGCGATCCCCCCCGGCGCCGGGACTCTCCCCGAGCCGGACTTCGGCGCCCTCCCCCCCCCTGGGCGCCGGGGTCCGGCTCTTTTTGCGCCCCGCACGACGCGAGGCGGGTCACCCCGTACCTGAACCACGGGGTGACCCACCGAAGGCCAGATTCTGTCACATCGGGACAGCTCGCCGGATTCGGCTCGAGCCCGGCGCCCGCCGCCCACGGGAAACCCGCGCGACCAGCCACGACGCGCCCGCACCGGCCCGTACCCCTCAGGCGGCTCCCCCCGCCGCCCGAACCAGCCGCCCACCCAATTCCCGTACCGCCTCCACCAGTTCCACGGGCTCCTGCACCTGGAACTCCACCCCCGTCATCGCCAGCCGTACCGCCATCCAGTCCACCGCGTCCCCGACGGTCCCCCGCAACCGGCACCGACCCTCGCCCAGCGGCTCTGGTACGCCCATCCACGCCGGCACCCGGGCCCCCACCACCGACGCCTCGCCCTCGAACGTCACGACCAGCTCGTACGTCTCCTGGCGGCGGTACATCGACTGCCGCAGGTATTCGGCCGCGCCCCCCGTCGGCAGCTCCCGCGGAGCGAACCGCGCCCCCGTGGCGAAGGGGTCGTTCACCCGGTCGACCCGGAAGGTCCGCCAGTCGCCGCGGTCGAGGTCGTAGGCGACGAGGTACCAGCGCCGCCCGGTGGAGACCAGGCGGTACGGCTCCACGACCCGTCGGGACTCGGCTCCGTCCTTCGCGCGGTAGCCGAACCGGAGCTTTTCGTGCCCGGCCACCGTGGACGCCATCACCGTCAGGGTCTCGGTCGGGATGCTCGCCCCGTCCCCGCTGGTGAGCGGCGTCGTCGCGGCCTGGAAGGTGGACACGCGATGCCGTAGGCGGGAGGGCAGGACCTGTTCCAGTTTCGCCAGCGCTCGCACGGACGCCTCGTCCATCCCCTCGACCGCGTGCCCGGCCCCGGCCCGCAGTCCGACCGCGATGGCCACCGCCTCCTCGTCGTCGAGGACGAGCGGGGGCATGGCCTTGCCCGCGACGAGCCGGTAGCCGCCGTCGGAGCCCTTGGTCGCCTGGACCGGGTAGCCCAGTTCGCGGAGGCGGTCGATGTCCCGCCGGACCGTGCGCCGGGAGACCCCGAGGCGGTCGGAGAGCTCGCCGCCGGGCCATTCGCGGGGCGTCTGGAGGAGGGAGAGGAGCGTCAGGAGCCGTGCCGGGGTGTCCGTCGTCATGAGGTCGAGAATGCCGTAGAAGTAGGACACGACCTGACCTAATGGGGTCGTAGCTTCTAGGCATGACCTCCACCGAGACCACCCTTCCGGGCCCCCTCGACGCACCGCCCGCCGCGGGCGACCGGCGTCGCTGGTTCGCTCTCGCCATCGTGATGACCGCGGCCTTCATGGACCTCGTCGACGTCACGATCGTCAACATCGCCATTCCGTCCATCCGGCAGGACGCCGGCGCCTCCGTCAGCCAGATCCAGTGGATCACCGCCGGTTACGCCCTGGCCTTCGCCGCGGGGCTGATCACCGGAGGGCGGCTCGGAGACATCCACGGGCGCAAGCGGCTGTTCCTCGTCGGCATCGGCGGGTTCACCCTGGCGTCGGCGCTGTGCGGCTTCGCCGCGAACCCGGAGATGCTGGTCGCGTCCCGGATCCTGCAGGGCGGCATGGCCGCGATGATGATTCCGCAGGTGCTGTCGATCGTGCACGCGACCTTCCCGGCGCACGAACGGGGCAAGGTGTTCGGGCTCTTCGGGGCGGTCGTCGGGCTCGGGGCGGTCTCCGGTCCGCTGCTCGGGGCGCTGCTGACCGAGTGGAACCTCTTCGGGCTCGAATGGCGGCCGATCTTCCTCATCAACCTGCCGGTCGGGATCATGGGGCTGGTTCTCGGAAGCCGTTTCATCACCGAGTCCAAGGCCCCGCGGGCCCTGAAGCTGGACCTGGTGGGCGTGGCCATGGTCGTGCTCGGACTGCTGATGCTGCTCTACCCGCTGACCCGCGGCGAGGAGCTGGACTGGCCGCTGTGGGGATACGTGTCGATGGCCGGCGCGCCCCTCGTGTTCGCGGCGCTGGTGGCGTACGAGAAGCGCAAGGGGGAGCGGGACGGGTCGCCGCTGGTCGAGCTGTCGCTGTTCAAGGTGAAGAGCTTCGCGGCCGGGATCGCGGTGCAGACCGTGTTCGGGGTCGGGCTTGGCATCTTCTTCCTGGTGTGGACGCTGTACATGCAGACCGGGCTGGGCTGGAGCCCGCTGCGGGCGGGGCTGACCGGGGTGCCGTTCTCGATCGCCGTCTCCGTGGCCGCCGGGCTCTCGGTGCAGAAGCTCGTGCCGCGGTTCGGCCGCGGGGTGCTCCAGGCCGGTGCGCTGCTGATGGTGGTGGGTGTGCTGCTCTACCTCTGGGAGGCCGGGCGGTACGGCATGTCGATCAGCTCGTGGCAGATGGCGTTGCCGCTGGTCGTGATGGGCGTGGGCATGGGCCTGATCGTCGCGCCGCTCACGGACGCGGTGCTGTCGGAGGTGCCGCGTGAGCACGCCGGCTCGGCCTCGGGGCTGATCAACACCGTGCAGCAGATGGGCAACGCGCTCGGACTCGGGCTGGTGTCGGTGGTGTTCTTCGGGGTCATGGGCGACGACCTGGGACCGGCGCAGGTGGGGCCGGCCTTCGTGGACGCCTTCCAGCACGCGCTCGGGTGGGTCGCCGCGGTGATGGGCGTCATCTTCCTGCTGATGTTCGCGCTGCCGAAGCGGCCCGCGCAGCATGTGGAGGGGGCCGCGGAGCTTCCTCTGGCGGAGGAGGAGAAGGAGCCCGAGCTGGTCTCCTGAAAACCGAGGTGAGGGGCCCGGTACCTGGTGAGGTACCGGGCCTTCTTGTCGTATTCGGACTCGCACGCGGACTCGTACTCGGACACCCCCGGAAGTCCGTTCATGCCCGGATGGCGTCCGAACCTGTTTACTTTCCGGAAATCCGGGCGTAGCCTCCCACTGAAACCACACGTTCGGGCATCAGTCGGAGGCGAGCGGACATGTACGCACCGGAGCGGCAGCAGGAGATCCTCCGGCTCGCCCGTGACGGCGGGCGGGTGGACGTCGTCTCGCTGGCCGAGGAGTTCCAGGTCACCGCCGAGACCATCCGGCGCGACCTGAAGGCCCTCGACCGCGCCGGGCTGCTGCGCCGGGTGCACGGCGGGGCCATCCCGGCCGGGCGCCTCGACTTCGAGCCGGATCTCGCCGAGCGCGAGACGACCGCGGCCGACGAGAAGGACCACATCGCCAAGGCGGCCCTCGCCGAACTGCCGACCGAGGGCACCCTGATCCTCGACGCCGGTACGACCGTGGCCCGCCTGGCGGCAGCCGTCCCGCTGGAGGCCTCGCTCACCGTCGTCACGCACAGCCTGCCGATCGCGGCCCGCCTCGCCGACCACCCCGGCATCCAGCTCCACCTCGTCGGGGGGCGCGTACGGCACCGTACGCGCGCCGCCGTGGACGCCTGGGCGCTGCGGGCGTACGGCGAGATCCGGGCCGACGTCCTCTTCGTGGCGGCCAACGGCTTCTCCGCCGAGCACGGCCTCACCACCCCCGACCTCGCCGAGGCCGCGGTCAAGCGCGCGGCGATCGCCGCCGCCCGTCGCGTGGTGCTGCTCGCCGACTCCGCCAAGCACGGCCAGGAGCACTTCGCCCGCTTCGGTGACCTGAGCGATGTGGACCTGCTGATCACCGACAGCGGGCTGAGCCCCGAAGACGTCGCCGCGATCGAGCGCGGCGGGACGGAAGTAGTTCTCGCATGATCCTCACCGTCACCCCGAACCCGTCCCTGGACCGTACGTACGAGGTCCCGTCCCTGGAGCGCGGCGAAGTCATCCGCGCCACCGGTGAACGCATGGACCCCGGCGGCAAGGGCGTCAACGTCTCGCGTGCCGTCGCGGCCGCCGGGCGGCGCACGGTCGCGGTCCTGCCCCTGGGCGGGGCGCCGGGAGCGCTCGTCGCCGACCTGCTCGACGCGCAGGGCATCGAGGTCGCGCCGGTGCCGGTCGCGGGCGCCACCCGGTCGAACATCGCGCTCGCCGAGTCGGACGGGGTGCTCACGAAGATCAACGCGCCGGGTCCCGAGCTCTCTCCCGAGGAGCAGGAACTCCTCCTGGAGACCGTGCGCGAGCAGTCGCGCGACGCCTCGTGGATCGCGTGCTGCGGAAGCCTGCCCCGGGGGCTCGCGCCCTCCTGGTACGCCGAGGTGGTCGCGCGGGCGCACGCCGGTGGTGCGCGGATCGCGCTGGACACCTCGGGGCGCGCTCTGCTGGAGGCGCTGCGCGAACGGCCCGACGTCGTCAAGCCGAACGCCGAGGAGCTCGCGGAGGCCGTCGGGCGCCCCCTGTCCACGGTGGGCGACGCGGTGAAGGCGGCCGAGGAGCTGCGGGAGATGGGTGCGCGGGCGGTCCTCGCGAGCCTGGGCGCCGACGGACAGCTGCTCGTGGACGGCTCGGGCGCCTGGTTCGGCAGCGCCCGCGTGGCCGCCGTACGCAGCAATGTCGGCGCCGGCGACTCCTCGCTGGCCGGCTTCCTGATCGCCGGCGGCAGCGGCCCCGGAGCCCTCGCCTCCGCGGTCGCCCACGGCGCGGCGGCCGTCCAGCTGCCCGGCAGCGTGATGCCGACCCCGGACGACCTGGACCCGGCCGCGGTGACGGTCACGGCCGAGGTGCCGGTGGACCGGGTGCTGAAGGAGCCGGTGTCATGAGCGCCCCGGCCGCGGCGGCGTCCGCTATGACGGTCCCTCGCGCTGTCGATACGGCCGTGCCGGCGCTGTTACTCCGCGCCGCCGCCCTCCTCCCCCTGAACCCCCACCGCACCACCCCCGTCCCCACCCCTGACGCCCACTCCACCCCCCGGGCGATACGCGTGCGAAGGAGCCCGCGATGAGCGACATGATCACCGCGGACCTGGTCGACCTCGACCTGTCCGCCGATACCAAGGAAGCGGCGGCCCGTGCCCTCGCCGAGCGCATGGTCGCCCTGGGCCGGGTGACCGACCTGGAGGGCTTCCTCGCCGACGTGGCCGCCCGCGAGGCCCAGATGCCGACCGGCCTCGACGGCGGCATCGGCATCCCGCACTGCCGAAGCGTTCACGTCACCGAGCCGACGCTCGCCTTCGGGCGCAGCGCCGCCGGGATCGACTTCGGTGCGCCGGACGGACCCGCCGACCTGATCTTCCTGATCGCGGCACCGGCCGGTGCGGACGACGCCCACCTGACGATCCTGTCCTCCCTCGCACGGCAGCTGATGAACGCCGAGTTCACCGACGCGCTGCGGTCCGCGGGCGACGCGGGGAGCGCGGCGGCGCTGATCCGCGGGGACGAGCCGCCGACGGCCGCCGAGGCCGCTCCGGGCGCCACCGAAGACTCCGTTGCGGTATCGGCGGCGGCCTCCGCCGATACCGCAACGGCCCCCACTCCCGATGCTCCGGCGGCCCCCTTCCGGATCGTCGCCGTCACCTCCTGCCCGACCGGTATCGCCCACACCTACATGGCCGCCGAGTCGCTGGAGAACGCGGGCCGCGAGGCGGGCGTCGAACTCGTCGTCGAGACACAGGGCTCGGCCGGCTTCACCCGTCTCGACCCGGCCGTCATCGCGGCGGCGGACGGCGTGATCTTCGCGCACGACGTCCCCGTACGCGACAAGGACCGCTTCGCCGGCAAGCCCACCGTCGACGTCGGTGTGAAGGCGGGCATCAACCGGCCCGCCGAACTCATCACCGAGGTGCGCGGGAAGGCCGCGCGTGGTGAGGTGACCGCGGGCGCCGGAGGGGGCGCGGGGACGCCGGTCGAGCGGGCCGGCGAGTCCGGCGACAGCTACGGCACCAAGCTCCGCAAGTGGCTGATGACCGGCGTGAGTTACATGGTCCCGTTCGTCGCCGCGGGCGGTCTGCTGCTCGCCCTCGGGTTCGCGATCGGCGGCTGGCAGATCGCGAGCGCGCCCTCGGTCATGAAGCACTTCTCCTGGACCGAGATCGACAGCTGGGGCGCCCTGCTGTTCCAGATCGGCCAGGTCGCCTTCGGCTTCCTCATCCCGGTGCTCGCCGGATACATCGCCTACGGCATGGCGGACCGCCCCGGTCTCGTCCCCGGCTTCGTCGGCGGAATGATCGCCTCCAACATCGCCGCCGGGTTCCTCGGCGGCCTGGTCGCCGGTCTGCTCGCGGGTGGAGTGGTCCTCGCGATCCAGCGGATCAAGATCCCACCGGTGCTGCGCGGCATCATGCCGGTGGTGGTGATCCCGCTGATCTCCTCACTGATCGTCGGCTTCCTGATGTTCGTCGTGATCGGCAAGCCCATCGCCGAGGCCCAGAAGGGCATGACGGACTGGCTCAACGGCCTCTCCGGCGCCAACGCCGTCCTGCTCGGCGTCCTCCTCGGCCTGATGATGTGCTTCGACCTCGGCGGCCCGGTCAACAAGGTCGCGTACGCCTTCGCCACCGCCGGAATCGCCGTGCAGGCCCCGAGCGACTCCGCGATGAAGGTCATGGCCGCCGTGATGGCCGCGGGCATGGTCCCGCCGCTGGGCATGGCCCTCGCGACCACCGTCCGCAAGAAGCTCTTCACCGAGACCGAGCGCGAGAACGGCAAGGCCGCCTGGGTCCTCGGCGCCTCCTTCATCTCCGAGGGCGCGATCCCGTTCGCGGCGGCCGACCCGCTGCGGGTCATCCCGGCCTCGATGGCGGGCGGCGCGGTCACCGGCGCCCTGTCGATGGCCTTCGGCGCCACCCTGCGCGCCCCGCACGGCGGCATCTTCGTGGTCCCGCTGATCGGCAGCCCGTTCCTCTACCTGATCGCCATCGCGGCGGGCGTGTGCGTCACGACCTCGCTGGTGGTGGTCCTGAAGAGCATGCGCAAGCCGGCGCCGGGAGCGGCGGCCACCGAGGCGCCCGCCGCCAAGGCGGAGGCCAAGCAGCCGGTCGCCGCATAGAACCTGCCCCTTTGGGGCGGCTGTGAGGTGTTCACGGCACCTGCGAGATACGTCACGGTCCGGGGCCAAAGTCCCGGACCGTGGTGTCTACTGGACCGCATGCCTGAGCACGTCTCCGTCTACCAGTTGCTTGGTGTGACCCTGCTCGTCCTGGTGGTCGTCGCCTGGACGGCGGGGTTGGCCTACATGCTGCGCCACGGCCGCCATGAGGCCGTCGTGTGGCGCGTCACCCACGGTCTGCCCGCCCTGCCGCGCCCGCGCCAGGCCGCCCCCGGCCATGAGAGCGTCGAACTGACGCCGGCTGAGAAGGACGCGTTCGCGGGTCTGGTACGACAGCTCAGCGGCGGCCGCTGACCCGGACGCGGGCCGGTTCAGGACAGTTGCGCCGCGCGCCGCTCCATGGCGTCGCGGGCCGCTTCCTCGGAGACGTACACCTCGCACATGTGCCGCCCGTCGGGCGTCGCCGTGTGCTCGACCTCCCACAGGGAGATCTCCGCTCCGTCGCGCAGCAGGAACGCGTGCTCGTACAGCGAGAAACCCAGCCCGGCGCGGCCCGCCCGGCACGGCCGCCCGAACGCCTGCGTGATCTGGTGGGCGAACGCCTCCGCCAGCAGCGCGGCCGTCTCCGCACCCGGCCGGTCCGCGTTCTCCGCGCGGCGCAGGAGCCGGCGCGCGTGATCCGCCGAGTCGTCCGGCGCGTAGGCGTGCCGCGGCGGCTGCACGGGCGAGAGCTGCACCGTCACCGGCAGCTCGAAGTCCGGGGTGTCCTGCGGCAACGGCAGCCGCGCGGTCGCCGCCCGCAGCTCCTCCTCGTCGACGTACACCTCGTGCTGCGGGACGCTGTCCCGCGCGGTGTTGTGGACGAGCTCCCACAGAGTGAGCGCCGAGCCGTCGGCGAGCAGCCACGTGTGCCGGTACGTCTCCCGGTGCAGCCCCGCGCTGTGGTGCGCGGAGTGCAGCGAACTGTCGTACGCCAGCGCGCAGTCCAGTCGCCGGATCGTCTCGTCGGGCAGCTCGAAGGAGTTCAGGGCACGACCGAGAAGCCGCGCGAGGTGCTCCTCCGGAGACTCGGGCGACTCGGGTGGTTCGTACGCTGCCGTCTCGTACGGAACGCTCAAGGTTTCTCCCGGCGTTGCTGCATGTCACCTAGTGGGTGCATACCGTAGCCCCTCGGTCGGACATCATGTCCGGGAACCGAGAAAACGTACGTCTGTAAAACGTCCGGGCCGCGCGGGAAATTCCCACACGGTCCGACGATCCGTCAAAAGGCCCCGGTCGGAGGGGCCTTGCGGTGATCAGGAGGAGCCTGCGGCGCTTCCCGCGACCCACTCGTTCCATGACATGTTCCAGCCGTTCAGCCCGTTGTCGGGCGCCACCGTCTTGTCGGGGGAGTTCTTCACGATCACCACGTCCCCGAGCAGCGAGTTGTCGTAGAACCACTTGGCCGGGGTGTCCGCCTGCCCGCCCTTGACGTCCCGCAAACCGACGCATCCGTGGCTGGTGCCGGTACGCCCGAAGGGCGGATTCCCCTTGTTGTACCAGTAGTTGCCGTGGATGAAGGTCCCCGACTGCGTCAGCCGCATCGCGTCCGGGACGTCGGGGATGTCGTACGCGTTGGCGAGGGCGACCGTCCGGCTGTCCATGCGGATCTTCTTGGCCTTCTCGGAGATCACCATCTGCCCGTTGTACGTGGTGAACTTCGGGCTGCCCGTCGAGATCGGCACCGACTTGAGGGTGCGGCCGTCCCGTACGACCTTCATGGTCTGCGTGTCGGCGTCCACGGTGGACACCTGCGAGCGCCCGACCGTGAAGCTGACGGTCTTCTCCTGCACGCCGGTGACGCCGTCGGCGCCCTCGACCCCGTCCAGGTCGATCCTCATCGTGACCTTGGAGCCGGCCTTCCAGTACTCCTCGGGCCGGAAGTCGAGCCGCTGCGCCCCGAACCAGTGCCCGACCACCTGCTGCCCGCTGCTGGAGCTGACGGTGATGTGCGACTGCACGGCCTTCTTGTCACTGATCGCCTTGTCGAATCCGAACGACACCGGCATCCCCACACCGACCGTCGTCCCGTCGTCCGGCGTGTACGTCCCGATGAAGCTGTTCGCCTTGGAGACGGTCGTGAAGACGGACTTCGCGGTCACGGCCCTGCCGTCCGAGTCCTTCGCCGTCGCGGCTATCTCGTACTTCGTCCCCCGCTCCAGCTGCTCCCGGGGCTTCCAGCTCCCGCCGCCCGCGGCCAACGACCCCGGGATCTCCTGCCCCGTGCCCGCCTCCGTCATCTTCACGCCGGTCAGCGTGCCGTCGCTGACCTTCACGCCGGTCGAGTTGATCGACGCGCGCGTCGAACCGTTCTTGGCGGAGAACGCGATCTGCGCCGCGGAGGTCTTCGCGGGGTCCTTGCCGCCCTTGCCTTCACTCTTGGCGTCGGAGTCGCCTCCGCACGCGGTGAGGGTGAGGGCGCCGACCATCAGGACGGCACAGGCCCCCAGTGCGCGCCGCGCTGCTATGTCCGGCGTTGTCACGGGCTGCTCCAGATTCGTGTGATGTGCGCGGTCCACCCCACTCCGTGAAGGGGGAGGTACCCGGTCCCCGACCGGGTTCCCTCAGAGCGCGACGAATGCCATCGTGTGACGGAACCGGGGGCGCCGGTGAGGGTGCCGGTGGGGTTGTCGGGCGGGTGCGGGTCCGATGTGGCTGGTCGTCGCGCAGTTCCCCGCGCCCCCTGGGGGGTGCAGTCGCGGCGACGTTTTGCCGCTACCGAACCCGCACGCGCCGCAGGCATCAGGGGCGCGGGGAACTGCGCACAACGCCCGCCCCCACCGAACCCGCACCCACCCGACCAAGCCGCGGCATGCACCAACAGGTGTCACGCCCCAGACCCGTACAACTCCCGGTACGCAGGCCATGCCCCGCCCGCCCCCTGCACCGACTCCGCCGCCCGCACCGCCCGGACGATCGCGCGCGTCACCACGTCCGCACCGGCGGCGAGCACGGGGTTGAGCGCGAGCGGATCCCCGGCGTCGAGCGGCCGCGCCCCCGTGGCCAGGGCGAACACCGTGTCGCCGTCGTGCAGCAGGTGCACCGGCCGTACGGCCCGCGCGATGCCGTCGTGGGCGGTCCCCGCCACCTTCTGGGCCTGCGCCTTCGACAGTTCCGCGTCCGTGGCCACCACCGCAAGCGTGGTGTTCAGCGGGGGCGGCGCGTTCTTCGCCGCGCTCTCGGCGAGCCGCCGACGCGCGGCCTCATGCACCCGCTCCTCCGGATACCGCACCCGCCCGTCGAACAACTCCCCGTACAGAACCCCCGTCTCCGGATCCGACACCGCCCCCACCGCGTTGGCCACCACCAGAGCCGCCACGGTGATCCCCGACGGGAGAACGACACTCGCCGTCCCCACCCCGCCCTTCATCGCCCCGACCGCGGCCCCCGTCCCCGCCCCCACACACCCCTCCGGCACCTCCGCACCGAAGGCACTCGCTGCGGCGGCCTCGACGGCGGCCCGGCCGATCGCCGCGTCCGGCCGGGCCCGGAAGTCGCCACCCCGCCCGAGATCGAAGACACAGGCGGCAGGCACGACCGGCACCACATGGGAGGGGTCCGGTCCGACCCGCACCCCCCGACCCCGCTCCTCCAGCCAGGCCATCACTCCGGACGCCGCGTCGAGCCCGTACGCGCTGCCCCCGGTCAGCACGATCGCCTCGACCTTCTGCACCAGGTTGCGCGGATCGAGCGCGTCGGTCTCCTTGGTGCCGGGCCCTCCGCCGCGCACGTCCACCGCGGCGACGGCCCCGCCCTCCGGGGCGAGCACGACGGTGGTGCCGGTGAGCCAACCGCCGCCGGTACGCGTCGCGTGCCCCACGCGCACCCCGGCGACATCCGTCAGAGCGTCAACTGTCATGGGACCAGTCTCGTCCAGCCACCACCCCGGCCGGCCGAGGTCAGGCCACCCGGGCCGGCTCCTGGCTCTCCCGCACCGCCATGCGCGCGGTCAGCGTCGTCCCCGTCACCACGGCCAGCCCCGCCACGATGCCCGCCGCGAGCACCGCCCGGTCGCCCAGGAAGGTGCAGCAGATCACCAGCAACGCCGTGACCGGCAGCACCAGTTGCTGCGCCATGCCCACCTTGAAGTGCCGGGAGTGCAGGAGCCAGACGGTGAGCAGATAGAGCGAGGTCGGCAGGGTCACCGCGGCCGACGCGGCGAGTGTCGAGATGTGCGCCTTGCCGACGGCCTGTTCCACGGACACCTCCAGACCCGCACCGATCGCGGCGGCCGAGGCGAACACCAGGTAGTGGCCGTAACCCCACAGGAACGCCTGCCCGCTGGAGCGCAGATGACCGTGGATGGGCACCACGAAGTAGATCCACCAGGCGGCGAAGACGATCAGCAGTCCGCCGGCGGCGATCGGCAGCAGCTCGCCCAGCGCGTCCTGCTCGTCGATGCCGGACTTCACGGCGACCGTGGCGGCGGCGATCGTCTCGCCGAGCACGATGATCGTGAACAGCCCGTAGCGTTCCGCGATGTGGTGCGGATGCCACGACGTCGGATGGTCCCTCTCGGCGAAGAGCGGCACGCACATCTCCAGCACCGCCATCACCAGGAACACCCAGGCCCGGCCGCCCTCCGGCAGCACCAGCAGTCCCAGCCAGCCGACCTGGCACAGCAGCACGCCGAACACGTACCGCAGGGCCGTCGTCCGCTCCGCACCCTCGCTCGCCCGCGCCACCCGCAGCCACTGCGTGATCAGTGCGAGCCGCATGATCACATAACCCAGCCACACGGCCAGGAACTCGTGGTCCTCGAACGCCCTGGACACCCCGGCCGCCAATACCAGGACACCCGCGATCTGTATCAGGGTGACCACCCGGTAGAGGGCGTCGTCGTTGTCGTAAGCCGAGGCGAACCACGTGAAGTTCATCCACGCCCACCAGATGGCGAAGAACACCATCGCGTAGTTGAGGATCCCCTCGCCGGCGTGCCCCTCGGCGATCGCGTGCACCAGGGCCACGCCCGCCTGGGCGATGGCCACGACGAAGCACAGGTCGAAGAAGAGCTCCAGCGGCGAGGCGACCCGATGCGCCTCGTCCCGGCCGCGGGCGGTGATTCTGCGCAGTGGACTGCGCGTCGGACTGGATGTCATGGAGCCAAGCACAGCAGATGGCGTCGGGAAACGCTTGTGGGCTCTTCACCTGGGTCGGCCGGCCGGAAGACCGGGCCGGGGCCTGGGCGGGTGGTGGCCGCTCCCACGGTGTGCGTCCGGCAGGGCCGTACCCTGGATCCATGAGTAGCGCCCCCCGCCCCGAGCCCCGCGAGCCGAAGCCCGCGCTGGTCTTCGACGATCCGCTGGACCAGCAGTCCTCGGACGACACCGACGGAGGCTGGGGCGACCGGCCGCGCGGCGACGGCGACAGCGCGGCCGACCTGAAGCGCTTCCTCGACGAGAAGCCGCCCCACCACCTCTGAGCCAGGCGCGCGGCCCAGCTCGCTAGCGCCAGCGCCCGTCGTGGCCCGAGCCCCGCTGGGCGACCAGGGCGTCGCGGATCTCCTTGAGGACCTCCAGCTCGGTCACCTCGATGACCTCGTGCGTGCCCTCCTTCGCCTTCCGGCGGGCTTCCATCCGAGCCAGGTACTTCGACATCGGCAGGACCATCAGGAAGTAGACGACGGCCGCGGTGATCACGAAGGTCAGTGTGGCCCCGAGGACCGAGCCCCACCTGATCGGGATACCGCTCACCACCGTGCCGTCCGCCGTGACCTTGCACGGGTCCCGGAGACACGAGCTGTAGCTGTCGAGGTTCTTGGTGCCGATGGCCCCGACCAGCGGGTTGATGATCCCCTTCACCACCGAGTTGACGATGTTGGTGAAGGCGGCGCCGATGACCACCGCGACTGCCAGATCGACGACGTTCCCGCGCATCAGGAAGGCCTTGAAGCCCTCCCAGACGCTCGGCTTCTTCTCGCTCACCTAGAGGCCTCTTCTCGCACGCACAGGTTGTGGAACAAACAGCTCCGCAACCTACGTCAACGCTAGGTGACCCTGTCCCACCGGGTAGCTCGACGAGGGGACTTGACAGCAGATACCGCAACAGACGGACCACCCGGTTCACCACAGCGTCACCGCCAGCCGTGCCGTCGCGCTCGCGCCCGCGAGGCGGGCCGCCGTCGACCGCGGCACCGAGAGCACGACCAGCGCCCCGCCCTCGGACATCCCGTCCAGCGGCTCCGGGACCTTCGTCACCCGTGCTCCGCGCGCGACCATCCGGGCGTCCCCGCCCAGCGCCGACTCCTCGGCGGCGATGACGTCGACCCGGTCGCCGGGCCGCAGCAGCCGGACCGTCGCCCCGTCGGCAATCCGCACCGGCGCCGACACCGTCTCCACGGCACGGTGCTCCCGTACCGGCCCGAGCGCGGTCGCCGGATGATGCCTGCGCGCTCCGTCGTCGCCTCGCATCCCGTCCCCGCCCCGCGGGCCCGCCGCCACCAGCGCCGCCGCGGTGACGGCCAGGCCGAGGGCGACGGCACGCCTCCGGCTCCGCAGAAACCGCCGTAGCCGATGCCGGCCGCCGCGCACCCGCACCGGGGCGAAGTGCGCGACCTCGCAGGTCGGGGGAGCGTCGGTGCCGGGCGGGCACGGGACGAGGGGAGAGGGGGACGGAGCGAAGGACATGGGGACCACCACCAGCGACGAGACGACGGCTTGCGCTGCCACGATGCGGCTTCGCGCCGAATCCCGCCGAGGCCGGTGCACTACCGGCCGGTTGTGGAGAACTCCCTCACCCGAACGAGGACTTCCGCCCCCGCTACGGCAGTTCGAACCCCGGGTCCATCCCGCCCAGCGCGTTCACGCACAGGCAGTCCCGCTCGCCGTTCGAAGGCAGCGCGGCCACCGCGTCGAACAGCACGCCCCGCAGCCGGTCCACGTTCGCCGCGAACACCCGCAGCACCTCGTCGTGCGAGACGCCCTCACCGGTCTCGGCGCCCGCGTCGAGGTCGGTGACCAGGGTCAACGACGTGTAGCAGAGCTCCAGTTCACGGGCGAGGGAGGCTTCGGGGTGGCCGGTCATGCCCACCACCGACCAGCCCTGCGCCTGGTGCCACAACGACTCGGCGCGGGTCGAGAAGCGCGGCCCCTCGACCACGACCAGCGTGCCGCCGTCCACCGCTTCCCAGTCCCGGCCGCGGGCCGCCTTCAGCGCGGCCGCCCGCCCGACGGGGCAGTACGGGTCGGCCAGGGACACGTGCACCACGTTCGGCAGGCCGCCGTCCGGCAGCGGCAGCCCGTCGAAGTACGTTCCGGCCCGGGACTTCGTACGGTCGACCAGCTGGTCCGGCACGAGCAGCGTGCCCGGCCCGTACTCGCCACGTAGCCCGCCCACCGCGCACGGTCCGAGGATCTGCCGTGCCCCCACCGACCTGAGCGCCCACAGATTGGCCCGGTAGTTGATCCGGTGGGGCGGCAGATGGTGGCCGCGTCCGTGCCGGGGCAGGAAGGCGACCCGGCGGCCGGCGACCTCGCCGAGGAAGAGGGAGTCGCTGGGCGGACCGTAGGGGGTGTCCACCTGGACCTCGGTCACGTCCTCGAGGAACGAGTAGAAGCCCGAGCCGCCGATTACGCCGATCTCTGCGTTCGCCATGACCAGCACAGTATCCGGCCCCGAAAACCCGCGACGGCCGGGCTCGGGAAACACCGAAGACCCTGTCGTCGTGCGACGGCAGGGTCCCGGATGTGCGAGCTATGCGGCCGAGCTGCTGCTGGACGTGGTGCCCGAGCTCGACGACTTCGAGTCCGAGGAGGACGACGAAGAGGACGAGGACGACTCGGACGACGACGAGGTGGACGTCGACGGCTTCGAGGACGACGACGCCGGCGAGCTGCTCGACGAGGAGCCGCGGCTGTCGTTGCGGTAGAAGCCGGAGCCCTTGAAGACGATGCCCACCGCGGAGAACACCTTCTTGAGGCGACCCTGGCAGTTGGGGCACTCGGTCAGAGCGTCGTCGGTGAACTTCTGCACCGCCTCGAGGCCCTCGCCGCACTCGGTGCACTGGTACTGATAGGTGGGCACTGTCTTCCTCCTGGCACTCTCACTCAATGAGTGCTAACGAGGGTCCATAGTGACGTATTCCCGGGGATCAGTCCACTGCCACCGGCACTCGGTGACCGATGCCACGTGCGACGGTCCGGCCGCGGGGCCGTGCCGCGAGGCGGGAACGCAGCGCCACGAGGGTCGCCAGGGCGAGCAGAGTGCCGCCCATCGGCACCAGGAACCCGGCGCCGCCCCAGAAACGGTCCTCCAGCTGACCGGCGAGGGTGACGGCGGCCGCCTGGCCGAGTGCCACGGCTCCGGTCAGCCAGGTGAAGGCCTCGGTGCGGGCGCCGGCCGGGACCAGGTCCTCGACCAGGGTGTAGCCGGTGATCAGGGTGGGCGCGATGCACATGCCGACCAGGAGGCCGAGGCCGGCCAGGACGAGCACAGAGTGCGCGGCCCACAGGCCGGAGGCCGTCAGGGCGAGGGCGCCGTAGCCGACGACCAGGCGCCGCTGGGGGGCCACCTTCCAGGCGATGGCACCGCAGACCAGGCCGGAGAGCATGTTGCCCGCCGCGAAGACGCCGTACAGGACGCCGTTCAGGCCGGGCTCGCCGATCGACTCGCTGAACGCGGCGAGCGAGACCTGCATGCCGCCGAAGACGGAACCGATGCCCAGGAAGGTCACGATCAGGACGCGCACGCCGGGGACGCGCAGCGCCGAGGTGTGCTCCACGCGTGCGTGCCCCTCGACCGCGGTGACAGCCGGCTGCGTGCTCTTCTGCGCGGCGAACAGCAGTCCGCCCAGCAGCGTCAGCGACGCCTCCGTCAGCAGGCCGGCGGCGGGGTGGACGGCGGTGCACAGGGCGGTGGCCAGCAGGGGGCCGAAGACGAAGGTCAGCTCGTCCGTGACGGACTCGAAGGCCGCCGCCGTGGTCATCAGCGGGGAGTCCTGGAGCTTGACGCCCCAGCGGGCGCGCACCATGGGCCCGATCTGCGGCACCGAGGCACCGGTGGGCACGGCCGCGACGAACAACGCCCACAAGGGCGCGTGTGCGAGGGCGAGAGCCGTCAGGGACAGGCCCGACAGGGTGTGCGCCAGGACGCCGGGGATCAGCACGGCGCGCTGCCCGTGGCGGTCCGCGAGACGGCCGCTGTAGGGCGCGAACAGGGCCATGGAGACGCCGGTGACGGCCGCGACGGCGCCCGCCGCGCCGTACGAGCCGGTGGTGTGCTGCACGAGCAGCACGAGGGAGAGGGTGAGCATCGCGAACGGCTGGCGTGCCGCGAAGCCGGGGAGCAGGAACGTCCAGGCGCCGCGGGTGCGCAGCAGCTGCCCGTATCCCGGGCGGGAGGAGGTGACCGTGGATGCCACGGCCCGTGCCTTTCTGCCGCCTGGTAGCGCGGCCCCCTTCGAGGGAAGGGGTGGCGCCGAGAGCTGTCCTCTTGCGCGGACTGCGGTAGATGCCGATACCGACTGCTCAGGGACGTCTCGGCCGCCATACGGTCGCGCCAGCTCTGCGTCAGGCAGAGTTGGTTCGATCAGGGGTGCCACCATCGTACAGGGGGCGCGTAACACGCCCTTAACGTGTGCCGCGGGCGCCGTCCGTGCCCAGCCAGTCGGCCAGTTTGCCGCCGTGGCCCACCGCGCGCAGCCGCCGTTCGGCCGCGTCACGGACCGGGTCGGTGGCGACGACGAGCAGTTCGTCCCCGCGTCGCAGCACGGTCGTGGGCAGCGGAACGAACGATTTTTCATCGCGGACGACCAGGGTGACCGCGGCCCCGGCCGGCAGCCGCAGCTCGTTGACCTCGACGCCGTGCATCCGGGACCCCTCGGGAATCGCCACCGACAGCAGGTGCCCGCGCAGCCGTTCCAGAGGCGCCGACTCGATGCCGAGGTCGGCGGCGTCGGAGTCGCCGCCCAGGCGTAGCTTGCGGGCCAGCCAGGGCAGTGTCGGGCCCTGCACGAGGGTGTAGACGACGACCAGGACGAAGACGATGTTGAAGACGCGACGGCTGCCCTCGATGCCGCTCACCATGGGGATCGTCGCCAAAATGATCGGCACGGCGCCGCGCAGGCCGGCCCAGGACATGAGCGTCTGCTCCTGCCAGGGCACCCGGAACGGCGTCAGGCACAGGAAGACGCTCAGCGGCCGCGCCACCATGGTGAGCACCAGCCCTATGACGAGCCCGGGCAGGACGTCGTCGCCCAGCTCGTGCGGGGTGACCAGCAGGCCGAGCAGGACGAACATGCCGATCTGGGCGATCCAGCCGAGCCCGTCGGCGAAGCCGCGGGTGGCGGGCCAGTGCGGCAGCTTGGCGTTGCCCATCGCCATGGCGGCGAGATAGACGGCGAGGAACCCGCTGCCGTGCGCCAGCGCGCCCGCCGCGTACGCGGTGACGGCGATCGCCATGACCGCGATCGGATAGAGGCCGGACGCGGGCAGCGCGACGTGCCTGAGGCCCCAGGAGCCCAGCCAGCCCACCGCGATGCCGAGGGCGGCGCCGATGGCCAGCTCCAGTGTTATCTCGGCGATCAGCGTGTACCAGTGCTCGACCGGACCGGTCTGGGAGAAGGCGACGACCAGGATGACCACCGGGGCGTCGTTGAAGCCGGACTCGGCCTCCAGCGTGCCCGTCACGCGCGCGGGCAAGGGGATTCTGCGCAGCACCGAGAAGACCGCCGCCGCGTCCGTCGAGGAGACGACCGCCCCGATGATGAGCGCCTGGCGCCACTCGAGACCGATCAGGTAGTGCGCGGCCGTCGCTGTGACCCCGACGCTCACCGCGACGCCGCCCAGTGCCAGCGCGGTGGCGGCCGGCAGGGCGGGCTTGATCTCCTTCCACTTCGTGCCGAGGCCGCCCTCGGCCAGGATCACGACCAGGGCCGCGTACCCGATGACCTGGGTCAGTTCGGCGTTGTCGAAGTGGATGTCGCCGATGCCGTCCTGGCCCATGGCGATGCCGATCCCCAGGTACACGAGCAGGCTGGGGAGCCCGCTGCGCGAGGAGATCCGGACCGCTGCCACGGCGACGAGCAGGACGAGCGAGCAGACGAGCAGGAGCTGGTTGAGGTGGTGGACAGTCAGCGGCCGTTCCCTTCCCTGGCTCACCGCATCACGCGCGCGTGAGCTCACGTACATAGGACACGAAGCGGAGGGGCTGCGCATCCAAGTACTTCGTTACCTTACCTAACTCTTGACGATTTCTTGACACTCCGCGAGGCGAGATCGAACGCTAGTGCTTGTTTGATCCCTACTCCGCGTCAAGTCGGCCTGGGCCCTGCGCCTATGGTTGCTCCAGCGCTCATTGGAAAGCACAGCCCGCCCTGCCGCTCGCGTTAGGACAGCAAGGACAGCGATGCCCCCCACCACCACCGCCTCATCGGGTCAGCAGCCCGGCAAGTCCGGCAGGAAGAAGGGGCGCAGAGCCCGTCTGATCGTTCTCGTCCTCGTACTGGCCGTCATCGGCGGCGTCGCCTTCGGCGGGTACTGGTCGGTGAGCACCGTCCGCGCGTCCTTCCCGCAGACCAAGGGCTCGATCGAGCTCGAGGGACTGTCGGGCCCGGTCGACGTCAAGCGCGACAGTTACGGCATCCCGCAGATCTACGCCTCCTCCGACGCGGACCTGTTCATGGCGCAGGGCTACGTCCAGGCGCAGGACCGGTTCTACGAGATGGACGTGCGCCGCCACATGACCTCCGGGCGTCTGTCGGAGATGTTCGGCAAGGGCCAGGTCAAGGACGACGAGTTCCTGCGCACGCTGGGCTGGGACCGGGTCGCGAAGAAGGAGTACGACACCAAGCTGTCGGCCTCCACCAAGAAGTACCTCCAGGCGTACGCCAAGGGAGTCAACGCCTACCTCCAGGGCAAGAGCGGCAAGGAGATCTCCCTGGAGTACGCGGCGCTCGGTTTCGAGAACGACTACCACCCCGAGAAGTGGACCCCGGTCGACTCGGTGGCGTGGCTGAAGGCGATGGCCTGGGACCTGCGCGGCAACATGCAGGACGAGATCGACCGCGCCCTGATGACCAGCCGCCTCGGCCCGAAGCAGATCTCCGACCTGTACCCCGACTACCCGTACAGCCGGAACCAGGCGATCGTCCAGGAGGGCCAGTACAGCGAGCTGACCGGGACCTTCGAGCAGAACGGCAGCTCGCAGGAGAACGGCCTGTCCGGCAGCGGAACGTCCACGAGCGGCTCCGGAACGTCGACGAGCGGCTCCGGGACGTCCACCGGCGGCACAGCGACGGGCACGTCGGCCTCGACCTCCTCCTCGACCGCCTCGGCCCTCCAGAGCCAGCTCTCGGGCCTCTACAAGGTCCTGGACGACGTCCCCACGGCCGTCGGGGTCAACGGCCAGGGCATCGGCTCCAACTCCTGGGTCGTCGCGGGCTCGCACACCATCACCGGCAAGCCCCTGCTCGCCAACGACCCGCACCTGTCCGCCTCGCTGCCGTCCGTCTGGTACCAGATGGGCCTGCACTGCCGGACCGTCTCCAGCAAGTGCCAGTACGACGTCTCCGGCTACACCTTCGCGGGCATGCCCGGCGTGGTCATCGGCCACAACGCGAAGATCGCCTGGGGCATGACGAACTCCGGGGTCGACGTCACCGACCTCTACCTGGAGAAGCTCTCCGGCGACGGCTACCTGTACGACGGCACGACCAAGCCCTTCACCACGCGCGAGGAGACCATCAAGGTCGCCGGCGGCGCGTCCCAGAAGATCGTCGTCCGTGAGACGAACAACGGCCCCCTGCTGTCCGACCGCTACGACGAACTCGTGAAGGTCGGCAAGAAGGCCACCGTCGACAACGCGGCCCCCGACCGCGGTGACGGCTACGGCGTCGCCCTGCGCTGGACCGCGCTCGACCCCGGCACCTCGATGGACGCCGTGTTCGCGATGGACAGGGCGTCGAACTGGAGCGACTTCCGCGAGGCGGCGGCCCTGTTCGACGTGCCCTCGCAGAACCTGGTCTACGCCGACTCCGAGAACATCGGCTACACGCTGCCGGGCCGCATCCCGATCCGCGCGAAGGGCGACACCGGCGCCATCCCGGCCCCGGGCTGGGACTCCAAGTACGCCTGGACCGGCAAGTACATCGCGCAGGACGAGCTGCCCTACGAGTACAACCCCGAGCGCGGCTACATCGTGACCGCCAACCAGGCCGTGGTCGACAAGGACAAGTACCCCTACACGCTCACCACGGACTGGGGCTACGGCACCCGCAGCCAGCGCATCACCGACCTGATCGAGCAGAAGATCAAGGGCGGGGGCAAGATCTCCACCGACGACATGCGCCAGATGCAGGTCGACAACAGCAGCGAGATCGCCAAACTGCTCGTACCGAAGCTGCTGAAGATCGACCTCGATGACAAGGACGTCCGTCAGGCCCAGGAGCTACTGGAGGGCTGGGACTACACCCAGGACGCCGACTCGGCCGCGGCCGCCTACTTCAACGCCGTCTGGCGCAACATCCTCAAGCTCGCCTTCGGCAACAAGCTGCCCAAGGAGCTGCGGGTCAAGGGCCAGTGCCTGTGGGTGGACCCGGTCAACACCATCGGGCCCGCCGACGAGGCGGACAAGGTCCGCGAGTGCGGTCAGCGCGACGCCGACCAGGCGCAGCCCGACGGCGGCGACCGCTGGTTCGAGGTCGTGCGCAACCTCATGGACGACGAGAACAGCGACTGGTGGAAGACCCCCAAGGGCGTCGGCGACCGCCCCGCGGCCACCAACCGCGACGAGCTGTTCAAGCGCGCCATGATCGACGCCCGCTGGGAGCTGACCGCCAAGCTCGGCAAGGACATCGACACCTGGAGCTGGGGCCGGCTGCACCGCCTGTTCCTGAAGAACCAGACCCTGGGCACCGAAGGCCCCGGCTTCCTGAAGTACATGCTCAACCGCGGCCCGTGGAAGCTCAGCGGCGGCGAGGCGACGGTCAACGCGACCGGCTGGAACGCGGCCGGCGGGTACGGCGTCGTCTGGGTGCCGTCGATGCGGATGGTGGTCAACCTCGGCGACCTCGACAAGTCGAAGTGGATCAACCTCACCGGCGCCTCCGGGCACGCCTACAGCGCGCACTACACCGACCAGACCGGCAAGTGGGTCAAGGGCGAGCTGCTGGACTGGTCCTTCTCGGACGGCGCTGTCGACAAGAGCACGACCGACAGCCTGGTGCTGAAGCCGTGAGGCCGGGGAAGGGCCCCTCACACGCACGCGTGTGAGGGGCCCTTCCTCATTCCGGGTCCTGGAACCGGCGCACGCCCGACGGCGTCACCACCGCGTGCACCGGGCGGTCGTGTGCCTCCTCCGGGACATGCGCGATGACCTCGGCGTCGTACAGGAGCACCACCAGCGCCGGTCGTGCGCCCGCGCGCTCCAGGCGCGCGAGCACCCGGTCGTACGACCCCCCGCCGCGCCCCAGGCGCATCCCGCGCCCGTCCACGGCGAGGCCGGGCAGCAGCACGACGTCGGCGCCGGTCACCGCGTCCGGGCCCAGACGCTCGCCGGTGGGCTCGAAGAGGGCCATTTTTCCGCCGTGTTGGACCCGCGCGAGAGAGCCCTCGCCGGTGTAGGCGCCCCAGTCCAGATCGTTGTCCGGCAGAAGAGCCGGGAGCAGGACGCGTACGCCCCGCTCGTGCAGCGCGTCGAGGAGGGTGAGCGTGCCGGGCTCGCTCCCCACGGAGACGTACGCCGCCACCGTGCGCGCACGCTCCAGTTCGGGCAGCCCGAGGGCCTGGCCGGCCAGCGCGGAAGCCGCTTCCCGCACGTCATCGGCCGTCAATCTGTTCCTTACCGCCAGGTACTCTCCTCGCAACGTTCTCTTGTCAGGCTCGCTGGGACGTCCGACATGACTCAAAGTCTGCACCCGTACCCTTTCAATACGCTCATATAAGAGCTTATTAACCGGAGCCTCAGATTCCAGGCAAAGGCACCGGATAGGGTTGCGGACATGACTCAGTCGCACCCTCGGATCAGCAAGGCTGTCATTCCGGCAGCAGGGCTCGGCACCCGCTTCCTGCCGGCGACCAAGGCCACTCCCAAGGAGATGCTGCCGGTGGTCGACAAGCCGGCGATCCAGTACGTGGTCGAGGAGGCCGTCTCGGCGGGCCTCGATGACGTCCTCATGATCACGGGACGCAACAAGCGCCCCCTCGAGGACCACTTCGACCGCAACTACGAGCTTGAGTCCGCCCTCCAGAAGAAGGGCGACGCCAGCCGGCTCGCCAAGGTGCAGGAGTCCAGCGACCTCGCCACGATGCACTACGTGCGTCAGGGCGACCCCCGCGGCCTCGGCCACGCGGTCCTGTGCGCGGCCCCCCACGTGGGCCACGAACCCTTCGCCGTCCTCCTCGGCGACGACCTGATCGACGCCCGCGACCCGCTGCTCCAGCGGATGATCGAGGTGCAGGAGCAGCACGGCGGCAGTGTCATCGCGCTGATGGAGGTCGCGCCCGAGCAGATCCACCTCTACGGCTGCGCCGTCGTCGACGAGACCGAGGACAGCGACGTCGTCAGGGTGAGCGGCCTCGTCGAGAAGCCGGAGGCGGCCGACGCCCCGTCGAACTACGCGGTCATCGGCCGCTACGTCCTCGACCCGCACATCTTCGACATACTCCGCAAGACCGAGCCGGGCCGGGGCAACGAGATCCAGCTCACCGACGCCCTCCAGCAGCTCGCGCAGGACGAGAAGGTCGGCGGCCCGGTGCACGGCGTCGTCTTCAAGGGCCGCCGCTATGACACCGGCGACCGCGGCGACTATCTGCGTGCCATTGTCAGACTCGCATGCGAACGTGAAGACCTGGGCCCCGACTTCAGGGCCTGGCTTCGCAGTTACGTAGCCGAGGAGATGTAGGCATTTGAGCAGCGCCGCACCCCGCCCCGCCGACCAGGACCACCTCTGGTCGGTGGACGAACACCTGGAGGACATCCTCGCGACCGTCCGCCCCCTCGAACCCATCGAGCTGCAACTGCTCGACGCCCAGGGCTGCGTCCTGGTCGAGGACGTCACGGTCCCGGTGTCCCTTCCCCCGTTCGACAACAGCTCCATGGACGGGTACGCGGTGCGGGTCGCGGACGTGGCGGGCGTGAGCGAGGAGTTCCCGGCCGTCCTGGACGTGGTCGGGGACGTCGCGGCGGGCCAGGCCGAGCCGCTCCATGTCGGTCCCGGGCAGGCCGCCCGCATCATGACCGGCGCCCCGCTGCCACCGGGCGCCGAGACCGTCGTACCCGTCGAATGGACCGACGGAGGCCTCGGCGAGGGCCCGGTCAGCGGGATGCGTGCCCGCAGCCTCGCCCCCGAGGGTGCCGAAGGGTACGTACACGTGTACCGGCCCGCCGAGGCCCGCGCGCACGTGCGCGCCGAGGGCAGCGACGTCCGGGCCGGCGACCGCGCCCTGGACGCCGGCACCGTCCTCGGCCCGCCGCAGATCGCCCTCCTCGCCGCCATCGGCCGCGGCACCGTACGCGTACGCCCGCGTCCGCGCGTGGTCGTCATGTCCACCGGCAGCGAACTCGTCCAGCCCGACGAGAGTCTCGGCACCGGCCAGATCTACGACTCCAACAGCTTCGCCCTCACCGCGGCCGCCCGGGACGCCGGCGCCATCGCCTACCGCGTGGGCGCCGTCGCCGACGACGCCGAGACCCTGCGCTCCACCATCGAGGACCAGCTCGTCCGCGCCGACCTCATGGTCACCACGGGCGGCGTGAGCGTCGGGGCGTACGACGTTGTCAAGGAGGCGCTGTCCTCCGTGGGCGACGAGGACGAGCCGGGCAGCGGCGTCGACTTCCGCAAGCTCGCCATGCAGCCCGGCAAGCCCCAGGGCTTCGGCACCATCGGCCCCGACCACATCCCGCTGCTTGCCCTGCCGGGCAACCCGGTGTCGTCGTACGTCTCCTTCGAACTCTTCGTCCGCCCCGCGATCCGCACCCTCATGGGCCTCGACGACGTCCACCGGCCGCGGACCCGGGCCACCCTGACCGCTGACAAGGCGCTGACCTCGCCCAAGGGCCGCCGGCAGTTCCTGCGCGGTGCCTACGCCGACGGCGCGGTCGCCCCGGTCGGCGGTGCCGGCTCCCATCTGGTGGCCGCCCTCGCGCAGGCGGACGCGCTGATCGTCGTACCGGAGGACGTGGAGTCCGTCGAGCCCGGGACCGAGGTCGACGTGGTCCTGCTCGGCTGACCACTCCTGGTTGGCGGTACCGTGTCGCGCACAACAGGTCCGACCGGGAGCGCCGCACAACCATGAGTACGCAGGACCGACTGACGCACATCGACGAGGCGGGAGCCGCCCGCATGGTCGATGTCTCCGGCAAGGACGTCACGGCACGCACCGCGCGCGCGAGTGGACGTGTCCTCGTGTCGCCCCGGGTGATCGAGCTGCTGCGCGGCGAGGGCGTGCCCAAGGGTGACGCCCTGGCCACCGCGCGGATCGCGGGCATCATGGGCGCCAAACGCACCCCGGACCTCATCCCGCTGTGCCATCCGCTGTCGGTGTCCGGTGTGAAACTGGACCTGTCGGTCGCGGACGACGCCGTGGAGATCCGGGCCACCGTGAAGACGACGGACCGCACCGGCGTCGAGATGGAGGCCCTCACCGCGGTCTCCGTCGCCGCGCTCACCGTGATCGACATGGTCAAGGCGGTCGACAAGGGAGCGGTCATCACGGACGTACGGGTCGAGGAGAAGACGGGCGGCAAGTCGGGCGACTGGAGCCGGGCATGACATACCGCGCTCTGGTGGTCACCGCCTCCAACCGGGCCGCCGCCGGTGTCTACGAGGACAAGGGCGGCCCGCTGATCGCCGACGGCCTGAAGGGGTTCGGCTTCACCGTCGAGGGCCCCCAGGTCGTCCCCGACGGTGATCCCGTGGAGGCCGCCCTGCGCGCAGGCGTGGAAGCCGGATACGACGTCATCGTCACCACCGGCGGCACCGGCATCTCACCCACCGACCGCACCCCCGAGGCGACCCGGGAAGTGATCGACCACGAGGTGCCGGGCATCGCGGAGGCCATCAGGGCGTTCGGCCGGGACAAGGTGCCGACCGCCGCGCTCTCCCGGGGCCTGGCCGGGGTGGCGGGACACACGCTGATCGTCAACCTGCCGGGTTCCGGTGGCGGGGTGAAGGACGGACTGGCCGTCCTCGAGCCCCTGTTGATCCACGCCGTCGACCAGATCCGCGGCGGCGACCACCCGAGATCCGGCGCCGGCACTGGGGGTGCGAGCTGAACAGCTTGTCCTGGCCCGTCGTACTGGCGGACGGCGATGTCGTCCTGAGGCCGATAAAGATGCGTGACCAGCGGGTGTGGCGCGAGGTGAACCGGCGCAACCGGGACTGGCTGCGCCCCTGGGAGGCGACCATTCCGCCGCCCACTCCGAGCGGCCCGATCGCGCACCGGCCGACCTACCGTCAGATGGTCCGGCACCTGCGGTCCGAGGCGCACGCGGGGCGGATGCTGCCGTTCGTCATCGAGTACCGGGGCCAGCTGGTCGGCCAGTTGACGGTCGCCGGGATCACCTGGGGCTCGATGTGTTCGGGACACGTCGGCTACTGGGTGGACCAGTCGGTGGCCGGGCGCGGTGTGATGCCGACCGCCGTGGCACTTGTCGTGGACCACTGTTTCCGCGCGGTCGGTCTGCACCGCATCGAGGTCTGCATTCGCCCCGAGAACGTGCCCAGCCGACGGGTCGTGGAGAAACTCGGATTCCGCGAGGAGGGACTGCGGCCGCGCTATCTCCACATCGACGGGGCCTGGAGGGACCATCTCGTGTTCGCGCTCACCGCGGAAGAGGTACCCGACGGGTTGCTCAGGCGCTGGCAGCGGGCACGCTCCCCACAGGGACGGCAAGCAGGACCCGGGAATTGAATAAGTGTTCGAAAATGATCGGTGCATGACCGTCTCGGGGCATTGAATTCACGACTCAGGCGGTCTGCTGATCGGATCGGTCACAAAAAAAGCTCGAAATATCAGCCAGATCGTGCGACACACCGGCGCAATTGGCAGATGGCCTCACGCAAACCCCTCTACCGTGTGAGGCGTGAGCAGCAGCGGCCTCATCTACGCAGTCATCGTCGGGGCCTGGGCCGCCTACTTGGTGCCTATGTGGCTCCGTAGGCAGGACGAGCTGAACGAGGCCCGTCCGACGGAACGCTTCAGCACCGCCATCCGGTTGCTTTCCGGACGGGCGGGCATGGAGCGTCGGTACGCCAAGGACCTGCGCGCGCGCTCCACCGACGAGGGGGAGTACGGCGCCGACGAACCGGATGCCGTCACCGACTCGGTGGACGTCCGGGCCTTCGCCATGCCTCCGACCCGTCCGCAGGCCCAGGCGACGGTTCAGCCGCCGGCTTCGGAGCGCCGGGAGGCGACGCGTGAGCCCGCGCGGGAAGCCGAGCGGGAAACGGGGCACGGCGACCCGGCGCGCGCGAAGACGAACGCGCCCGCGCCCGAACACGCCGGCGCCCCGACGCGGAAGCAGACACCCGCATCCGCCGCCCGGCGCACGGCCGCCGCGGAGGCGGCCGCGGCGCGCGCCCGCCGGACGAAGGTACTCGCACGCCGACGGCGTACGACGGTGATGCTCTTCCTCGCCTTCACGCTCGGCGCGATCGTCGCCGCCGTCGGTGGACTCGCCTTCCTGTGGGCGCCCGGCGTACCCGCGGTGATGCTCAGCGCGTACATCGCGTACCTGCGCTCCCAGGAACGCCGCCGCTTCGCCTACCAGATGGACCGGCGCCGGGCCGAGCTCGCCGCCCAGCACCTGCGGGAGCGAGCCCGTCAGCCGCGCCGGCGCGCGTCCGTGACCACGGGCGTGGAAGCCGACGAACCGGACGAGGGACCAGGGGCGGAGACCGATCCCGGGCTCTCGGCACTCGCCGCCGACCGGCGCGCCCTCGTCGAGCAGACCGACCACGCCGAGTGGGTCGACCAGCAGCGCGAACGGCAGCGCAGGCCGGGGCACGGGGACAGCTGGGACCCGGTCCCGGTGCCGTTGCCCACGTACGTGACCGCGCCGGTCGCTCCGCGGGCCACCGCGGACGTGGACCTCGGTGCGCCGGACGCGTGGAGTTCGGCCCGGTCCAGTGCCGTGGCCCCCGAGCACTCCGCTCAAGAGGCGGCACCCGTCGCGGAGGACGGGGGATCGGAGGACCTGTCCGCCGACGCGGAGGACACGTCCTCGGCGGACGGCCGCACCGACGCCCGTCGCGCCGCCTCCGCACGCCGGGCACGCGAGCGTGGCCGTACGCCGCTCTTCGACCAGTACGAGGAAGGTGAGCGGCCGCGCGCCGCCAACGAGTGACGGACGGCGCAGGATTCGCCGCGCTCTGACCAGCCCGGAACGGATTTCCAAGCACCCGGACGGGGATGCTAGAGTTTCACTCGTTGCAAGGGCCTGTGGCGCAGTCCGGTAGCGCACCTCGTTCGCATCGAGGGGGCCAGGGGTTCGAATCCCCTCAGGTCCACGCATCATGAAGACCCGCTCCTGATCCAGGAGCGGGTCTTCTGTCATGTGTACGGCGTTCTCACAGCGCCTTCGCGTAGCAGCGGCTCTCCTCGTGGAAGCGGTAGTAGCCGAACTTCACGCAGGCTTCGTAGCCGCTGGACGTGTAGAGGGCGATGGCCTCCGGCTGCTTGGTGCCGGTCTCCAGGACCATGCGCATGCGTCCGGCCGCGCGGGCGTGGTCCTCCAGAGCGGCGAGGACGCGGCGGGCGAGACCGCGGCCGCGCATCTCCTCGATGACGTACATGCGCTTGAGCTCGGCGTCGCCGTCCAGGTTACCCTCGCCGTTGGCGTCCTGGGCACGCCAGCCGCCCGTGGCGACGGGGCTGTCCCTTTCGTCGTACGCGATCAGATACACGCCGTTCGGGTGCTCGAAGTCCGTCGGGGCCAGCTCGGTGGCGTCGCCGCCGTCGCCGTAGCGGACGTGGTACTCGGCCTGGACCTGGTCGTTGAGCTTCACGGCGTCGGGGTGGTCGAAGGGGACACGGCGGATCATCATGCCCTCCAGTGTGCCGGTATCGTTCCCGGGTGCTCACTGTGACCTCCGCCAATGTGAACGGGCTGCGTGCCGCCGCGAAGAAGGGCTTCGTGGAGTGGCTCGCGACCACCTCCGCCGACGTGCTCTGCCTGCAGGAGGTGCGCGCCGAGCCGCAGCAGCTGCCCGAGAGCGTCCGCGCTCCCGAGGGCTGGCACGTCGTGCACGCGCCCGCCGCCGCCAAGGGGCGTGCCGGTGTCTCCCTCTACACCCGCCGCGAGCCCGACCGGGTCCGGATCGGGTTCGGGTCGGCGGAGTTCGACACCAGCGGGCGGTACGTCGAGGCCGACCTGCCCGGTGTCACCGTCGCGTCCCTGTACCTGCCCTCCGGCGAGGTCGGCACCGAGCGGCAGGACGAGAAGATCCGCTTCATGGACGAGTTCCTCGTGTACCTGAAGGGACTGCGTGAGCGCGCCGCCGCCGAGGGCCGCGAAGTCGTCGTCTGCGGCGACTGGAACATCGCCCACCAGCAGGCCGACCTCAAGAACTGGCGCGCCAACCAGAAGAGCTCCGGGTTCCTGCCGGAGGAGCGGGCGTGGTTGAGCCGGGTGCTCGACACGGCCGACGGGGGGTACGTCGACGTCGTACGGTCGCTGCATCCGGACATGGAGGGGCCGTACTCGTGGTGGTCGTACCGGGGGCGGGCGTTCGACAACGATTCCGGATGGCGTATCGACCTTGCCGTCGCGACTCCCGGGCTTGCTCGGCGGGCGGTGAAGGGATTTGTGGAGCGGGCCGCCAGCCATGACGAGCGGTGGTCGGATCATGCTCCCGTGACGGTCGTCTTCGATAGGTGACTCGCGGCCCGGGTCACGTCGGCGGACCGTACCCAGGCCGCTGATCAGCGGTCAGTTGGTCTGTCGCGTGGCCTTCTGCTGTCGTCTTGCGCGGAGTGGTTCTTGGCCGGCGGCGGCATCGATCGCCTGCCGCCGCACCGCG
This sequence comes from Streptomyces sp. NPDC005483, assembly GCF_040606035.1. NCBI lineage: Bacteria > Bacillati > Actinomycetota > Actinomycetes > Kitasatosporales > Streptomycetaceae > Streptomyces > Streptomyces sp. NPDC005483. The sequence continues at coordinate 38,168 of NZ_JBEXEA010000016.1, forward strand.
GGGCGGCCGGTGGAAGCCGCCCGTCGGCCTTGCGGGAGCGCGAGCAGGCTCCGGGTGGCCTCGAAGATGGGATCTAGTCCCGCTTCCGCAGCCGCCGGTCCAGTGCCAGGGACAGTTCTGCCTCCACCACGCTCCGCGCCAGGGGGCGCAGGCGCTGGAGGTCGTCCTCGCCCGCGTGGCGCAGGACCAGTTCGGCGAACATCTCCGCCAGGTCGTCCACGTGCTCGCGGACCCGTTTGCCGGCCGCGAGGACCTCTCCCAGGGGGATGCCCTCGCGGACCAGTTCGGACGAGACGTCCAGGAGGCGGCGGCTGATGTGGACGATCTCGTCGCCGTCGGTGCCGAGGTAGCCGAGGTCGAGGGCGGCCGCGAGGTTCTCCGGGGTCACCTCGCCCTCGAAGCGGGCGGCGAGTTCCTCGGGGGTCAGGCGGACCGGTTCCTCCTCCGTCGGCGTGACCCCCAGGACGTCGGCGACGTCACGGCCGTGGTCCAGGGCCTCGGCGAGTTCCGCGATGCCGGTGAGGGTGTGGCCGCGTTCCAGGAGGGTCGCGATCGTGCGCAGACGGGCCAGGTGGTGGTCGTCGTACCAGGCGATGCGGCCCTCGCGGCGAGGGGGCGGGATGAGTTTGCGTTCGCGGTAGAAGCGCAGGGTGCGCACGGTGATCCCGGCTTCCCTGGCCAGTTCCTCCATGCGGTACTCGCGTCGTCCTCCGTCTTCTGCCACGCCCGCACCCTATGTCGTACCCGGGGTAACTTTCCTTCTCCCGCCCCCTACCCATCGGTACGGAGCTGCTCTACCCTCCCATTGCGCCAGTGTTCACTGGCAGAGTCGGGCAGGGAAGGCGTCGGCATGGCCGAACACGAGCATGTGCGGGTGGCGGTGATCGGGTCCGGGTTCGGTGGGCTGGGGGCCGCCGTACGGCTGCGGCGGGAGGGTGTCACCGACTTCGTCGTGCTGGAGCGGGCCGACAGCGTGGGTGGCACGTGGCGGGACAACAGCTATCCGGGGTGCGCCTGTGACGTGCCGTCCCACCTGTACTCGTTCTCCTTCGCGCCGCATCCCGACTGGCCGCGCACCTTCTCCGGGCAGGAGCACATCCGCGCCTATCTGGAGCATGTGACGGACGTCTTCCGGCTCCGCCCGCACCTGCGCCTCAACTCCGAGGTGCAGCGGATGACCTGGAACGGCGAGAAGCTGCGGTGGGACATCGAGACCGCGAGCGGCTCGCTCTCCGCCGACCTCGTCGTCTCCGCCACCGGGCCGCTGTCCGACCCCAGGATCCCCGACATCCCGGGCCTGGACTCCTTCCCTGGCACGGTCTTCCACTCCGCCCGCTGGGACCACGACTACGACCTGCGCGGCAAGCGGGTCGCCATGGTGGGGACCGGCGCCTCGGCCATCCAGATCGTCCCGGCCGTCCAGCCGCTCGCCCGGAGCGTCACGCTGTTCCAGCGCACTCCCCCCTGGGTGATGCCCCGCATGGACCGGCCGATCAGCGGCGCCGAGCGCTGGCTGCACCGGCAGCTGCCCTTCACCACCCAGGTCCGGCGCGGACTGTCGTGGGGCATCAGGGAGTTGCAGGTCCAGGCCTTCACCAAACGGCCGGGCGAGCTGGGTGCCGTCGAGCAGCTGGCCAAGCGGAACATGGCGCGCGCCATCAAGGACCCGGCGCTGCGCGCCAAGCTCACCCCCGACTACCGCATCGGCTGCAAGCGGATCCTGCTGAGCAGCACGTACTACCCGGCGCTGGCCCAGCCCAACGTGGACGTGGTCGCGAGCGGGCTCAGCCGCGTCGAGGGGTCGACACTCGTCGCCGCCGACGGCACCGAGGCCGAGGCCGACGCGATCGTCTTCGGTACGGGCTTCCACGTCACCGACATGCCGATCGCCGACCGGGTCGTCGGCGCGGACGGGCGGACGCTCGCCGAGGCGTGGAAGGGCGGGATGGAGGCGCTGCGGGGTGCCTCCGCGGCCGGTTTCCCCAACTGGATGAGCATCATCGGCCCCAACACCGGCCTCGGGAACTCCTCGATGATCCTCATGATCGAGTCCCAGCTGAACTACCTGGCCGACTTCGTGCGCCAACTCGACGTCCTGGGGGTCCCCCCAGGCCCTCAAGGCACTGGGGGAGGCCGCGTGGCCCTCGACGCCCGCCCCTCTGCCGTACGGGACTGGAACCACCGGGTGCAGGAGCGCATGAAGCGCACCGTGTGGAGCACCGGTGGCTGCACCAGTTGGTACCTGGACGCGAACGGCCGCAACAGCACGATCTGGCCCGGTACGACGACCGAGTTCCGGCGGGCGACCCGACGGGTGGATCTCGCCGAGTACGAGGTGCTGCGGGTGCCGGCCCACGCGGAGGTGAGCGCCGTATGAGCCGCCCGGCGCATGTGATCTCCGGTCCCTACGCCCCACCCGCACCGGTGCGTGAACTCACCGCCCTCTCCGCGGACGGCGCGCGCCTGCACGTGGAGGTGCACGGCCCCGACGGAGCGCCTGCAGTCGTCCTCGCCCATGGCTGGACCTGCTCCACCGCCTTCTGGGCCGCCCAGATCCGCGAACTCGCCGTGGACCACCGGGTCATCGCCTACGACCAGCGCGGCCACGGACGCAGTCCGGCGAGCCCCGCCTGCAGTGCGGATCTGCTCGCTGACGATCTGGAAGCCGTACTGGAGGCGGCCCTCGGGGCGGGCGAGAAGGCGGTGATCGCAGGTCACTCCATGGGCGGGATGACGGTGATGGCCGCGGCCGGGCGCCCGGGGTTCGAAAAGCGTGCGGCGGCCGTCCTGCTGTGCAGCACCGGTTCGTCGCGGCTGGTCGCCGAGTCGACCCTCGTACCGATCAGGGCCGGGCGGCTGCGGACCTGGCTGACCCGCCAGGTCCTCGGGGCGCGGGCGCCGCTCGGGCCCATCACGCCGCTCGCTCTGCGGATCCTCAAGTACGGGACGATGGGCCCCGGTTCGGCCCCGCACATGGTGGAGGCGTGCGCGCGGATCGTGCACGCCTGCCCGCGCAAGGTGCGGTACGCCTGGTCGCAGGTGCTGGATCTGCTCGATCTGGATCACGGCGTACGCCGGCTCACCGCGCCGGTGGCCGTCGTCGTCGGTACGGCCGACCGGCTCACCCCGCCCGTGCACGCACGCCGGTTGGCCGCCGCGCTGCCCCACTGCCTCGGGGTCACCGAACTGCCCGGCGTCGGCCACATGACGCCGGTGGAGGCGCCCGAGCTGGTCAGCGCGCGAATCCGGGAACTCGTCACCACGTACGTCCAGGTCAAGGAGGGCGCATGAGCAGGGTCGGACTCGAAGGACAGGTCGCGGTCGTCACGGGGGCCGCGCGGGGCGTGGGTGAACTGCTCGCCCGCAAGCTGTCGGCGCGCGGGGCGAAGGTCGCTCTGGTCGGCCTCGAACCGGACGCGCTCAAGCAGCTCTCCGGGCGGCTGCACGGCGACAGCGACCACTGGTACGCCGACGTCACCGACCATGTGGCGATGGCCCAGGTCGCGCAGGAGGTCAAGGCGCGGTTCGGCAAGGTCGACATCGTGGTCGCCAACGCCGGGGTCGCCACCGGCGGGCCGTTCGTGGACTCCGACCCGGAGGCATGGCGGCGGGTGATCGAGGTCAACCTCATCGGGTCGGCCATGACCGCGCGGGCGTTCCTGCCGGTGTTGATGGAGAGCCGCGGGTATCTGCTCCAGATCGCCTCCCTCGCGGCGATCACCCCGGCGCCGATGATGACCGCGTACTGCGCGTCCAAGTCCGGTGTGGAGGCGTTCGCGCACAGCCTGCGGGCCGAGGTCGGCCACAAGGGCGTGCGGGTCGGAGTCGGTTATCTGTCGTGGACCGACACCGACATGGTGCGCGGGGCCGACCAGGACGACGTCATGCGGGAGCTCAGGCAGCGGCTGCCGTGGCCGGCCAACAAGACGTATCCGCTGGGGCCGGCCGTCGAGCGGATCGTGGCCGGGATCGAGCGGCGGTCGAGCCATGTGTACGGGCAGGGGTGGCTGCGCGGGATGCAGGGGATGCGCGGGTATCTGCCGGGGCTCATCGGGACCGTCGGGCAGCGGGAGATGCGGCGGTTCGGGCAGCGGTTGGAGGGCATGCGGGTGGGACTCGTCGGTGCAGGTGGGGCGGCGGATGAGGAGGCTCGCGCAGGGGCTCGCGCTACGCACCGTGACTGATCGAAATGCGTTCTTTGTCCGGGCGTGTGAATCTGGTCGAGGCCCCGGCCAGGGGCTCTTCCCCTCACCCCCACGGGAGTGAACCCACATGGGTATGAAGGACCAGTTCCAGGACAAGTCCGAGCAGTGGCAGCAGCAGGCCAAGCAGAAGGCCCAGGAGGGCCGGGAGCAGGCCCAGCGCGGTCGCCAGGGTCAGGGCCAGGGCCCGGACCGCAAGGGTCAGGGCCAGGGCCCGGACCGCAAGGGTCAGGGCCAGGGCCCGGACCGCGACCGCGACCGCATGCGGGACGAGGAGTCCTCCGAGCGGCTCCGGCGCGAGGAGCAGGAGCAGCTGGAGCCCGACTACGACATGTAGTCACTGCTTGAAGTGCAGGGTGTTCTCTCGTTCTGGGAGGGCACCCTGCGCGTTTGTGTCTGGCTGCCGGCCGGTGGGTGCTTGTCGCGCAGTTCCCCGCGCCCCTAAAAGCAAAGACCGTCCCCCGCGCGCCTTCTCAGGCCCTGGGCGGCAACTTCGGCCTCGACCTGTCCGGTACGTCACGGTAGTTCGGCGGTGTCGCCGGCGGTGTCGTCTCCAGCAGGTCCAGCGCGAGCCGCACCGCGTCGTCCAGTTGGGCGTGTCTGCCCTCCGCCCAGTCCAGGGGGGTACGGAGGATCTCCAGGTCCGGGGTGACGCCCTGGTTCTCGATCGACCAGCCGTACGCGTCGAACCAGGCCGCGTTCATCGGGACCGTGATCACCGTGCCGTCGCCGAGCTGGTGGCGGCCGGTCATGCCGACCACTCCGCCCCAGGTGCGCTGGCCCACCACCGGGCCGAGCTTCAGCAGTTTGAAGGCAGCCGTGATCATGTCGCCGTCCGAGGAGGTCGCCTCGTCGGCCAGGGCCACCACCGGGCCGCGCGGGGCGTTCGAGGCGTAGGACACCGGCTGGGCGTTTCTCGTCAGGTCCCAGCCGAGGATCGTGCGGCTCAGCTTCTCCACCACCAGTTCGCTGATGTGGCCGCCCGCGTTGCCGCGTACGTCGACGATGAGGGCGGGGCGGGAGACCTCCATGCGCAGGTCCCGGTTGAACTGGGCCCAGCCCGAGCCGCCCATGTCGGGGATGTGCAGATAGCCGCAGCGGCCGCCGCTCAACTCCCGTACGACGGCCCGGCGTTTGGCCACCCAGTCCTGGTAGCGCAGGGGGCGTTCGTCGAGGAGCGGGACCACCGCCACCCGGCGGGCCCTTCCTTCGCCCTCCGCCGGGGTGAACGTCAGCTCCACCGTCGTACCGCCCGCCGCCGCGAGCAGCGGATACGGGCCCGTGACCGCGTCGACCGGGCGGCCGTCGACGTGGGTGAGGACCGCGCCCTCGCGGATGCCCGTGCCGGCCAGCGGGGAGCGGGCCTTGGAGTCCGAGGAGTCGCCGGGCAGGATCCGCCGGACCGTCCAACCGCCGTCCCTGAGGACGAAGTTGGCGCCCAGCAGGCCCTGGCGGCGCTGGTAGTGGGGTGGGCCCTCGTTGCGGCGGGCGGCGGTGACGTAGGCGTGGGAGGTGCCCAGTTCGCCGAGGACCTCGCGCAGGAGGTCGGCGAACTCGTCGGGTGAGGCGATCCGTTCGAGCAGCGGGCGGTACTGGTCGAGCACCGCGTCCCAGTCGATGCCGCACATCCCCGGCTCCCAGAAGTACGCCCGGATCAGACGGCCCGCCTCCTCGTAGGCCTGGCGCCACTCGGCGGCCGGGTCGACCTCGTGGAGGATGCGGCGCAGGTCGATCCAGACGGTCGAGTCGCTGTCGCCGGACTCGGTGGCGGGGGTGGCGCGCAGGTCGCCCTCGTCCACGAGGACCAGCCGGGAGCCGTCGCCGCTGACCGCGAACCAGTCCAGGTGCTCGACGAGTTCGGTCTTCTTCGCCTTGCTGATGGAGAAGTGTTCGAGGGTGGGGCGCTCGGAGGTGTCATCCGGGTTGACGAAGGTCTCGCCGAGCGCGCCCGAGATGGGCCAGCGCAACCAGACCAGGCCGCCGCCCGCGACCGGGTACAGCGCCGAGTACTTGGAGGCGGGGACCGGGAAGGGGGTGACCCGGCTCTCCAGGCCCTCGATCTCGACCGTGACGGCACTGTGGTCGGCGCCTTCGCCGCCCTCGCCGTCGGAGGCCGGGTCCAGGCCCCCGGCGGCGGGCCGGCCCTCCGGGGTCAGGGCGAAGGGGGAGGGGGTCGCCGAGGACAGCGGGACCAGGTAGGGGCGGCAGCCCAGCGGGAAGGACAGGTCGCCGGTGTGGACGTCGTACACCGGGTCGAAGCCCCGCCAGGAGAGGAAGGCGAGGTAGCGGCCGTCCCGGGTGAAGACCGGGTTCTCGTCCTCGAAGCGGCCGTTGGTCACGTCCACGATCAACCGGTCCTTGATGCGGGCCATCTTGATCTGGCGCAGGGAGCGCCCGATGCCCGGGTGCGACCAGGTCAGCCAGGTGCCGTCCGGGGAGAAGGCGAGGTCGCGGACCGGGCCGTTGACCGAGCGGATGAGCTCGGTGACCTCGCCTCCCCCAGACTCCGTCCGGGAGGTGCCCCCAGAGTCCTCCGTCCCCGCGGCGTCAGCCGCATCATCGGACACAGTCAGGAGCAGCAGACGCCCGTCGTGCGAGGCGATGGCCAGGCGCTCGCCGCTCGGGTCCGAGACCAGCTCCAGGACCCGGCCCAGCCCTCCCGAGGTCGGCCGCCGCGGTGCGCGGTCACCGGTCGCCCGGGGCAGATACGCGATCTCCACGGCGTCCTCGCCCTCCGCGTCCGTCACATACGCGACCTGGCCGACGGAACCGAGCATCTCCGGGAGCCGGACCCGTACCCCCGGGGTGTCCGTGATCGTGCGGGCCGGGCCGTCCCGGTGGGTCAGCCAGTACAGGCTGCCGCGGACGACGACGGCGCTCGCGCGGCCCGTCTCGTCGACCGAGATGCCGTCCACGTGCTGGGCGGCAGGCACCTGGTACGTGCGGCGGCCCGCGCGCGGCCCGCTCAGCCGTACGTCGAGCTTGCGCGGCTCGGCGGAGGCGAGGTCGTCGACGATCCACAGGTCGCCCGCGCACTGGTACACCACCCGGGTGCCGTCGCTGGAGGCGTGCCGGGCGTAGAAGGCGTCGTGGTCGGTGTGGCGGCGCAGGCCGGAGCCGTCGTGGGCGCACGAGTAGAGGTTGCCGACGCCCTCGTGGTCGGAGAGGAAGGCGATCCGGTCGCCGACGAACATCGGGGAGTGGAGGTGGCCGCCGAGGTCGGGCAGCAGGCGTTCGCCGTGCAGCCAGAGGCGGCCCGTGGCGCCGCCCCGGTAGCGCTTCCAGGCGGCCGGTTCGTGCGGCGGGGTGCCGGTGAGCAGGAGGGTCCTGCGGTCGGCGACCTGGATGTCCGAGACCGGGCCCCAGGGGAGCCGGTGGCCGGGCGAGCCGTCGGTGGGGACCTTGTACGCCCAGGTGAAGTAGGAGAAGGGCTCGCCGTGCGAGGCGACCGCGAGGATCGTCCCCTGGGGGGTCCAGCCGCACACCTGCGTGTCCGTCGAGCCCCAGTAGGTGAGCCGGCGGCCCGGTCCGCCGTCCACGTCGGTCAGGTGGATCTCGGGCACGAGACTGCGCCAGCTCGTGTACGCGAGGTGGCGGCCGTCGGGCGAGAAGCGCGGATGGCCGACCTTGGTGCGGTCGACGGTCAGGCGCCAGGCGCGGCCCGGGCCGTCGAGAGGGGCCAGCCAGAGGTCGTCCTCGGCCACGAAGCACAACAGATCGCCGCTCAGGTGCGGAAGGCGCAGATAGCTCACCTCCCCATGCTTTTCCCGGGGATGGACCGGAGCAACTTGTGAAAAATCGACCAGATGCGGGCTGGGGCGGCCTGCGGTGACCCACAACACGAACGAAACCGTTTCGTTTCGCTGGCGGATGCGCTACATTCGTGTCGTACGAAACAGTGTCGTTCCAAGTCCCGGAGCGGAAAGGGTGAGTGACATGACCGAGGTCTCGACCGCGCGTCGCAGCCGTATCACCCCCGAGCGCGAGGCCGAGCTGTACGAGGCCGTGCTCGAACTGCTCCGGGAGGTCGGCTACGACGCCCTCACCATGGACGCCGTCGCCGCCCGCACCCGTTCCAGCAAGGCCACGCTCTACCGCCAGTGGGGCGGCAAGGCCGAGCTGGTGGCGAAGGCGGTCCGGCACACCAAGCCGGGCGGTATGGGTCTCGAGGAGATCGACACCGGGTCGCTCAAGGGCGACCTGCACGCGCTCACCATGCGCTCGGACGACTGCACGATGGAGCAGAACTCCGCGCTCATGCGGGGTCTGGCCATGGCGGTCCACGGCAACCCGGATCTCCTGAAGGCGTTCCGCGCGCACCTCATCGAACCCGAGATGGCGCAGTTCCGCCGACTGGTGCAGCGGGCGATCGAGCGGGGCGAGGTGCGCCCCGACAACCCGGCGATCGACTTCATGATGCACATGATGATCGGCGGGTTCGCGGCCCGCACGATGATCGACGAGCTGCCGCCGACGCAGGCCTTCCTGCTTTCGTACATCGACGCCGTGGTCCTCCCCGCCCTCGGCGTGTCGAACGACTGACCCCCAGTCTCCCCAGCAAGCCCTCCACCTGACGTAACCGCTCACGTCGTCGGGCTGATCATCCCTGCCCTGGGCCGTGTCGCCCTGGACCCCACGACCTGACCGGGAGTACGCCTTCGTGGCCACTTTCCTCTACCAACTCGGCCGGCTCGCCTTTCGGCGACGGCACTTCGTCGCCCTGCTGTGGGTGGCCCTGCTGACACTCGCGGGCGTCGGCGCGTTCAGTGCGCCCGCCGCCGGATCGACCTCCTTCTCCATTCCGGGTACGGAGGCGCAGAAGGCCTTCGACCTGCTGGAACAGCGATTCCCGGGGGCCAGCGCCGACGGCGCGACCGGGCGCGTGGTCTTCAAGGCGCCCGCGGGCGAGAAGATGACGGACGCCGCGAACAGGGCGACCGTCGCCAAGACCGTCAAGGAACTGGGCGACGGCTCCGAGGTCGTCTCCGTCACCGACCCGTTCACGACGAACGCGGTGAGCAAGGACGGCACGGTCGCCTACACGTCGGTGCGCTACGACGCTCCCGGCATGGAGCTCAAGGACGCGACCGTGAACGCCCTGGAGAAGGCCGCGGACGAGGCCCGGGGCACCGGGCTGACCGTCGACGTCGGCGGCGACGCGCTCCAGGCCCAGCCGGAGGCGGGAGCGATCGGTGAGGCCGTCGGTCTCGCCATCGCCGCGGTCGTCCTGGTCATGACCCTGGGCTCGCTGGTCGCGGCGGGGCTGCCGCTGCTGACGGCGATCATCGGCGTCGGGATCGGCGTCTCCACCATCGCCGTCCTCGCCAAGGCGCTCGACCTCGGCAGCACCACCTCCACGCTCGCGGGGATGATCGGTCTGGCGGTCGGCATCGACTACGCCCTGTTCATCGTCTCCCGCTACCGCGCCGAGCTGGCCGAGGGCCGCGACCGGGAGGAGGCGGTGGGCCGGGCCACCGGCACCGCGGGTTCCGCGGTGGTCTTCGCGGGCCTCACCGTCGTGATCGCGCTCGCCGGTCTCTCGGTCGTCAACGTGCCGATGCTGACCAAGATGGGTCTCGCCGCGGCGGGCACGGTGGTCATCGCCGTCCTCATCGCGCTGACCATGATCCCGGCGCTGCTCGGGTACGCGGGCCGCAGGATCCGACCGGCGGGCGAGAAGCGCAGGAAGCCCTCCGGGGCAGCGGTCGCGAAGCCCAACCTGGGCACCCGCTGGGCCAGCTTCGTCATCCGCCGTCCGGCCGCCGTGCTGCTGCTCGGCGTGGTCGGCCTCGGCGCCGTCGCGCTGCCGGTCAGCCAGTTGGAGCTGGGCCTGCCCGACGACGGTTCGCAGCCGACGTCCACGACCCAGCGCCGCGCCTACGACCTCCTCTCGGAGGGCTTCGGGCCCGGCTTCAACGGACCGCTGATGATCGTGGTCGACGCCAAGAACAGCGACGACCCGAAGGCCGCGGCCGCCACGGTGACCGACGGGATCAAGGGCCTCGAGGACGTCGTCACGGTCACCCCGCCGGCCTTCAACAAGGCCGGCGACACCGCGACCATCACGGTGATCCCCGGCTCCAAGCCGTCCTCGCCCCAGACCCAGGACCTGGTGCACGCCATCCGTGACGGTGTCGCGTCCAAGGCGGACGCGGACGTCCTGGTCACCGGCGCCACCGCGATGAACATCGACTTCTCGCAGAAGCTCTCGGACGCCCTGATCCCCTACCTGGGCCTGGTGGTCGGCCTCGCCTTCCTCCTCCTGATCGTGGTCTTCCGCTCGATCCTCGTCCCGCTGAAGGCGGCCCTCGGCTTCCTGCTCTCGGTGCTCGCCGCGCTCGGCGCCGTGGTCGCGGTCTTCCAGTGGGGCTGGCTGGGCGGGGTGCTCGGTGTCGAGGAGACCGGCCCGATCATGTCGATGATGCCGATCTTCATGGTCGGCGTGGTCTTCGGACTCGCGATGGACTACGAGGTCTTCCTCGTGACCCGCATGCGCGAGGCGTACGTCCACGGCGAGTCCCCGAGCCAGGCCATCGTGACCGGGTTCAAGCACAGCGCCCGGGTGGTGGTCGCCGCCGCGGTCATCATGATGGCCGTCTTCGGAGGCTTCATCAGCTCCGGCGAGTCGATGATCAAGATGATCGGCTTCGGCCTCGCGATCGCCGTCCTCTTCGACGCGTTCGTGGTCCGCATGGCGATCGTCCCCGCGGTCCTCGCCCTGCTCGGCCGCCGCGCCTGGTGGCTGCCGAAGTGGCTGGACCGCGCGCTGCCCAACGTCGACGTGGAGGGCGAGGGGCTGCGCACCCAGGCCGAGAAGGACGCGGATCCGGACGAGGACCGGGAACTGGTACGCGTCTGACGTACACGGTGTGAGACGAGTTGGCCGGTGGGGGGTGCCCTCACCGGCCTTCTTCTGCCGTGGGCCGGCCGAGAAAGGTGACGGGCCCGGGATCCGGTACGGCGATCTCGTGGAAGCCGAGACGGTCGTAGAAGGCACGGGCGGGCGTGTTGGCGCTCACCATCGTGAGGTGTACGGCGGCCACGCCCCGCTCGTGCAGCGCGCGCAGGAAGGTCTTCATGAGCGCCCGCCCGTACCCGCGCCCCTGCCACCCCGGGAGCAGGTCGATGTGCAAGTGGGCGGGGTAGGCGGCGACTTCGGGCACGAGCATGCGCTCGGGGCGGTGCAGGAGCGCGACGATCTCCTCGTCGGGCGTACGCGGCTCGTGGCGGGGCTCCGGGTAGCGGCCGGCCACCAGGGGCAGCCATTTCGCCCGGTACTCCTTGACGAACCGGGGCGTGTCGGCGGTCCCGAGGACGTACCCGACGGCCCGCCCCTCCCCGTCGTCCAGCACGAAGGCCAGCTCCGGTTCGAGATGGACGTACGGCGCCGCGAAGGCCGCGGGGAAGACGCCGGGGTCCTTGTAGTGCGGGCGGCTGTCCTGGCCCACGTGGGCGGTGCGCACGCAGATGTCGTCGACGGCGTCGCGGTCGCGGGGGCGGTAGGGGCGTATGGCGGGTGACGGGGTCATGGCGGCATCCTGCACGACGGGAGGAGCGACAGGCCTGCCAAACAGGGTCGCATGCCCCATACACCCAACGCTACGGTGCCCTGCATGACGACCACCGACACCGACGGCTCCGGGGCCGCACACCCCCGTTTCGCCGAAGCCCTCCGCGAGCTGGGCCTCGACGAGCTCACCGCGCAGGTCCGCCGCTTCCCGGACGCCACCCGTACCGCCGCCGAGGCCGCCGCGGCGATCGGGTGCGAGCTCAGTCAGATCTGCAAGTCGCTGATCTTCGCGGCGGACGGGGTGCCGGTGCTGGTGCTCATGGACGGGGCCTCACGCGTCGACCTCGAACGGGTTCGGGAAGAGCTGGGCGCTGAGAAGGTCACGCGGGCCAGGGCCGACGTCGTGCGGGAGACGACCGGGTACGCCATCGGGGGCGTGCCGCCCTTCGGGCACCGGACGAAGACGCGGGTGCTGGCCGACCGTTCACTGCTCGACCATGACGTCGTGTGGGCCGCCGCGGGCAATCCGCACGCCGTGTTCCCCATCGCGCCCAAGGACCTGATCGCCCACGCGGGCGCCGGCCTCGTGGACGTGCGCGAGCACACCCCGTGACGCCGCTCGTCACCGCGGCCGTACTCCTCGCCGCGGTCACGCACGCGGGCTGGAACGCCATCGCGCACCAGATCACCGACAAGCTGGTCGGGTTCACGCTGATCTCGGGTGGGGGGATGCTCATCGGGCTGGCGATCATCCCGTTCGCGGCGGTTCCGGCCGCGGGCGCGTGGCCGTATCTGCTCGTCTCGTGCTGCATCCACATCGCCTACTACGCGCTGCTGATGAAGTCCTTCCGGCTCGGGGACTTCGGGCAGGCCTATCCGATCGCGCGCGGCACCGCTCCGCTGGTCGTGACCGTGCTGGCCGCCCTCTTCGCGCACGAGGTGCCGGACAGGTGGGCCGCCGCCGGAATCGCCCTGTCCTGCGCGGGACTCACCGGCGTCGCGCTGTGGGGGCTGCGCGGCCGCCGGCCCGACTGGGCGGCGATCGGCGCCGCGTTGGCGACCGGGCTGACCATCGCCGCGTACACCGTCGTCGACGGGCTCGGCGTACGCGCCTCCGGTTCCTCGCTCGGGTACATCGCCTGGCTGATGGCGGTGCAGGGGGTCGTGATCCCGGCCTACGCCCTCACACGGTGGCGCGGCCGAACCGTCGGCGTGCTGCGGCCGTTCGCAGCGGTCGGGCTCCTCGGCGCCGCCCTTTCCGTGGCCGCGTACGGGTTCGTCCTGTGGGCCCAGACCAAGGCCGAACTCGCCCCCGTGGCCGCCCTGCGCGAATCCTCGATCATCGTCGGCGCGGCCATCGGCGCCGTGTTCTTCAAGGAACGGTTCGGCGCGCCGAGAATCGTCGCGGCGGGGCTGCTGGTCGCGGGCATCGGACTGATGCTGCACGCCGGGTGAGGCCGGTCTCGCCGACTACTGACCGACGGTGAGTGCCCACCGAGTGTGGGATGGAGCCGCGACCTTCACCGTGCCGTATGCGTGAGGGCTCGTCAGATCCAGTTGGTTGAAAATGCTGCTGACCTCACCGTTCACGCATTCGAGGGGGAAGCTCAGCCCGACGGGCCGCACGGAGACGGTCAGCGTTCCCTCTCCCTGACAGTTCACGAGGATCGCGAGGTGTCCGGCCTTCAACCCGCCCGGAATCTCGAGTTCTTCACTTCCCTGGACGTTCGCCTTCTGCACTACGGCCTTCCCGTCCGGGAAAGCTGGAGCCGTGGTCACGGTTTCGCCCGGTATGTGCTCAACACTGTCATGCGTGGATGACTTTGCCGGTGACGATACGGAAGGTGGCGGAGGTGTCCGGGGAAGCGTCCTGGCATCGTCTTGGGCGCTGGTGCAGCCTGCGAGTGAAAACGCCACTGCCAGGCCCCACACTGCCGTGCGTGTTCTCCTGATCGAAGTCTCCGGTTCGTAGAGACCGTCCTGTCGGGCAGTCGGACTCATTGTCGGTCGAGCCGGTCAAGTCCTGCCCAAGTCCCGCCCGACCCCGACCATTCGTTTGCCTACTTGCCGATGCCTTGACGGTTCGTTCCCTGGGCGTTCAGTCAGCCGTCCGTGTCCGGGGTGTGTGGCGTCCCTAAGGTCCCAGCGGACCGCGAAAGAAGGGACGCAGGGGACTCATGGACGCACTCCACGCAGTCCGGGCCCGCGGGATCACCAAGTGCTTCGGTGACGTCGTGGCGCTCGACGGCGTCGACCTCGATGTGACGCAAGGTCAGATCCACGGCCTGGTCGGGTCGAACGGGGCCGGGAAGACGACCCTGCTCGGGCTCCTGCTGGGCCTCGCCGTCGCCGACGGCGGGCAACTGGAGATCCTGGGCATACCGGTCGGGCGGGCGTTCGACGCTCCTGACGGGGTCGCCGGGTTCGTGGACGGGCCGGGTCTCTACCCCTCGCTCACCGCCCGGCAGAACCTCGCCGCGCTGGCCGAACTCCGCGGCCGGGACGGTCGTACGGCGGACATCGATGTCGTGCTCGACCAGGTGGGGCTCACCGACGTGGCCGACGACAAGGCCCGCGGCTTCTCCCTCGGCATGCGCCAGCGGCTCGGGCTCGCCGCCGCGCTGCTGACCCGGCCGCGGCTGCTGGTGCTCGACGAACCCTCCAACGGCCTGGATCCGTCCGGGAAGCGGCATGTGCACGGAGTCCTCACCCGGCTCGCCGAGGACGGCACCGCCATCGTGCTCTCCAGCCACCGCATGGACGACCTGGAGGCCCTGTGCTCCGAGGTCACCCTCCTCGCCACCGGCCGGGTCGTGTTCTCCGGCCCGCTCGCCAAGCTGGCCGCCGAGAACCGTGAACTCGACTACCGGGTAAGGACGTCCGACCCGGAGGCCGCGCGGCGGCTGGCCGACGTCACCGACGGGATCCGGATCGTCGACGACACCGGACGGCAGACCCGGGACGCCGACGTGCTCGTCGTACGGGCGATGGTGCCCGCTCTCGACGAACTGGTCGCGGCACTGGTGACCTCGGGCGTCGCGGTACGCGAACTCGCCCCGGTGGTCTCGCCCTTGGAGGCCGCGTTCCTCGCCCTCACCGAGGACCGGGAGACAGGGGCGAGCAGATGACCACCACCGCCCCCGCCACCGCGCCCCCCGCCCCCGTCCGGCCCGTCTCGGTCGCGCGCGGCTACCGCTTCGAACTCGTCAAGCTCGTCTCCCAGTGGCGCATCCGCCTCCTCGTCCTCGTCTGCTGGATCGCCCCGGGGCTCTTCGTCGCCGGGGTGAGCGAGCAGAGCACGCTGCCCTCGGACACCCTCTTCGGCCGCTGGATGCACGCCACCGGGTGGGCCGGACCGCTGGTGATGCTCGGCTTCGCGGGCACCTGGGCCCTTCCGCTGCTGACCTCGGTGGTCGCCGGTGACGTGTTCGCCGTGGAGGACAGGCTCGGCACCTGGCGGCACCTGCTGGTCGCGGTCCGCTCACCGCGGCGGATCTTCGTGGCGAAGCTGCTGGCCGGCCTCACCGTCATCCTGTTGCTGGTCGCCGGGCTGGCCTGCTCCAGCACCGTTGGCGGGCTCGCCTCCGTCGGCAACCAGCCGCTCGTCGGCCTCGACGGCCACCTGCTGTCCGCCGGGGATGCCGCGCAGAACGTGCTGCTCGCCTGGGTCGCCGCCCTCGCCCCCACCCTGGCCCTCGCCGCGATCGGCCTGCTCGGATCGGTCGCCCTCGGGCGGTCCCCGATGGGACTCCTGCTGCCCCCGCTGGTCGCGCTCGGCATGCAGGTCGTCCAGATGCTGCCGCTGCCCGTCGCCGTACGCCTCGCCCTGCCCGGCTACGCCTTCCTCTCCTGGAACGGCCTGTTCACCGCCCCGGCCCAGCTCGCCCCGCTCCTGATCGGCGTCACGGTCAGCCTGGCGTGGGCGGTGCTCGCGACCCTACTGGCCCATCTGCTGTTCCTCCGGCGGGACTTCACCAACCTCGCCTACGACGGTGCCGGGC
Source organism: Streptomyces sp. NPDC005483 (assembly GCF_040606035.1). NCBI lineage: Bacteria > Bacillati > Actinomycetota > Actinomycetes > Kitasatosporales > Streptomycetaceae > Streptomyces > Streptomyces sp. NPDC005483. The sequence continues at coordinate 53,881 of NZ_JBEXEA010000016.1, forward strand.
GCCGCGCGTTCACCGTGGGCGTGCTGCCGCTGGCCGCGCTGACCGCCCTCAGCGTCGCGGTGATCGCCGTGTCGGCCGACTCGACCGGCATCACGCAGGCCAAGGTCCAGCGCTCCGTCGCCACGGCCTTCGCCCACCTCTACCGCATCCAGACCGAACAACTCCACCGCCCCGCCGTCACCGAGGCCCAGCTCAGGGCCTCGGCGGCGTGCACCAAGAGCGACGGCCAGGCCGCGCAGCAGGGGGCGGGCAATGACTGGCGGTGTGTCGTGACCTGGCACCTGCCCGGCGTACCGGTGGCGGGGACGGCTGTCTATCAGCTGGACGTCGGATCGGACGGGCGGTTCGTCGCCGACGGCGACGGGCCGAAGGAAGTGAACGGCTACTTCCTGGTGCGGACCTCCACCGGGGACGCGCCCAACCCGCTGTGGCAGTTCGACGGCAACGTCGAGCTGCTGGACACCACCTCGAAGGGATAGTCCCATGCAGGTAACCCGGCAGCGCCGGAACAGCCAGAAGGTCAGACGCCTCAGCCGCCGGACCACGCTGGTGACGGCCGGCATCGCCGTCGCCCTCGGTGTCACCGGCACCGCGGTCGCCTCGACCTACCAGTTCGGCACCCAGCAGGTCGCGCAGGACACCGCCAAGGGCGAGGTCATCTCCAGCGACCAGTACCTCAAGCCGTACGGCACGCGGACCGTCATCAACGACGGCAAGATCATGTCGTCCACGGTCAGCCCGGACCACACCCACCTCGCGGCCGCGGTCGCCGACGGCGACGCCGCCCTCGTCATCATGGACCTCGCCACCGGGCAGGTGAAGCAGAAGATCGGCGCCAACGCGGCGGACGACCTGCGCATCAGCGCCGGCTCGGTCGGCCAGGAGGGGCCCACCTACTCGCCCGACGGCAAGCAGCTGTGGCTCGGACAGGCGAACGGCTACACCAAGTTCACCGTCAACGAGGACGGCACCCTCGCCGACCCGGTGGCCGTCGACATCCCGGCCGTCGGCTCCCAGCAGGCGCTGGTGGGCGCCGCGGTGTTCTCCGCCGACGGCTCCACCGTGTACTCGGCGGTCAACGGCCAGAACAAGGTGGTCGCCATCGACGCGGCGACCGGAACCATCCAGCAGAGCTGGGCCGTCGGCAACGCGCCCCGCGGACTCGCCCTGGTCGGCGGCACGTTGTACGTCAGCAACGAGGGCGGCCGTCCGGCCAAGGCCGGCGACACCACCATGAACTCCTACGGCACCCAGGTGCCGGCCAACCCCGAGACCGGTGCCTCGACATCCGGCACGGTCAGTGTCATCGACACCGCGAACCCGTCCGCCGCCGTCGGCAGCATCACCGTCGGTCTGCACCCGACCGCCGTGTACGCGAAGAAGGGCGCGGTGTTCGTCACCAACACCGCCGACAACAGCGTGTCCGTCATCGACACGCGCAAGGACAAGGTCGTCCAGACCATCGCCACCCAGCCCTGGCCCGAGGCGAAGGTCGGCTACGAGCCCGACGCGGTCACCCTCACCGACGACGGGCACCTCCTGGTGACGCTGGGCCGGGCCAACGCGGTCGCCGTCTATCGGTACAAGTCGGCGCAGGAGCCCGCCAGTTACGTCGGCCTGCTCCCCACCGACTACTTCCCCGCCGAGATCACCACCGTCGGCAAGAAGGTCGTCGTCTCCAACACCCGTGGCATAGACGCCCGCCGCCCCACCACCGCCTCCGGACACGGCACCCACGACACCACGTCGAGCCTCACCGAGTTCACGCTGCCGAGCGATTTCGTCGTCAAGGCGCAGACCGCCAAGGTCTTCCAGCAGAACGGCTGGACGCCCGACTCGGTCACCACCGCCAAGGGCACGAGCCACGCCAAGCCCGTCCCGGTCCCGGCTCGCCTCGGCGACCCCTCGACGATCAAGCACGTCTTCCTGCTCGTCAAGGAGAACCGCACCTACGACCAGGTCTACGGCGACCTCCCGCAGGGCGACGGCGACCCGGCGCTCACGACCTTCGGCGCGAACGTCACGCCCAACCAGCACGCCCTGGCCCAGCAGTTCGGCCTCTACGACAACTTCTACGACATCGGCACCAACTCCGCCGAGGGCCACAACTGGCTGATGCAGTCGGACAACCCGGAGTACACCGAGTCCTCCGCCGGTGAGTACACGCGCAGCTACGACACCGAGAACGACGTCCTCGGCCACCAGAAGTCCGGGTTCATCTGGAGCGGCGCGCAGGCGGTCGGCAAGTCGGTCAAGGACTTCGGCGAGTTCCAGTCGACGGAGACCAAGCCGGCCGGTGCCACCTGGCAGAACCTGTACTGCGACACCAAGAACATGGCCGCGACAGGGGCGCAGACCCAGTACCCCATCCAGACGGGTTCGGCGATCCCCTCGCTCAACGACGTGTCGGTGCAGGGCTTCCCGATGTTCGACCTCAGCGTCCCGGACATCTACAAGGAACAGATCTGGCAGCAGGACTTCGAGAAGAACGGCCCGGCGAACCTGAACATGTTCTGGTTCTCCAACGACCACACCGGCGGCCCGGCCAACGCCTCCGCCGAGGTCGCCGACAACGACCTCGCGGTCGGCCGCATGGTCGACGAGATCTCCCACAGCAAGTACTGGAAGGACTCCGCGATCTTCGTCGTCGAGGACGACTCCCAGAACGGCCTCGACCACGTCGACGGCCACCGGGCCCCGGTCCAGGTCATCAGCCCCTACGCCCAGCACGGCACCGTCGACAGCCACTACTACACGCAGATCACGATGATCCGCACCGTCGAGCAGATCCTCGGGATCCACCCGATGAACCAGAAGGACAGCGCGGCGACCCCGATGTACGGGGCGTTCACGGGCAAGCCGGACACCACCCCGTTCACCGCGGTCCCCAACCGCACCTCGCTGACCCTCGGCGTCAGCCCCACGCCCTCCTGCGGCCCGGACACCCCGGCCGCCCAGGACGCCGACGCGGCCCCCGCGCCGACCTCCGCGGCGGTACCGGCGGCCAAGCGGGACCTCGCCGCGCAGTGGAAGACGTGGGCCTCGCACCAGCGCCTGACCGGCGCGCACGCCGTGCCGGACTACGCCAACGCCGAGCAGATGAACCGCTACACCTGGTACCAGACGCACGACTGGACCAAGCCGTACCCCGGCGACAAGAAGGTCTACGCCCCGAACGACGTGCCCGGCGCCTACCTGCCGTCGCCGGAGTCCGACGGCTGACACCCGGTGCGCCGCCGCCCGCCGAGGAGCACCCTGGAAGCACACGCTTCGGAGGTGATCGTCATGACGCACACCGCTGTGGGATGGCACATCGAGCTGGAGTTCCAGGAGGACGACCAGCACACGCGGGCGGCGGCGATGGTCCGGTTGCCGGACGGCACCGAGGTACGCACGCACGGGCATGCCACCCGGCACCAGAGCGACAGCAACCAGCCGAGGGTAGGAGAGGAGGTCGCGGGCGCGCGCGCCCTGAACGAACTCGCGATGCAGCTGCTGACCAAGGCGCACGACGAGATCGACGAGGTGTCCGGGCGGACGTCCCACACCATCAACGTGTGAGCCTCACCAGCCGCTACAGGGCCGCCCGCACCGCCCTGACCAGCGCCTGCGCCCTCGGGTCCGCCGTGACCGTCTTGCGGAAGCCGTTGGTGACGTAGCCGAAGGCGACGCCGGTCTCCGGGTCGGCGAAGCCGAGGGAGCCGCCGCGGCCGGGGTGCCCGAAGGAGCCCGCGCCGAGGAACGGTGACGCGCTGCCGTGCAGCATGTAGCCAAGCCCGAACCGGGTGTTCACGACGAGCACCCGGTCCGGGCCCGCCGACTCCTCGGTGCGGGCGAGTTCGACCGTGGCCGGGTCGAAGAGCCGCACCCCGTCGACCTCACCGACCAGCGCCGCGTAGATCCGCGCCAGCCCGTCGGCCGTCGCGATGCCGTTGGTCGCGGGCAGGGCGCTCGCCCGGTACTCCGGTGCGTTCTGGTCGGGGAAGGGGGTGATCGCGGCGAAGGCGCGGCGGGTGAGGGAGCCGGGATCCTCGTAAGCCTCGGTGACGGACCGCTTGGGACGGGCGCGCAGAGCACCGGTGGGCTCCGGCGCCTGGATACGGCCCACCCGTCCCGCCCGCCCGGCGGCTTCCTCCGGCTCCGGCAGCCCGAGCCAGAACTCCGCACCGAGCGGCCCGGCGATCTCCCGCGCGATCCACTCGCCGGCCCCGAGCCCGGTCACCCGGCGCACCAGCTCGTCCAGCATCCAGCCATACGTCAGCGCGTGGTACCCGTGGTCCGTGCCGGGCTCCCAGACGGGCGCCTGCGCGGCGACCGCCTCGGGGCCCTTCAGCGGGTCCAGGGCCTGTTCGGGGGTGAGCGGCCGGTCGATCACCGGCAGCCCGGCCCGGTGGTTCAGCACCTGCCGGACCGGCACCCGCTCCTTGCCGCGCGCCTTGAACTCCGGCCAGTACTCGGCCACCGGCGCGTCCAGGTCCAGCTCCCCCCGCTGGTGCAGCAGCAGGGGTACGGCGGCGGCGACGCCCTTGGTCGCCGAGCGCACGACCTGCGCGGTGCCGCGCTCCCAGGGCTCGGTGCCGTCGATGTCCCTGGTGCCGGCCCACAGGTCGACGACCTTGCGCCCGTCCCGGTACACGGCGACTGCCGCGCCCCGGTCCCCGAGCGCCTCGAAGTTCCGCGCGAACACGTCCCTGACCGGCTCGAAGCCCTCGGCGACTGTGCCGTTCACGTCCACGTCCGTGCTCCTCCTGCTGCGCTCGCTGTCTGTCTCAGCCAAGCAGAATCGTCACGTCGATGTTCCCGCGGGTCGCGTTCGAGTACGGGCAGACCTCGTGGGCCGCGTCCACGAGCTTCGCCGCGAGGCCGGCGTCGAGGATCGGGAGGGAGACGCTCAGGGCGACCGCGAGGCCGTAGCCCTGCGTCCTGTTCGGGCCGATGCCGACCTTCGCGGCGACCGTCGAGCCGGTGAGGTCGTAACCGGCGCGGTTGCCGACGAGGATCAGCGCGTTGTGGAAGCAGGCGCTGTACCCGGCGGCGAACAGCTGCTCGGGGTTGGTGCCGTTGCCGTCCCCGCCGAGCGCCGGCGGCATCGCGACCTTCAGCTCGATCTGGCCGTCCTGGCTGGTGACATAGCCGTCCCGGCCGCCGTGCGCGGTGGCCTCGGCGACGTACATGATCTTCGTCGGCCGGGTGTCGACGACGGTTTCCTCAGGCATGGCTGGTCTCCCCCCGGAGAAGTGCGCGCAAGTACATCGTGCACAAGGTACCGGCCGGTAGGTCGGGGTCGGGCCACCAGGGGGTGGCAACCCCGGGTAACAGAAGGTCAGTGGGGGCGTTCGGCTGCCGCGTCCGCCCGTCGCGCGAGCCGCCGCAGGTCCTCGCGCAGCCGTGCGGCCTCGGTGCCGTCGAGAGCCGTCGCCTCGAGAAGAGCGCCCGGGAGACAGACCGCGCGCTCCCTGAGTTCCTCCGCGCGTCCCGTGCAGGCGACGAGCACCGAGCGCTCGTCGGCCGCCGCGCGCTCCCGGCGCACGAGCCCCGCCGTCTCCAGCCGCTTGAGCAACGGCGAGACCGTGCCGTAGTCGAGGCGCAGGGCGGTCGCCAGCTCCTTCACCGTCGTCTCGCCGCGCTCCCACAGCACCAGCAGCACGAGGTACTGCGGGTAGGTGAGCCCGAGCTCGTCGAGGAGCGGTCGGTACGCGGCCGTCACCGCGCGCTGGGCGGCGTACAGCGCGAAGCACAACTGGTCGTCAAGGAGCAGTGATCCGGCGTCCTCTTCGTTCGTCACGCGCCCATTGTCACGGACCGCGGATCGAATCCGAAGGGCAGCTCCAGCCGGTGGGCGCGCATCAGCTCGTCGTCGGCGAGGAGTTCGGCGGTCTTCCCGTCCGCGGCGATGGTGCCCTCGCTCAGGACCAGCGAGCGCGGGCACAGCTCCAGGGCGTACGGCAGGTCGTGCGTGACCATCAGGACCGTCACGTCCAACGAGCGCAGGATGTCGGCGAGTTCGCGGCGGGAGGCCGGGTCGAGGTTGGAGGAGGGCTCGTCCAGGACGAGGATCTCCGGCTCCATGGCGAGCACGGTCGCCACCGCCACCCGGCGGCGCTGGCCGAAGGAGAGGTGGTGCGGGGGCCGGTCCTTGAACTCCGCCATGCCGACCCTGGTGAGCGCACGGTCCACGCGCTCCTCCAGCTCGGGACCCCGAAGCCCGGCCGCCGCCGGTCCGAACGCCACGTCCTCACGCACGGTCGGCATGAAGAGCTGGTCGTCGGGGTCCTGGAAGACGATGCCGACCCGGCGCCGGACCTCCGCCATGTGCTTCTTGTCCACGGGCAGCCCGGCGACCTTCACCGTGCCCACCCCGCCGCTCAGGATGCCGTTGAGGTGCAGCACCAGGGTCGTCTTGCCGGCGCCGTTCGGGCCGAGCAGCGCGACCCGCTCGCCGCGCGCGATCGAGAAGTCCACGCCGAACAGGGCCTGGTGCCCGTCGGGGTAGGCGAAGGCGAGGCCGGAGACCTCCAGGGAAGCAGTGTTCACAGGGCCCATCCCAACACGCAGACGACAAGGGCGGCGACGGGGAGCGCGAGGGCGTACGACCACTGCGCCCGGGACGCGGTCACCTCGTCGATGACCGGCATCGAACCGGCGTACCCCCGGCTGACCATGGCCAGGTGCACGCGCTCGCCGCGTTCGTAGGAGCGGATGAACAGCGCACCGGCCGACTTCGCGAGGACGCCCCAGTGTTTGACGCCGCTCGCCTCGAACCCCCGCGACTCCCGCGCGATCCGCATCCGCCGCATCTCGTCGGTGATGACATCGCCGTAGCGGATCATGAAGGACGCGATCTGGACGAGGAGCGGCGGCAGCTTGAGCCGTTGCAGGCCGAGGAGCAGTTCGCGCAGCTCGGTGGTGGAGGCGAGGAGTACCGACGCGGCGACGCCGAGCGTGCCCTTGGCGAGCACGTTCCACGCGCCCCACAGACCGCTCACGCTCAGGGACACCCCGAGCACCTCGACCCGCTCGCCTTCCGCGACGAACGGCATGAGCACCGCGAACGCCACGAACGGCACCTCGATCAGCAGCCGCTTCAGCAGGAAGCCGGCCGGCACGCGCGCCGCGTACGCGACCGCGCCCAGGAGGACGGCGTAGAGGCCGAACGCCCACATCGCCTCGCGCGGGGTCGACACGACGACCACCACGAAGGCGAAGACCGCCGCTAGCTTGGTGTGCGGCGGCAGGGCGTGCACGGGCGAGTGCCCGTGCCGGTAGAGCCTGTGCGCGTGCCCGGCGCCCATCTCAGACGCTGCTCGTGCTGACGGGGGTGGTGTCGGCGCTGCGACGCCTGCGCACCGCCCAGAACACCGTGCTGCCCGCGACCACGGTCACGCCGACGCCGATCACGCCCGCCAGCCCCCCGGACAGGCGGGCGTTCTCGACGTCCTTCACGCCGTAGTCGGCGAGCGGCGAGTCCGCCGTGGCGTGCTTCTCGGTCCTGGCGTCGATGCCCTTGTCTGCGGCGACCTTCTCCAGCCCGTCGGGGTCGGCGGAGGCGTAGAAGCTGACGAACCCGGCGAGGACCAGGGAGGCGACGAGACCCGTGATCCAGACCTTGCGGTGGGAGCGGGCGGCGACCGGGGCCTTCTCCGCGGCGGGCACGTCGACGAGCTGTCCGTCCACCCGCAGCTTCAGCCTCTGCTGGAGGCCGCGTGCGCCGTACACCAGGTCGGGGCGTACGGCGACGACGGCGCCGACGGTCAGTGCGGTGATGACCGCCTCGCCGATGCCGATGAGGACGTGGACGCCGATCATCGCGGTGGCGACCTTGCCGAGGGAGACGTCGGTGGTGCCGCCGATCGCGTAGATCAGGGTGAAGGCGACGGCCGCGGCGGGCACCGAGAGCACGGCGGCCACGAAGGAGGCCGCGGTGATCGAACTCCGCCTGCGCGGAAGCACCTTCACCAGCCCGCGGAACACCGCGTACGCCACGACCGTGGTCACGACGGCCATGTCGGTGATGTTCACGCCGAGCGCGGTCAGGCCGCCGTCCGCGAAGAGGATGCCCTGCATGAGCAGGACGACCGAGACGCAGAGGACGCCGGTGTAGGGGCCCACGAGGATCGCGGCCAGTGCCCCGCCGAGCAGATGTCCGCTGGTCCCCGCGGCGACGGGGAAGTTCAGCATCTGCACGGCGAAGATGAACGCCGCGACCAGGCCCGCCAGGGGTGCGGTGCGTTCGTCCAGTTCGCGGCGGGCACCGCGCAGGCTCACCGCGACGGCGGCGGCGGCGACCACGCCGGTCGCCGCCGAGATGGGGGCGTCTATGAATCCGTCAGGCACATGCACCGTTCGATGATAGTGGCTTGTTGCGAACTCTTTGCAAGAGGGCAGTGCCACGAACAGCAAGTCGAAGGCTTTCGGCTCCGGGGGCGGAACACGGGAAATGTGCGACGCTGGGGAGGGAATGGATGCACAGATTCCGCACAGGTTACGCAGCGTGAGAGGGCCGTCACGATGTCTGTAGTCGAACAGTACGCGCGAGCCCACATCGTCTCGGACGTGGACATCGCGGAGGACGAGGCGGTCCCGGTGGTCCTGCGCTACGACCCGGAAACCGACCCGCGCTCGGTACGGATCGGGCTGCCGGGCACACCCGAGTGGACGTTCTCCCGGGCGCTCCTCGAACAGGGACTCCGGGCTCCGGTCGGCACCGGTGAGGTACGGGTGTGGCCGTGCGGGCGGGTGCAGGCCGTGGTGGAGTTCCACTCGCCGCAGGGGGTGTCGGTGGTGCAGTTCGAGCAGAAGACCCTGCTCAGGTTCCTGCGGCGGACGTACATGGCGGCGGCCACTCCGGTTCGGGGCTAGCCGCCCATCTTCAGCAGGGCCGCCACGATCGGGCCCGCCGTGTCGCCGCCGTGGCCGCCCGCCTGGACGACGCCCGCGGCCGCGAGGTCGCCCCGGTACGCGGTGAACCAGCCGTTCGGCTTCTTCTGGCCGTCGACCTCCGCCGAGCCGGTCTTCGCGCCGACGTTGCCGTAGACCCCGGACATCGCCTCGGCCGCCGTACCGTAGCCCGCCGTGTACGCCATCAGCTCCCGCAGCTGCGACAGCGTGCCCGAGGACATCGTGCGCGAGGCGGTGGCCAGCGTGCGGTGGTCGACCGAGGGGGAGACCAGGTAGGGCTGCTTGAAGGTGCCCGACTCGACGGTGGCGGAGACCGACGCCATGTTCAGCGGGTTCATCCGGACCGCGCCCTGGCCGATGAGTGAGGCCGCCTTCTGGGCCGCGCTCTGCACCGGAACCGAGCCGTCGAAGGACGGGACGCCGATCGCCCAGTTGTCCATGGACAGGCCGAAGACCTGCTGGGCCTGCTTGGTGAGGCTGTCGTTGTCCAGCTTGCCCGCCTGGCTGATGAAGGCGGTGTTGCAGGAGCGGGCGAAGCTCGCCTTGAAGGTGCCGCCCTTGATCTCGAACTTGTCGTCGTTCTGGAACTTCCAGCCGCCGTACGTGGAGTACTTGGGGCACGGGTGCGGCTTGTCCGCCGACGCGAGGTCCTTCTCGATGAGCAGCGAGGAGGTGATGACCTTCATCGTGGAGCCCGGGGCGAGGGAGCCCTGGAAGGCGGTGTTGAAGCCGTGGCCGGCGTTGGCCACCGCGAGGATCTCCCCGGTCGAGGGGCGCAGGACCACGACCGAGGACTTCGCCTGCTTGGCGACCTGCGCCTCGGCCGCCGCCTGGAGCGTCGGGTTCAGGGTCGTCTTCACCGTCCCCGGGGTGCCCTTGCTGAGCTCCACCAGGGTCTTGTCGGAGGACTTGGAGCCCTTTCCGCGGATCACCCGCAGCTCGATGCCGGCCTTGCCGCCGGCCTCCTTGCCGTACTTCTCGCGCAGGCCGTCCAGCACCGTGCCCAGCGACGGGTACTTGGCCGCGGTGATCTCGCCGCCGTCCCGGTCGACCGCCTTGATCGGCGGGGTCCCGGACTCGCCGGTGACCAGGGTGTCACCGTCCTTCAGGTCGGGGTGGACGACCGAGGCGGTCCAGGCGACCTGCGGCTTCCCGGTGGCGGTGTTGCGGACGACGGTCAGTGAACCGGCGTAGGTGAGCGGCTTGGTGAGGCCCTTGTACGTCACCGTGCCCTTCACGGAGAAGGGCACCTTGGCACCGGTGCGGGTGCCCGGGGTGAGGGTGACGCCGGTGATGTGGGCGTCCTTGGTGTAGCCGGTGAGCAGGGTGGTGGCGGCCTTGGTGTCGCTCGTCGCGGCGGCGGCCGTGCTCACCCTGCCCTGCTGCCAGGAGGTCAGGAAGGTGGTCGCGGTGGTGGTGACCTCCGTCGCGGACAGCGGGCCGGTCTTGACCTTCGGCTTGTGGTCGGCGGACGCGGACGTGTTCTGCGTCCGGTCGTCGGCCGCGGCCCCGGCGCCGTACAGCGCGTAGACGCCGATGCCGGCGCCGGCGACGACCACGGCGATCATCCCGCCGACCACGGCGGGCTTGGTCTTCCGTCGCTCGGCGACGCGCCTTCTGTTACCCACGACTTACGCTTCCTCCGCGCTGTTCAGGGTCCCCGTTGCCCTCATCAGTCCCAACGACGGCAACAGCCTAGAGTCCCCGTCCCGCCCGGGTGACTTCAGCCGGCCGCTCGTAGCACAGCTGCGACAATCGGGCCGGCCGCGTCGCCGCCGTGGCCGCCCTCCTCGGTCATGGCCGCCGCCGCCATGTCGTCGCGGAAGCCGGTGAACCAGCTGTTGGACACCTGCTGTCCGTCGACCTCTGCGGAACCGGTCTTCGCGCCGATGTCGCCGCCGAGCCCCGACATCGCCTTGACCGCCGTGCCCTGGGTCGCGGTGAGCCGCATCATCTGCTTCAGCTGGGAGGCGGTGTTGTACGGCAGCCCCTTGGCGGTGGCCAGCTCGCGGTCGTCGAGCTTCGGTGAGACCAGGTAGGGCTGGCGGAAGGCGCCGGTGATCGCGGTGGCCGTCACCGAGGCCATGTTCAGCGGGTTCATCTGGACCTGGCCCTGGCCTATCGCGTTCGCCGCGCGGTCCGGGCCGCTGACCGCGGGCACCTTCCCGTCGAAGGAGACGATGCCGGTCTTCCAGTCCTCGCCGATCCCGAACCGGTTCTGGGCCTCCAGCGTCAGCGACTCGTCGGTGAGCGGCTTCTCGTCGATCAGCTTGATGAAGGCGGTGTTGCAGGACCGCATGAAGCTGTTGGCGAGCGAGGCGCTCTCGTTGGGCTGCATGCCGGTGAGGTTCTTGAAGGTCTGCCCCTGCCATACGGCGTCGGGCGGACAGGGAGCCGGGCCGTTCATCGAGGTCACGCCGTTGTCGATGAGCATCGCGGCGGTGATGATCTTCATCGTGGAGCCGGGGGCCTTGGTGCCCTCGAAGGCCGCGTTGAAGGCGTCCGTACGGTTGTTGGCCACGGCCAGCACCTCGCCGGTGCTGGGCTTCACGGCGACGACCGAGGACTGCTTGTACAGCTTCACGGCTTTCTCGGCGGCCGCCTGCGCGCTCGCGCTGATGGTGGTCTGCAGCTTGCCCGCCTTGCCCTCGGCGAGGGTCAGCAGGGAGGTGTCGGGGGCCTGGTCCGGGTGCTTGATGACCAGCTCGATCCCGGGGGTGCCGCCGGCCTTGTCCCCGTACTTGTCGCGCAGGGCGTCCAGGACCGGGCCCAGCGACGGGTACTTCTCCTTGGTGAGCACCTTGCCGCTGCGGTCCACCGCCTCGATGGCCGGGTTCTCGGACTCGCCGGTGACGAGCCGGTCGTCCCGCTGGAGCTTCGGATACACCAGGGAGGGCCGCCAGTCGACGAGCGCTTTCCCGGTGGTCACCCCGCGCACGACCGTCAGCTTGCTCTCGTACGCCAGCGGCTTCGACTTCCCGTCGTACGACACCGTCGCCTTCACGCTGTACGGCACGGTCGCGCCGGTGGCCTTGCCGGGCGTGATGTGCACGTCACCGATGTGCGCGTCCGTCCCGTAGGCCGTCAGCAGCACCTCGGCCGCGGTGCTGTTGTTGGTCAACGCCGCCGCGCTCGCGGCGTTGCCCTTCTCCCAGGCGGCGAAGAAGTCCTTGGAGGTCTCCGCGATCTCGTCGGCACCGGGCGGCCCGCTCCGCTTGGCGTCCCCGACCCCGCCGCTGCCGTCGTCGCTCAGCGCCGACACGAAGTTGTACGCCCCGTATCCGGCCCCGCCGACCATCACGGCGAACACCGTGCTGACGACAGCGACCTTCACCCCCTTGGCCATGGTGTGGCCCCCTCCCCGATTCCCCGTTGTTGTGGGCAGCCTAAGCGGGAGGTGTGACAGCAGGGGTGAGAGTTTCCTGATTCGTTGAAGCGGGTGCTCAATCACACATGTGAACGCAGGGCCGCTAGACCCACGTGTCCAGCCACATCCGCGACCGCCAGTTGTCGATCGGGATCGCCGTTCCCGTGTACAGCGGCCAGAAGTAGATGAAGTTCCAGGTGATCAGGAGGACCAGGACACCGGCTGCCGTGGCGCCTGCCACGCGGCGGGTCTCACTGGCGCGTGGGGGGCCCAGGAGGGCGCCGATGAGCATGGCCACGGCCAGGCAGAGGAAGGGCAGGAAGACGATCGTGTAGAAGAAGAAGATCGTGCGCTCCTGGTAGTTGAACCAGGGGAGGTAGCCGGCCGCGACACCGCAGGCGATGGCACCGGCACGCCAGTCGCGGCGGAAGAACCAGCGCCACAGGACGTACAGGATCGCGAAGCAGGCGGCCCACCAGAGCAGGGGCGTGCCGATGGCCAGGACCTCCCGCGCGCACTTCTCGCCCGCGTCGGCCGGGCAGCCGTCGGTGCCGGGCGAGGGGGACTCGTAGAAGTACGAGACCGGGCGGGCGTCGACGATCCAGCTCCACGGGTTGGACATGTACGTGTGCGGCGAGGACAGGCCGACGTTGAACTTGTAGACCTCGTGCTCGTAGTGGATCAGGCTGCGCCACCAGTCGGGCAGGAAGGTCCAGCTGCCGCCCTTGCCGTCGGTCGCGGCCCAGTTGCGGTAGTAGCCGCCGGTGCCGTCCGACGGGGAGAGGATCCAGCCGATCCAGGAGGTGAGGTAGGTGACGACCGCGACCGGCACCATGGCCAGGAACGCGATGCCGAGGTCGTACTTGAGGACCGCCTCATAGGGGCGGGCGGCGCCCGCGACCTTGCGGGAGCCGACGTCCCACAGGACCGTCATGATGCCGAAGGCGGCCAGGAAGAACAGGCCGTTCCACTTGGTGCCCATGGCGAGGCCCAGGAGCAGGCCCGCCAGCCAGCGGTAGGGGCGCCATCCCAGGCGCAGGGTGTCCGCGATGTGCGCGTCGGGGCGCACTAGGCCGTACGAGTCCACCGGCAGCGCGGCCGCGAGTTTCTCCCGGGCCCGGTCGCGGTCGATGACCAGACAGGCGAACGCGGCCAGCACGAAGAACATCAGCACACCGTCGAGCAGCGCGGTCCGTGCCATCACGAAGGCGAGGCCGTCCACGGTCATCAGCGCGCCCGCCAGGCAGCCGAGGAACGTGGAGCGGAAGATGCGACGGCCCACCCGGCACACGATCAGCACCGACAGCGTCCCGAGCAGCGCCGTCATGAAGCGCCAGCCGAACGGGTCGAACCCGAACATCAGCTCGCCGAGCCCGATGACGTACTTGCCGACCGGCGGATGCACCACATAGGCGGCGTCCGTCGGCAGCGCGACATGCCCGTTCGAGGACAGGATCTGGCTGTCGACGTTCTTGCCCCAGCTGAGCTCGAAGCCGCGGTGGACGAGTGCCCACGCGTCCTTGGCGTAGTACGTCTCGTCGAATATGACCTTCCTCGGGCTGCCCAGGTTCCAGAACCGCATCAGCCCCGCCACCAGCGTCACCAGCAGCGGCCCGAGCCAGCCCGACCAGCGCGCGATCCGCTCGGCGAGCACCCCGGGCACGCCCAGGACCTGCCACAGCCGCGGACTGGGTGCGACGAACGGCGGCACCAGGCGCTCCCGCACGTCGCTTCTGGCCTCGGGCGTGTAGCCGAAACGGCGCAGCCTCTGCTGCCACGACGGCCGCCGGTCCTGGGGGGCCTGGTCCTGCCGGGTGTCCGTGGAGGACGCGGTACTGGTCACCGCGCCATCGTAAGGAACAGCGCTGTGTGAGTCCCGTGCATGGGCGGATGCGTCCTCTTCGGGGCGCTGCTGGAAGGATGGGGACGTGACTGGAACCCTTGTCCTGGCAGGCACCCCCATCGGCGACATCGCGGACGCTCCTCCCCGGCTCGCGGCCGAACTGGCCGGGGCCGACGTGGTCGCGGCCGAGGACACCCGGCGGCTGCGGCGGCTGACCCAGGGTCTCGGCGTGACGCCCAAGGGGCGGATCGTGTCGTACTTCGAGGGCAACGAGGCCGCCCGTACGCCCGAACTGGTCGACGAACTCCTCGGCGGCGCGCGCGTGTTGCTCGTCACCGACGCCGGGATGCCCTCGGTGTCCGACCCCGGGTACCGGCTGGTCGCCGCGGCCGTGGAGAAGGACATCCGGGTCACCGCCGTACCGGGACCGTCCGCGGTGCTCACCGCGCTGGCGCTGTCCGGGCTGCCCGTGGACCGGTTCTGCTTCGAGGGGTTCCTGCCGCGCAAGGGCGGCGAGCGGCTGTCGCGGCTGCGGGAGGTCGCCGAGGAGCGGCGCACCCTGGTGTACTTCGAGGCCCCCCACCGGCTCGACGACACGCTGGCGGCCATGGCCGAGGTGTTCGGGGCGGAGCGGCGAGCAGCGGTGTGCCGGGAGCTGACCAAGACGTACGAGGAGGTCAAGCGGGGGACGCTGGGCGAGCTCGCCGAGTGGGCCGCCGAAGGGGTCCGGGGCGAGATCACCGTCGTCGTCGAGGGGGCGCCCGAGAAGGGGGCCGGGGAGCTCGACGACGTGGAGCTGGTGCGCAGGGTGCGGGTGCGTGAGGAGGCGGGGGAGCGGCGCAAGGAGGCGATCGCCGCGGTGGCCGTCGAGGCGGGAGTGCCCAAGCGGGTCGTTTTCGATGCGGTCGTCGCGGCGAAGAACGCCCCTGCCTGACGGCGCTCCATGAGGTGGGTCACACCCCCTCTGAGCAGGGCGCATGACTTCTGAGCATGCGCCCCATGTGCGAGCAAAGCGGTGTCTCGGAATGCAAAGCTCCGCGCCGCCCGGCGGGCCGTTTTGGCAAGGAAGGTCCAAATCGGCTCCAACAGTCGACAGGCCTGTCGCCATCGTGGCCCGGGAGGCGTCCACTGGGGTGAGGGACGTACCCGTCCTTCGAACCAGCGGACACACAGGAGCTGGCATGAGCGAGATCGCAGGGCACCCCGGTGCGACAGCTGTCGTCAACGAGTCCTACTCCTTCGCCTGCATGCGCTGCGGGCACGGGTGGGAGCAGTCGTACGAGATAGAGCACCACATCGACGGCGACGGCCGGGAGTTCGTGCAGTACATGGTGGACGGACGGGTCGTGCCCTCTCCGCTCTCCAAGCCCGCGTGTGCGAACTGCGACCACCACGTCGTACGGATCATGCGGCCCGGCCGGGTCGCGTCCGCTCGTGACGCGGCGCACCGTCAGCACCCCACGCCCCCCGCCGGGCCCGTGGAGGCGACGACGACCGGGGACGGCGCCCAGGTGGCGGCCGGGGACCACCACTGGCACCTGGCCGACCTGCTGCACGTCTTCCAGCGCAAGGCGAGCTGACCGCTCCCCCGTCCGGCCGAGCATGCCCCTTTCGTAGGATCGGGGCATGCCTTCGAACAGCCCCCGCGAGAAGAACGCGGCCCCGCCGCTCCCGGAGCCCCTGCGGGTGACCGTCGCCGACTCCCACACCCACCTGGACATGCAGGACGGGACCGTGGAGGAGGGGCTCGCGAAAGCCGCGTCGGTCGGGGTGACCACGGTCGTCCAGGTCGGCTGCGACGTCCGCGGCTCGCGGTGGGCGGCCGAGACGGCGGCCCGGTACGACGCCGTCCACGCCACCGTCGCCCTGCACCCCAACGAGGCGCCCCGGATCGTCCACGGCGACCCCGACGGCTGGTCGAGGCAGGGCGCGCGCCAGGCGGGGGGCACGTCGGCGCTCGACGAGGCGCTCGCGGAGATCGACCGTCTGGCCGCACTCCCGCAGGTCAAGGGCGTCGGCGAGACCGGCCTCGACCACTTCCGCACCGGGCCCGAGGGCAAGGAGGCGCAGGAGGCGTCCTTCCGCGCCCACATCGAGATGGCCAAGCGGCACGGCAAGGCGCTCGTCATCCACGACCGTGACGCCCACGCGGACGTCCTGCGCGTGCTGAAGGAGGAGGGCGCCCCCGAGCGCACCGTCTTCCACTGCTACTCCGGTGACGCCGAGATGGCGCAGATCTGCGCCGGGGCCGGATACTTCATGTCCTTCGCCGGCAACGTCACCTTCAAGAACGCCCAGAACCTGCGGGACGCGGTGGCCGTCGCCCCCCTCGAACTCCTCCTCGTGGAGACCGACGCGCCCTTCCTGACGCCGGCGCCGTACCGCGGACGGCCCAACGCCCCCTATCTCATTCCGGTCACGGTGCGCGCCATGGCCGCCGTGCGTGGCATCGACGAGGACGCCTTGGCCACGGCACTCGCCGCCAACACCGCACGCGCCTTCGGGTACTGACGGGGTAGCGACCCCCTCGAACGTAACTCCGGGTAGCCGCGTCGCTTTGGAGAGTGACGATCGCTCCGCTAGGTTCTGTGGGCCCGATCCGGACCCCTGGAGCGTGTCGTCGTGAGCAACTCGCAGTACGAGACGTACGAGGCCTACGAGGCGTACGGCCCGACCCCACCGTACGATCCCTCGGCGTACGGCGGTCCAGACGCGCCGCCCACCGGCCCGGACACCGCGCAGACGCTCGACTACGGGCTGTACGGGGCGCCGGACATGGCACACACCCAGCCCTACGAGGACACCTACCGGCCCGCGTACGAGATGCCGGAGTCACCGCTCCCGCGCCAGGCCGCGGTGGGCGGCCGGGCCGCCCACCGGCGCAGGACCCGGTATGCGGAGCGGCCGGACAGCGCGATGCGGCGACTGCTTCCGCAGGCGCTGGTCGTCGCCTTCCTCGCCGGAGGCACCACCGCGTTCGTCGCCAAGGACAAGGCGATCGAGCTCACCGTCGACGGCAGGCCGCGCACCCTGCACACCTTCGCGGACGACGTGGGCGAACTGCTCGCCGAGGAGGGTGTCGCGGTCGGGGCGCACGACGTGGTCGCACCCGCACCCGGCGAGCAGCTCGCCAGCGGGGACGAGGTCGCGGTGCGTTACGGGCGTCCCCTGCGCCTCACGCTCGACGGGCACCCGCGCGAGGTGTGGACCACGGCACGGACGGTGGACGGGGCGCTCGAACAGCTCGGGGTGCGTGCGGAGGGCGCGTACCTGTCCACCTCGCGCTCCCGGCGGATCGGGCGGGAGGGGCTCGAACTGGCCGTGCGGACCGAGCGGACCGTGACGATCATGGCCGACGGCCGGGCACGGACGATCCGGACGAACGCGGCGACCGTGGCGGAGGCCGTCGAGGAGGCCGGGGTCACGCTGAGCGGGATGGACACCACCTCGGTGGCTCCGGGGAGCTTTCCCCGCGAGGGGCAGACCGTCACGGTGCTGCGGATCACCGCGAGCAGGGAAGTGCGCGAGGAGCAGATCCCCTTCCGGGAGGAGCGGAGCGCGGACGCCTCCCTCTTCAAGGGCACGGAGGTCGTGGAGCGGGCGGGGGTACCGGGGGTACGGCGGATCACGTACTCCCTGCGGACCGTCAACGGCGTGAAGCAGAAGCCGCGGCGGATCAGGGTCGAGGAGGTGCGGGACCCCCGGGCGCAGGTGGTCAGGGTGGGCACGAAGCCGAAGCCGACGTCCGTGCAGGGCGCGGACCACCTGAACTGGCAGGGCCTGGCGCACTGCGAGTCGGGTGGCCGCCCCGACGCGGTGGACCCGTCAGGGACCTACGGCGGCCTCTACCAGTTCGACACGAGGACCTGGCAGGCGCTCGGAGGCTCCGGCCGCCCCCAGGACGCGCCCGCGGCCGAGCAGACGCTCCGCGCGAAGAAGCTGTACGTACGACGGGGGGCGAGTCCCTGGCCGCATTGCGGGGGCCGCCTGCACGGATGAGGGTGTCTGGACCCACCTCTCAGGGGCGCGGGGCTGATCAATGTGTGGCTCCGCCACACGGGCGCGACCAGCCCCCACCGGCCCGCAGATAGGCTGTGTGCGTGAGCAGCCCCTCCCCAGACGCCCTCCTCGGGCCCGCCGACATCCGCGAACTCGCGGCCGCCCTAGGCGTACGCCCCACCAAGCAGCGCGGCCAGAACTTCGTGATCGACGCGAACACGGTCCGCAGGATCGTGCGGACCGCCGACGTCCGCGACGACGACGTGGTCGTGGAGGTCGGCCCAGGGCTCGGCTCGCTCACCCTCGCGCTCCTGGAAGCCGCCGCGCACGTGACCGCCGTCGAGATCGACGACGTGCTCGCGTCGGCGCTCCCCGCCACCGTCGCCGCCCGCATGCCGGACCGGGCAGCGCACTTCGCCCTCGTGCACTCCGACGCCATGCACGTCACCGAGTTGCCGGGCCCCGCGCCCACCGCGCTCGTCGCCAACCTCCCCTACAACGTCGCCGTCCCCGTGCTGCTCCACATGCTCGACACCTTCCCGAGCATCGAGCGCACCCTCGTCATGGTCCAGGCGGAGGTCGCCGACCGGCTCGCCGCACCGCCCGGTTCGAAGGTGTACGGCGTCCCGTCCGTGAAGGCCAACTGGTACGCCGAGGTCAAGCGGGCCGGGTCGATCGGCCGCACCGTGTTCTGGCCCGCGCCGAACGTCGACAGCGGGCTCGTCGCGCTGACCCGCAGGACCGAGCCGATCAAGACCACCGCGTCGAAGCGCGAGGTGTTCGCCGTCGTCGACGCCGCCTTCGCCCAGCGCCGCAAGACGCTGCGCGCCGCCCTCGCCGGATGGGCGGGTTCGGCCGCGGCCGCCGAGACGGCCCTCGTGGCGGCGGGGGTCTCACCCCAGGCCCGCGGGGAGTCGCTCACCGTCGAGGAGTTCGCGCGCATCGCAGAGAGCAAGGAGCCGGTCGAGCAGTGAGCGTCACCGTCCGCGTCCCCGCCAAGGTCAACGTCCAGCTCGCCGTCGGCGCCGCCCGCCCCGATGGCTTCCACGACCTGGCCAACGTCTTCCTCGCGGTCGGCCTCCACGACGAGGTGACCGTGACCCCCGCCGACGAGCTCCGCGTCACCTGCGAGGGCCCCGACGCCGCCCAGGTCCCCCTCGACCGTTCGAACCTCGCGGCCCGCGCGGCGATCGCCCTCGCGGAGCGCCACGGTCTGGATCCCGCCGTCCACCTCCACATCGCCAAGGACATCCCCGTCGCCGGCGGCATGGCGGGCGGCAGCGCGGACGGCGCGGGTGCGCTGCTGGCCTGCGACGCACTGTGGGGGACCGGCTCCTCCCGCGCGGAACTGCTCGACATCTGCGCCGAGTTGGGCAGTGACGTGCCGTTCAGCCTGGTGGGCGGGGCCGCGCTCGGGACGGGACGAGGGGAGAAGCTCAGGACGCTGGAGGTCGGCGGCAGCTTCTCCTGGGTCTTCGCGATGGCGGAGCGCGGGCTGTCGACCCCGGCCGTCTTCCGGGAGTTCGACCGGCTCACCGAGGGCCTCGACGTCCCCGCGCCCGTCGCCTCCGAGCAACTGCTCGACGCGCTGGCCGACGGCGACCCGGACGCGCTCGCCGCCGCCGTCTCCAACGACCTCCAGCCCGCCGCCCTCTCGCTCTTCCCGGAACTCTCCGGCACCCTCGCGGCCGGCAGCGCCGCGGGCGCCCTCGCCGGGCTCGTCTCGGGGTCGGGCCCGACCACGGCGTTCCTCGCCCGCGACGCGGGGTCCGCGGCGAAGATCGCGGACGCACTGCGCGCCTCCGGCACCTGCCGGACGGTGCGTACGGCGTCGGGGCCGGTGCCGGGTGCGACGGTGATGGGGCCCTAGCGGTCGGACTACCCTGGAAGGTCGATCGATCCCCCTGGGCAGGAGAGAAATGGCCGTCAATCTGGTCAATGTCGAGAACGTCAGCAAGGTGTACGGCACCCGTGCCCTGCTGGACGGTGTCTCGCTCGGCGTCTCCGAGGGCGATCGCATCGGCGTCGTGGGCCGCAACGGCGACGGCAAGACCACCCTGATCCGCATGCTCGCCAAGCTGGAGGACGCCGACACCGGACGCGTCACGCACTCCGGCGGACTGCGCCTCGGCGTCCTCACCCAGCACGACTCCCTCGACCCGGCCGCCACCGTCCGGCACGAGGTCATCCGGGACATGGCCGACCACGAGTGGGCCGGCAACGCCAAGATCCGCGACGTGCTGACCGGGCTGTTCGGCGGGCTCGACCTGCCCGGCTTCCCGCAGGGCCTCGACACCGTCATCGCACCGCTCTCCGGTGGCGAGCGCCGCCGT
This sequence comes from Streptomyces sp. NPDC005483, assembly GCF_040606035.1. NCBI lineage: Bacteria > Bacillati > Actinomycetota > Actinomycetes > Kitasatosporales > Streptomycetaceae > Streptomyces > Streptomyces sp. NPDC005483. The sequence goes on from NZ_JBEXEA010000016.1 coordinate 74,321, forward strand.
ATCGCCCTCGCCAAGCTGCTCATCGAGGAACAGGACCTGGTCGTCCTCGACGAGCCCACCAACCACCTCGACGTCGAGGGCATCTCCTGGCTGGCCAAGCACCTGCGCGAGCGGCGCTCGGCGCTCGTGTGCGTCACCCACGACCGGTGGTTCCTCGACCAGGTCTGCACCCGCATGTGGGACGTGCAGAAGGGCGACGTCTTCGAGTACGAGGGCGGCTACTCCGACTACGTCTTCGCGCGTGCCGAGCGCGAGCGGATCGCCGCCACCGAGGAGACCAAGCGGCAGAACCTCGTCCGCAAGGAGCTGGCCTGGCTCAGGCGCGGCGCCCCCGCCCGTACGTCCAAGCCGCGCTTCCGTGTCGAGGCCGCCAACGAGCTCATCGCCGACGTGCCGCCGCCGCGGGACAGCAGCGAGCTGATGAAGTTCGCCTCCTCGCGGCTGGGCAAGACCGTCTTCGAGCTGGAGGACGTGACCGTCCAGGCCGGGCCCAAGGTGCTGCTCAAGCATGTGACGTGGCAGCTCGGCCCCGGGGACCGGATCGGTCTCGTCGGGGTCAACGGCGCCGGCAAGACGTCCCTGCTGCGCGCCATGGCCGAGGCCGCGCGGACCGAGGGCGAGACACAGCCCGCGGGCGGACGGGTCGTGGTCGGCAGGACCGTCAAGCTCGCCTATCTGTCGCAGGAGGTCGCCGAACTCGACCCGGCGCTGCGGGTACTGGAGGCCGTGCAGCAGGTGCGGGAGCGCGTCGACCTCGGCAAGGGGCGCGAGATGACCGCCGGGCAACTCTGCGAGACCTTCGGTTTCAACAAGGAGAAGCAGTGGACGCCGGTCGGGGATCTCTCGGGTGGTGAGCGGCGGCGGCTGCAGCTGCTGCGGCTGCTGATGGACGAGCCGAACGTGCTGTTCCTGGACGAGCCCACGAACGACCTCGACATCGAGACGCTGACCCAGCTGGAAGACGTCCTCGACGGGTGGCCCGGCTCGATGGTCGTCATCTCCCACGACCGGTTCTTCGTCGAGCGGACGACCGACCGGGTCTTCGCGCTGCTCGGGGACGCCACCCTGCGGATGCTGCCGCGCGGTATCGACGAGTACCTGGAGCGGCGACAGCGGATGGAGGAGGCGGCCGCCGCCTCGGCGCCCGTGGTGGAGAAGCCCGCCGTCGAGCGGAGCTCCGCCGATCAGCGGGCCGCCAAGAAGGAACTCCAGAAGATCGAGCGGCAGCTCGACAAGATCTCCGAGAAGGAGACCAAGCTGCACGCCCTGATCGCCGACAACGCCACCGACTTCGCCAAGGTGGCCTCCCTCGACGCCGAACTGCGGGACCTCGCCGGGGAGCGGGAGGAGCTGGAGATGCGGTGGCTGGAGCTCGCCGAGGACGCGTGAGGTCTTTCAACCGCGAATGAGGCGAAATCCAGAAATTACATCGATCCGGGGCACTTCTCACCAGTAGGGGAAGCGCAACGTCGAACAAGCGTGTAGCTTCCGGGGGCATTCACGCGGATCCATTGGGGGGACTGGGGGGTTGCTCGATGGGAGTTCGGCTCATGGTGGTCGACGACCACCGATTGCTCGCCGAGGCGCTGGCCTCGGCGCTGAAACTGCGCGGGCACCGGGTGCTCGCGGCGGCGGCGCCTGCCGCGGGGGCGGCGGAGCTGGTGATCAGCCGGGCGCCCGAGGTGTGCCTGCTGGGGACGGCCACGCCGGCCGAGCCGGGGATGTTCGATCCGGTCGTGAAGATAAAGCGGGAGCGGCCGCAGGTGGCGGTGCTGGTGCTGGGACCGGTCCCCAGCCCTCGGGGGATCGCCGCCGCCTTCGCCGCGGGGGCCTCCGGCTATGTGCGGCACGACGAGCGGATAGAGGGCGTCGAGCGGGCGATCATGAAGGCCCGGGCGGGGGAGGCGGCCGTTGCCCCGCAGTTGCTCCAGGGGGCGTTCAGTGAGCTGCTGAATCCCGCGGCCCAGCCGGATGACGAGGGGCAGCGGTTGCTCCAGATGCTGACGCCTCGGGAGGTGGAGGTGCTGGTGCGGGTGGCCGACGGGGAGGACACGCGGCTGATCGCGGCGGGGATGGGGATAGCGCCGTCCACCGCCCGTACCCATGTGCAGCGGGTCCTGATGAAACTGGGCGTGGGCTCCCGCTTGGAGGCGGCGGCGTTGGCTGCGCGGACGGGGTTGCTGGATCGGGCGGGTCCTGTACCGCAGTCTCCGGTGGTGGGGCCGGGGTAGGCGGTCGGGGGCCTGGGGTCGTCGGGTGTCTGCGGGCCGGTGGGGGCGGGCGTTGTGCGCAGTTCCCCGCGCCCCTGAATGCCTGCGGCGGCCTGTGCGGGTTCGGTGGGGGCTGGTCGCGCAGTTCCCCGCGCTCCTGATGCCTGCGGCGCAGCTGCGGCCCGGTGGGGCGGGGGGTGACTGCAACCCCCCAGGGGCGCAGCTGCCCGCGCGACCAGCCACAACGGACCCGCACCCGCCGACGACCCGACCCGGGCACGCCTCTAGGCGACCCGCTCAAGCCCAGCGCAGCTGCCCGCGCGACCAGCCACAACCCACCCGCACCCGCCCGACGACCCGACCCGGCACCCCCCGGCGCCGCCCTACTCCTCAGGTGTCTCCAGCTGTGGCGGCACCACCGGCTTCAGTTTCTGCCAGACCAGGAAGAAGATGCCGAGGAGCAGCATCCCCAACCCGGTCCAGAGGTTGATGTTGACGCCCTCGGCCTTGTCGAGGGTGGCGTCGGAGGGGTTGATTCCGGCGATCGTGACGATGATGCCGTAGAGGACGAACAGGCCGCCGATGATGCGGCGCAGGTCGAAGATGCGGGCAGCCGTCGCCGACTTCGCCTGGAGTTCGGAGACTTCCCGCTGGACGTCGTGTTCGGACATGGTTTCTCAATCCTCCGAGATCAGAACGAGAACGGGATGTAGCAGGCGGCCGCCAGTACCACCGCACCCCAGCCCAGCAGGGCCGGCCTGCGGTACCAGGCGTCGTCGCCGACGGCGGGCGGCTCGCTCATGCCGGGGGACGTCGTGCCGTAGACGAGGCCCTGGAGTTCCTCGGCGGGCTTGGGCGCCGTGAAGAGGGACACGGCGACCATGACCACCGCACCGGCCACGAAGCCCACGATCGCGGAGACGAAGTTGGCACCCTGGTCGGTGGGGATGTCGATGATGCCCTGCTTGTAGATCCAGAAGTAGTTCACCATCGCCGCGACCGTGCCGGCCAGCAGACCCCAGAAGCCGGACTTCACGGACGCGCGCTTCCAGAACATGCCGACGATGAAGACGACGAACATCGGCACGTTGAAGAAGGAGAACAGCGTCTGGAGGTAGCTCATGATGTTCGAGAAGGAGGACGCCAGGAACGCTGTTCCCACCGACGCGCAGACGCCGATCACCGTGATCAGACGGCCGAAGCGGACGTAGTAGCCGTCCTCCCGCCCCCGCATCACGTACCGCCCCCAGATGTCGTTCGTGAACACCGTGTTGAAGGACGAGACGTTCGCCGCCATGCCCGCCATGAAGGCGGCCAGGAGGCCGGTGACCGCGATGCCAAGGACGCCGTTGGGCAGGAGCTGTTCCATCAGGTACGGGATGGCGTCGTTGTACTGGTAGCCGGACTTGGTGGTGCCGAAGCCGGGGATCAGGGCCGCCGCCACCAGGCCCGGGATCATGACCAGGAAGACGATGAAGATCTTCGGGTACGCGGCGATCAGCGGGGTGCGCTGGGCCGCGCTCAGGTTCTTCGCCGACAGCGCTCGCTGGACCTCCGCGAAGTTCGTCGTCCAGTAGCCGAACGACAGCACGAAGCCGAGGCCCAGCACGATCGTCAGCCAGTTCGCGCCCAGCGGGTTCGCGCTGCCGATGCCCGTGCCGCCCCAGGCCGTCGTGAAGTTCGCCCCGTGCTCCGCCGTCAGCTTGTCGGTCAGGCCGTCCCAGCCGCCGACCTTCTTCAGGCCCAGGAAGACCAGGGGGATCAGGGCCGCCAGGATCACGAAGAACTGGAGGACCTCGTTGTAGATCGCGGAGGAGAGGCCGCCGAGGGTGATGTAGGCGAGGACGAAGGCGCCGGCCACGATGATGGCCACCCACTGCGGCCAGCCCAGCAGTGCCTCGACCACGATCGCGAGGGCGTAGAGGTTCACGCCGGCGATCAGGATGGCCGCGAAGGCGAACAGGGCCGAGCTGAGCAGGTGCGCCCACTTGTCGAAGCGCAGGAGCAGCATCTCGGGGACCGAGCGCACCTTGCTGCCGTAGTAGAAGGGCATCATCACCAGGCCGAGGAAGACCATGGCCGGGATGGCGCCGATCCAGTACCAGTGGACCGTGTAGGCGCCGTACTGTGCGCTGTTGGCGGCCATCCCCAGGATCTCCGTGGCGGCCAGGTTGGCGGAGATGAAGGCGAGACCCGTGATCCAGGCGGGCAGTGAGCGGCCGGAGAGGAAGAAGTCCAGGCTCGTCTTCACCGAGCGGCGGGCCGCGAAGCCGATGCCGAGGACGACGACGAAGTAGATGCCGAGGATCGTGTAGTCGAGCCAGTTGGTGGGGAGCCGGAGCTCGGCGGCCAGGTATGCGCCTTTTGTGGGGGTCTGCATAGTCAGCAAGTGAACACCTCGACTGGTGCGCTTTGTTTGATTCCGATGTTGACGTGGGTGGGTGGTTATGGTTACTTGTGTTTAGTTATGTTTGAGTGAAGGAGTCCCAGCGGTGAAGAAGACCTCGACCCGGCTGGCCGACGGTCGCGAGCTCATCTACTACGACCTGCGCGACGACACCGTCCGCGACGCCGTGGACCGGCGTCCGCTGGAGCGGACTGTCACCACGTCCGAGGTTCGTCGGGATCCGCTGCTCGGCGACTCCGTGGCCATCGCCTCCCACCGACAGGGGCGCATCTACCACCCGCCCAAGGACGAGTGCCCGCTGTGCCCCTCGCAGGGTGACCGGCTGAGCGAGATCCCGGACTCGTCGTACGACGCCGTGGTCTTCGAGAACCGTTTCCCCTCGCTGGCCGGCGACTCGGGGCGGTGTGAGGTCGTCTGCTTCACCTCGGACCACAACGCGTCCTTCGCCGACCTCACGGAGGAGCAGGCGCGGCTCGTCCTGGACGCGTGGACCGACCGGACGTCGGAGCTGTCGCATCTGCCCTCCGTGGAGCAGGTCTTCTGTTTCGAGAACAGGGGTGCGGAGATCGGTGTGACCCTGGGTCACCCGCATGGCCAGATCTACGCCTACCCGTTCACCACCCCTCGCACCGCCCTGATGTTGCGTTCCCTCGCGGCCCACAAGGAGGCGACCGGAGGGCAGAACCTCTTCGACGCCGTCCTGGAGAGCGAGCTCGCCGGCGAGCGGGTCGTCCTGGAGAGCGAGCACTGGGTCGCCTTCGTGCCCTTCGCGGCGCACTGGCCGTACGAGGTGCACCTGTACCCCAGGCGCCGGGTGCCGGACCTGCTCGGCCTCGACGAGGACGCCCGCACAGAGTTCCCCAAGGTCTATCTGGAACTCTTGAGGCGCTTCGACCGGATCTTCGATGGGCCGGGTGGAGGGAAGGAAGGTGCGGGCGAGCCTCCTACGCCGTACATCGCCGGCTGGCACCAGGCGCCGTTCGGGCAGTTGGAGGAGTTCGAGGGCGTGAGCCGTGACGACTTCGCGCTGCACCTCGAGCTTTTCACCATCCGCCGTACGTCCGGCAAGCTGAAGTTCCTCGCGGGCTCCGAGTCGGGCATGAACGTCTTCATCAACGACATCCGACCGGAAGCCGCGGCTCAGCGACTGCGAGAGGTAGCGAGTTCATGAAGTACCTGGTGACAGGTGGCGCGGGTTATGTCGGCGGTGTCGTGGCCCAGCACCTGCTGGAGGCCGGGCACGAGGTCGTCGTCCTCGACAACCTCTCCACCGGCTTCCGCGAGGGCGTCCCGGCCGGGGCCGCCTTCATCGAGGGCGACATCCGCGACGCCGCCAAGTGGCTGGACTCCTCCTTCGAGGGCGTGCTCCACTTCGCCGCGTTCTCGCAGGTCGGCGAGTCGGTCGTGAAGCCGGAGAAGTACTGGGAGAACAACGTCGGCGGGACGATGGCGCTGCTCGGCGCCATGCGCGAGGCCGGCGTCAAGAAGCTCGTCTTCTCCTCCACGGCCGCCACGTACGGGGAGCCCGAGGAGGTGCCGATCGTCGAGTCGGCGCCGACCCGGCCCACCAACCCGTACGGCGCCTCCAAGCTCGCCGTCGACTTCATGATCACCAGCGAGGCGAACGCGCACGGCCTCGGTGCCGTGTCCCTGCGGTACTTCAACGTGGCCGGCGCCTACGGCAGGCAGGGCGAGCGGCACGACCCCGAGTCGCACCTCATCCCGCTGATCCTCCAGGTCGCCCAGGGCAAGCGGGAGGCGATCAACGTCTTCGGCGAGGACTACCCGACCCCGGACGGCACCTGTGTGCGCGACTACATCCACGTCGCCGACCTGGCCGACGCCCACCTCCTCGCCCTGAAGGCGGCCCAGCCGGGCGAGCACCTCATCTGCAACCTCGGCAACGGCGAGGGCTTCTCCGTCCGCCAGGTCATCGAGACCGTCCGCCAGGTCACCGGCCACCCGGTCCCCGAGGTCGTGGCCCCACGCCGGGCCGGCGACCCGGCCACCCTGGTCGCCTCCGCCGCCACCGCCCGCGAGAAGCTGGGCTGGAACCCGACCCGCGCGGATCTCGCGGGGATCGTCGCGGACGCGTGGGAGTTCGCTCAGACCATCAGCGCAGCAAGGGAGCAGTAGTGGCGGCACAGCAGGTCCGGGACGGTTTCGTCGAGCTCTACGGGACCGAGCCCGAGGGTGTCTGGTCGGCGCCGGGCCGCGTCAACCTCATCGGTGAGCACACCGACTACAACGACGGCTTCGTGATGCCCTTCGCGCTGCCGCACACCGCGGTCGCGGCCGTCTCCAAGCGCGAGGACGGCGTCCTGCGCCTGCACTCGGCCGACGTCGAGGGCGGTGTCGTCGAGCTGCGCCTGGACGAGCTCGCCCCCGAGAGCGACCGCGACTGGACCGCCTACCCGGCCGGTGTGGTCTGGGCGCTGCGCGAGGCAGGACATCCGGTCACCGGCGCGGACGTCCACCTCGCCTCGACGGTCCCGGCGGGCGCGGGCCTGTCCTCCTCGGCGGCCCTGGAGGTCGTCATCGCGCTCGCGCTGAACGACCTGTACGACCTCGGCCTCCAGCCCTGGCAGCTGGCCCGCCTGTGCCAGCGCGCCGAGAACGTCTACGTCGGCGCCCCCACCGGGATCATGGACCAGACCGCGTCCGCCTGCTGCCAGGCCGGTCACGCCCTGTTCCTCGACACCCGGGACCTCTCCCAGAAACAGATCCCCTTCGACCTCGCCGCCGAGGGCATGGTCCTGCTCGTCGTCGACACCCGCGTCAAGCACTCCCACAGCGAGGGCGAGTACGGCAAGCGCCGCGCGGGCTGCGAGCGGGGAGCGGCCCTGCTGGGCGTGGACGCGCTGCGGGACATCCCCTACGGCGAGCTCGACGCGGCCCTCGAGAGGCTCGGCGACGACGAGGAGGCCGTACGCCTGGTCCGCCATGTCGTCACCGAGGACGAGCGGGTCGAGAAGGTCGTCGCCCTGCTGGAGTCGGGCGGTGACACCCGCGCGATCGGCCCGGTGCTGGTGGCCGGCCACGCCTCCCTCCGGGACGACTTCCGGATCTCCTGCCCCGAGCTGGACCTGGTCGTCGACACCGCCCTCGCCTCCGGTGCCCTCGGGGCCCGGATGACCGGCGGCGGCTTCGGCGGCTCGGCGATCGTGCTGGCGGAGGCGGCCGACGTGGAGCCCCTCACCAAGGCGGTCCAAGAGGCCTTCGCCGCAGCGGAGTTCACCGCTCCGCGGGTCTTCGAGGCGGTGCCGTCGGCGGGAGCGCGGCGCCTGGTCTGAGACCGGCTGACCGCTGTTTTGCCCGGCTTGATCCGAACTTGGCGAAAGCCGGGCCTCTCCCTGACATACGCCCCAGTAACGTCGGAGCGTGAGTCGAGGGCACCTTCGCATCCTGTCGGCGGTCGGCATCGGCTGCTATGCGCTCGCCGCGATCGCCTGCTTCTTCCTGCTGGCGGACCACCACGGCTTTCAGCTCCTGGTGCCCCTGTGGATCGCGCACGGCGTGCTCCTCGTCGTGCTGCTGACGAAGCTGTGCGCGGACGAGACGGGCCTGTCGGGGGCGCTTTTGGTGGTCGGGGCTTCCCTGGTGGCCGTGTACATCGCCGACCTGGCCCGCGACGACCTCACCCTGGAGCGGCGCGGCGAACGCGTCACCGCCACCGTCCTGCGGGACTGGCCCGCCCCGGACCAGGGACACAGGTCGGACACCTACGACTACGCCCTCGCCCGCCGCGACGGCACCAGGCTCCCGGGCCCCGCCCTCCAGGCCAGGTCCGGCAGTCTGGCCGTGGGCCAGAGCGTCACCGTGCTCGCGGACCCCGAGGGCGTCCTGCGTCCCCGGCTCCCGGGCGACGCGGACGCGACCGGCGACGTCCTGGGCGTGGGGGCGTTCGCGCTGATCGCGCTCGGCATCGTCGCCGCCACGGGCCGCCGGGGTGCGGCCGTCGCCCGTCGGCGGGAGGAGCGGGCCAGGGTCGAGGAACAGGAACACACGCTCCGCGAGGCGCTGCGCACGGCCTCGGCCGACGACCACGGCTTCGTCGAGGTCCACCCCGCCCACTACCCCGACGTCCCCCATCGCCGCGCCGCCGGCATCGCCGGAGAGCTGGGTCTGGAACCGGCGGACGAGCCGGGCTCCTGGCGCTTCAGACGGTGAGCCGCTTGGTGAGCGTGTACTCCGTGACCCCCGGCGGATAGTCCGGGATCACGCACACCACCTCGTATCCCTGCTTCTTGTAGAACTCCGGCGCCTGGAAGTCCCAGGTCTCCAGCCGTGCGGCGGTGCAGCCCCGGCCGCGCCGGGCCAGGCGCTCCGCCCGTGAGAGCAACTGCGAACCCAGACCCGCCCCGCGGTGCCGTCCGTCGACCCACAGGTAGGTCACATGCAGCCAGCTGGTCCAGGTGTGGCCGACCAGTCCGCCCGCGAGGGCGCCGGAGTCGTCCAACGCCCAGACGTGGAGCGGGAGTTCCCTTTCACCTGGGGTTCCGCGCAGGGCGCGCAGGACGGGGGAGGCGGCCGTGTTGGTGTCCCGCAGCCGTTTGCGGAGCAGATCTTGCCGGGCTTTGTCGACTTCTGTCTCCAGACGAAACATGCGGCTCACCATAAACGCACCGGACAGCCAGTTCTGCAAATAACCTTCCGCTCCTGGCCCTCGGCCGTACCCTGATGAACAGCACCGGTGGGGGCCGGTGCTGATCAGGGGGCGAGACAGTCGGGTACGGCGCCCGAAGTGGGGGTAACAGTTCTTGCACGGCGGCGGCCGTGCGGCCATCGTGCTTCGGGCGCCGTACCGGCGGCGGTGTCGTCTCCCGAGTCGTCCTCAGACGAAGACGATGGGGTATCCCCTGCTCTTCGAGAGCTTGGGGAAGGGGGTTTCGTGGTTCGTATCCGAGTCCTGGTCGTCGACGACCATCGCATCTTCGCCGAGTCGCTCGCCGCAGCGCTGGCGGCCGAGCCCGACGTGGAGGTCTCCGCGGCCGGCAGCGGTCCCGCCGCGCTGCGCTCCATGGAGCGCGCGGCCGGCGAGGGCCGCCGTTTCGACGTGCTGCTCGTCGACGCGGATCTGGGCGGCAACGTCCAGGGCATCAGGCCCGCCCTGTCCGTGCAGGAGGGCAACGAGGACGGTCTCGTCGACGGCATATCGCTGGTCGTCGGGGTCCGTACCGCGCAGCCGGCGGTCCGGATCGTCGTGCTCGCCGAGAAGGACGATCCGCGGCGGGCCGCGCTCGCCCTGCAGGCCGGCGCCTCGGGCTGGGTCGCCAAGGACTGCTCGCTGTCCCGGCTGCTCACCGTCATCCGGGGGGTGCTGCGCGACGAGACCCATCTGCCGCCCGCCCTGCTCACCGGGGTGCTGCGGGAGCTCACCGCCGCCCGCAAGCACCGCACCGAGAGCGAGCGGCTGGTGGAGTCCCTCACCCCGCGCGAGCGGGAGGTGCTGCGCTGCATGGTGGCCGGGCTCGGCCGCAAGGCGGTCGCGGAGAGACTGTTCCTCTCCCCGCACACCGTGCGCACCCACATGCAGAACGTCCTCGGCAAGCTGGGCGTCCACTCCACCCTGGCCGCCGTCGCCCTGGCGCGGCGCGCGGGCGTGGGGCCGGTCGACCTAGCCGGGGATGTTGTCGAACGGGGCGGTCAACTGGCGTAGCAGCCCGGCCAGTTCCCCCCGCTGGGCGCGGGAGAGCTCGGCGAGGATCGCGCGTTCCTGTTCCAGCAGACCGGCGAGGGCCTGGTCCGCGCGGTCCTTGCCGTCCTCCGTGAGCCGGACCAGCACCCCGCGCCGGTCGCTCGGGTCGGGCAGCCGCTCCACCAGGTTCTTCTTGGCCAGCCGGTCGATGCGGTTGGTCATCGTGCCCGAGGTGACCAGGGTCTGGGTCAGCAGCTGTCCGGGGGAGAGCTGATACGGCGTCCCCGCGCGCCTGAGCGCGGTCAGCACGTCGAACTCCCAGGGCTCCAGACTGTGCTCGGCGAAGGCCAGCCGGCGTGCCCGGTCCAGGTGCCGGGCCAGTCTGCTCACCCGGCTGAGCACCTCGAGCGGTTCCACGTCGAGGTCAGGGCGCTCCCGGCGCCACGCAGCGACCAGCCGATCGACCTCGTCCTCCATGACGATCAGTGTAGTGGTTGTGTCGACATGAAGTCTCTTGATGTGAAGTCTCTTGACATCAAGATAAATCTGCGGGGACAGTGAGTCCCATGACGACTTGGGACCCCGCTCAGTACCTCCGCCACGCCGACCACCGCGCCCGCCCCTTCACCGACCTCCTCGCCCGCGTCCCGGACCTGCCCGGCGAACGGCCCCTGATCGCCGACCTGGGCTGCGGCCCCGGCAACGTGACGGCACTGCTCGCCGCACGCTGGCCCACGGCCCGCATCACCGGCTACGACAACTCCGCCGAGATGCTCGACAAGGCACAGGTCGAGTACGCCGGTCCCACCTCCGGCGGCGGCCGGCTCGACTTCGCCCACGCCGACGTCCGCACGTGGACGCCCTCACAGCCGTACGACCTCATCGTCAGCAACGCGACGCTGCAGTGGGTGCCGGGGCACGTGGAGCGGTTCGCCGACTGGATCGCCGGGCTCGCCCCCGGCGGCACCCTCGCCTTCCAGGTGCCCGGCAACTTCGACTCCCCGAGCCACCGGCTGATGCGCGAGCTGGCCGGGTCCATGGGCCTCGCTCAGACCCTGCGCCACGACGACGCGGTCCTCGGGCCCGAGGCCTATCTGGCGAAGCTGGCCGACCTGGGCTGCGAGGTGGACGCGTGGGAGACGACGTACGTGCACCTGTTGCAGGGCGAGGACCCGGTCCTGGACTGGGTGAAGGGCACCGGTCTACGGCCCGTCCTGGCCGCGCTCGCCGACGACCCGGAGGCCCGCGCGGAGTTCCTGGCCGCCTACCGGGCGGCCCTGCGCGAGGCGTACCCACCGGGAGCGCACGGCACGCCGTTCCCGTTCCGCCGTATCTTCACGGTGGCCCGGAGGACGGACTGATGCTCACGGCTGTCGACCATGTGCAGCTGGCCGCGCCCCCCGGCTCGGAGGACCTGCTGCGGTCGTACTACGTCGGCGTCCTCGGCATGACCGAGATCCCCAAGCCGCCGGCGCTCGCGGCGCGGGGCGGGTGCTGGTTCCGGGCGGCGGACGTGGAGCTGCACCTGGGGATCGAGGCGGGCTTCAGGCCGGCGGAGAAGGCCCACCCGGGGCTCCGGGTCACGGACATCTCGGCGTACGCCGACCGGCTGGCAGCGAACGGCGTGACGGTCCTGTGGGACGAGGGACTGCCGGGGCGGCGGCGGTTCCACTCGTACGACTTCGTGGGCAACCGGCTGGAGTTCCTGGTTTGAGCGGCGCGGGCCGGGTCACCCGCAGCGATGACAGCGGAGTCCGCAATCACTGGGAGTGAGAACGGTGGCTGGAGACCAGAAGGCCAAGGGCAAGAAGGAACAGGCCAAGGGCAAGGCCAAGGAGACCGTGGGGCGCGCGGTCGGCAATGAGCGCCTGGAGGCCGAGGGCCGCATGGAGCAGTCCAAGGGCGACGCACGTCAGGCCAAGGAAAAGGCGAAGGACACCTTTAAACACTGACGGCACGACAACACAGCGGCCCGTGCACCCCTGGGGGTGCACGGGCCGTCGTCGTGCGCGCCGGGGACGGGTCAGCGCCACTCGGCCGGGATGTGCTCCACCTGCTGCAGGATGTCCCAGTCCTTCGGACGGAAACTCGGCGAATCCCAGGGAGCACCCTGCCCGAGCCAGTGACCGCGCTTCTCCCGCAGAGCCGGCACGCTGACGTCGTTCACGCTGGGCTCATTGCCGCAGCAGGGGCAGATGGCGCCCTCGTTGGGCCAGCCGCTCTCCCAGAAGGGTTCCGGATCGTCGTCGTGCCCGCAGATCCGGCAGACGGTCTCCCACTCCGGGCCGGGCGGCGGCGGGAGTTCTTGTCCGGATGGCACGGGGCCGATCTCCTTCCGTGCGGGAGGGCTCAGCGCCATTCCACCGGGACCGCGGACAGTTGCCGCAGGACATCCCAGCCCGCGGGGCGGTGCTTCGGTACGTCCCAGGGGGCGCCCCGGGCCACCCAGTGGCCCCGGTTCGCACGGACCTTGGACAGCTCGTCGTCGCCGAGACCCGACTCGATGCCGCGGCAGTCGCAGATCACGTACTGCGGCACGCCGTGGCGGTCCCACAGGAGCGAGCCGTCGTCGCGCCCGCACACCCGGCAGACCGTCTCCGACATGGCCTCCGTTCCGCGCCCTAGCTCTTCCGGCGTCCTATCAGGCGCGGCTTGGCCTCCAGGCCGTCCAGGCCGTGCCAGGCCAGGTTCACCAGGTGGGCCGCCACCTCCGCCTTCTTCGGGCGGCGCACGTCCAGCCACCACTGCCCGGTCAGGGCGACCATGCCGACCAGGGCCTGGGCGTAGAGGGGGGCCAGCTTGGGGTCGAAGCCGCGGCGCTTGAACTCGCGGCCCAGGATGTCCTCCACCTGGGTCGCGATGTCCGAGATGAGCGAGGCGAAGGACCCGGTGGACTGGGGGATGGGGGAGTCCCGGACCAGGATGCGGAAGCCGTCCGTGTGCTCCTCGATGTAGTCGAGGAGGGCGAAGGCCGCCTGTTCGCACAGTTCGCGGGGGTGACCGGCGGTGAGAGAACTCGTCACCATGTCCAGCAGGCGCCGCATCTCACGGTCCACCACCACCGCGTACAGGCCCTCCTTGCCGCCGAAGTGCTCGTACACCACCGGCTTGGAGACGCCCGCCTTCGCCGCGATCTCCTCCACCGACGTGGCCTCGAAGCCCTTCGAGGCGAAGAGCGTGCGACCGATCTCCAGAAGCTGCGCGCGGCGCTCGGCCCCCGTCATCCGGGTGCGCCGGACACGCCGCGGCTTCGCTTCGTCGCTCGGGGTACTGCTGGAGTCGGTCGCCACGGCGTCCATCATGCCGCCTCGGCGGTCTCCTCCCTGCGCCGGGAGCCGTCCCCGCCCGTGTTCCGGCGTGAATCGATACGTGAGCGTGACGGCCAGCGCACGTCGTACGCCCAGCCGAGCATCTCGAACCAGCGGATGAACCGCGCCGAGGAGTCCACCTGGCCCCGCATCACCCCGTGCCGCGCCGAAGTCGGGTCGGCGTGGTGCAGGTTGTGCCAGGACTCACCGCAGGACAGCACGGCCAGCCACCACACGTTCCCCGAGCGGTCCCGGGACTTGAAGGGCCGCTTGCCGACCGCGTGGCAGATCGAGTTGATCGACCAGGTCACGTGGTGGAGCAGGCAGACGCGGACCAGGGAGCCCCAGAAGAAGCCGGTGAACGCGCCCCACCAGGACATCGTCACCAGACCGCCGATCACGGCCGGCAGGGCCAGGGAGAGCATGGCCCAGAAGATGAACTGGCGCGAGATCGCCCGCATCGCCGGGTCCTTCACCAGGTCCGGCGCGTACTTCTCCTGCGGGGTCTGCTCCTCGTCGAACATCCAGGCGATGTGGGCCCACCACAGGCCCTTGATCAGTGCCGGGACCGTCTCCCCGAACCGCCACGGCGAGTGGGGGTCGCCCTCGGCGTCGGAGAACTTGTGGTGTCTGCGGTGGTCGGCCACCCACCGCACCAGCGGCCCCTCGACCGCCATCGAGCCCATGATCGCCAGCGCGATTCTCAGGGGCCGTTTGGCCTTGAAGGAGCCGTGCGTGAAGTAGCGGTGGAAGCCGATCGTGATGCCGTGACAGCCGAGGTAGTAGAAGAAGACGAGAAGACCCAGATCGAGCCAGCTCACACCCCAGCCCCAGGCCAGCGGCACCGCCGCGAGCACTGCCAGGAACGGGACGATGATGAACAGGAGCAGCGTGATCTGTTCGAGCGAGCGTTTCTGCTCACCACCCAGCGTCGCGGAGGGCGGTGTCGAGCCGTCGGTCGTCTTCGGGGCGTCTGCGATCACATCGGAGCGCGTGGTCATGGGCGTCCCCTGTGGGGTTTCGAGGGTGTGAGACGAGGTGCCGGGCTGCGGGAATCCTTCCCGGGTTCCGTTACGACGGTACCTACGGTTCCGTAACCTACGGCGTCGTAAGTATGGCAGTGCGGCGCCCGGCGGCAAGAGCCCGAGAGTCTGCGCGTCCGCATGGACACCTATCCTTGGAGTCGGTCGGACAGCGCGGTCCGCTCTGATTTTGTTTCCCGGATGGCCCGGCCGTATGCGGCGGCTGCCGCACGACCGCCGTCCGGGTTCCCCTGCCGGACGAGCTTCAACACTGCAAGGAGCCGCACCTGTGAGCAGTGCCGACGACCTCACTACGAGCGCCACATCGACCAGTACCGAGCTGCGCGCCGACATCCGTCGGCTGGGCGACCTCCTGGGCGAGACCCTCGTCCGCCAGGAGGGCCCCGAGCTGCTGGAACTCGTCGAGAAGGTGCGCCGCCTCACCCGCGAGGACGGCGAGGCCGCCGCCGAACTGCTGCGCGGCACCGAACTGGAGACCGCCGCCAAGCTGGTGCGCGCCTTCTCCACCTACTTCCACCTGGCCAACGTCACCGAGCAGGTGCACCGCGGCCGTGAGCTGCGGGCCCGGCGCGCCGCCGAGGGCGGTCTGCTCGCCCGTACGGCCGACCGCCTCAAGGACGCCGACCCCGAGCACCTGCGCCAGACCGTCGCCAACCTCAACGTCCGCCCGGTCTTCACCGCCCACCCGACCGAGGCCGCCCGCCGCTCCGTGCTGAACAAGCTCCGCCGGATCGCGGCCCTCCTGGAGACCCCGGTCATCGAGACCGACCGGCGCCGCCACGACACCCGTCTGGCCGAGAACATCGACCTCGTCTGGCAGACCGACGAACTCCGGGTGGTACGCCCCGAGCCCGCCGACGAGGCCCGCAACGCCATCTACTACCTCGACGAGCTGCACGCCGGCGCGGTCGGCGACGTCCTGGAGGACCTGACGGCCGAACTGGAGCGCGTCGGCGTCAGGATCCCCGACGCCACCCGCCCCCTCACCTTCGGCACCTGGATCGGCGGCGACCGCGACGGCAACCCCAACGTCACCCCCCAGGTCACCTGGGACGTCCTGATCCTCCAGCACGAGCACGGCATCAACGACGCCCTGGAGCTCATCGACGAGCTGCGCGGCTTCCTGTCAAACTCCATCCGCTACACCGGCGCCACCGAGGAACTCCTGGAGTCCCTGAAGGCCGACCTGGAGCGCCTGCCGGAGATCAGCCCCCGCTACAAGCGCCTCAACGCCGAGGAGCCGTACCGCCTCAAGGCGACCTGCATCCGGCAGAAGCTGGAGAACACCAAGACCCGGCTGGCCAGGGGCATCCCGCACGAGGACGGCCGCGACTACCTCGGCACCGGCGAACTGCTGCACGACCTGACCCTGATCCAGAGCTCGCTCAGGGAACACCGCGGTGGCCTCTTCGCCGACGGCCGGATGGACCGCACCATCCGCACGCTGTCCGCCTTCGGCCTCCAGCTCGCCACCATGGACGTCCGCGAGCACGCCGACGCCCACCACCACGCCCTCGGGCAGCTCTTCGACCGCCTCGGCGAGGAGTCCTGGCGGTACGCGGACATGCCCCGCGAGTACCGGTCCAAGCTGCTCGCCAAGGAGCTGCGCTCCCGCAGGCCCCTCGCGCCCACCCCGGCTCCGGTCGACGCGGCAGGCGAGAAGACCCTCGGTGTCTTCCAGACCGTGAAGCGCGCCCTGGAGGTCTTCGGGCCCGAGGTCATCGAGTCGTACATCATCTCGATGTGCCAGGGTGCCGACGACGTCTTCGCGGCGGCGGTGCTGGCCCGCGAGGCGGGTCTTCTCGACCTGCACGCCGGGTGGGCGAAGATCGGCATCGTGCCGCTCCTGGAGACCACCGACGAGCTCAAGGCCGCCGACACCATCCTGGAGGACATGCTCTCCGACCCCTCCTACCGGCGCCTGGTCGCGCTGCGCGGGGACGTCCAGGAGGTCATGCTCGGCTACTCCGACTCCTCCAAGTTCGGCGGCATCACCACCAGCCAGTGGGAGATCCACCGGGCGCAGCGGCGGCTGCGTGACGTCGCCCACCGGTACGGCGTACGCCTGCGCCTCTTCCACGGCCGCGGCGGCACCGTCGGCCGCGGTGGCGGCCCCTCCCACGACGCGATCCTCGCCCAGCCCTGGGGCACCCTGGAGGGCGAGATCAAGGTCACCGAGCAGGGCGAGGTCATCTCCGACAAGTACCTCGTGCCGTCCCTGGCCCGGGAGAACCTGGAACTCACGGTCGCGGCCACCCTCCAGGCGTCCGCCCTGCACACCGCCCCCCGCCAGTCCGACGAGGCCCTGGCCCGCTGGGACGCGGCGATGGACGTCGTGTCGGACGCCGCGCACGCCGCGTACCGCAGGCTCGTCGAGGACCCGGACCTGCCGACGTACTTCCTCGCGTCGACACCGGTGGACCAGCTCGCCGACCTGCACCTCGGCTCACGGCCCTCCCGCCGCCCCGGCTCGGGCGTCTCCCTCGACGGCCTGCGCGCCATCCCGTGGGTGTTCGGCTGGACCCAGTCCCGGCAGATCGTCCCCGGCTGGTTCGGCGTCGGCTCCGGCCTCAAGGCGCTGCGCGAGGCCGGCCTCGACACCGTGCTCGACGAGATGCACGAGCAGTGGCACTTCTTCCGGAACTTCATCTCCAACGTCGAGATGACGCTCGCGAAGACCGACCTGCGCATCGCCCGGCACTACGTCGAGACCCTCGTCCCCGCCGAGCTCCAGCACGTCTTCGCCGACATCGAGGCCGAGCACGAGCTCACCGTCCGCGAGGTCCTGAAGATCACCGGCGAGGACGAACTCCTCGACGCCACCCCGGTCCTCAAGCAGACCTTCTCCATCCGCGACGCCTACCTGGACCCGATCTCCTACCTCCAGGTGACCCTGCTCAAGCGCCAGCGCGACGCGGCCGCCGCCGGCGAGCCCGCCGACCCGCTGCTCGCCCGCGCCCTGCTCCTGACGGTCAACGGCGTCGCCGCGGGCCTGCGCAACACCGGCTGACCCTCCTTGACAGAAAGAAGCGGTGCCCCCGAGAGATCAGGGGCACCGCTTCTCGGTTCTGCGTCAGGCCCGGCGCCGCCTGACCACGAGGTAACCGCCCGCAGCCGTCAGGGCGGCGGCGACACCCGCGAGCAGGCCGACCGGAGCGCTGTTGCCGGTCTCGGCGAGGTCACCGGTGGAGCCCTGCGCGGAAGCGGAGGAGGAGGCCGACGGGGAATCCCCGGCCTCGGCGGATTCGCTGGGCTCGGCGCTCGTCCCGGTGCTGGGCTCGGCGCTGGGGGAGGCGGACTCGCCCGAACCGGGGGTGCCGGAGGGCGACGCCGTCGGCGTGGCCGTCGTACCGCCGCCGCCCTCTTCGTCCGCGCAGTCCGTCCAGAACACCTTGTGCTTGGCGGCGCCCTTCTCCCCGTCGAAGTTCCAGAACAGCTTGTAGTGCCCGTCGGGCAGCGACAGGTCGTCCGTACGGCCGTGGCCGTCGTTGTCCAGCGTGATCTCGCCGGACTTCACGGTCTCGCCCTTGACATCGGCCGTCGGGGCCCAGGCCTCGATGTGCCAGTCGACCTCCTGGACGGCGTCGAAGCCGAAGGCGTCGAGGTAGAAGGTGCAGACGTGCGGCTCGTTCTTGCGGAGCTCTTCGCCGGTGGTGGCGTCGTGGATCTTCACGGTGCCGTTGTCACCCGGAGGGGTGGCGTGGGCGACCGGGGCGACCAGGAAGGCTGCCGAGGCCGCGGCGGACAGGACGCCGAAGCGGGTGAGGATACGCATGGGGCAGTAATCCATCTTCGAGAGTGGAACGGGAAGATGTGGAGGGGGCGGCTCAGCATCCAGCCGTGGCTGACCTCTGGTCAATCACGAACAGACAACACTCACGTTCTCCACAGAAGCGGAGAACGGCGAAAGCTGTCAGATGGCCACGAAAGCCGCCGTGAGCAGCCCGACCCCCGACCCCGCCAGCACCCACGCGAGCCCGGACTTGCGCAGGCCGCCCGCCACGACCACCGAGGCGAGCAGCAGCGCCCCGCCCATCGGCACCCAGGAATAGAGCACACCGGCGGGCCCGGACCGTACGACGTCATCGCTGCCGGGCTTCACGACCACCGAGTAGGCCCGGCCCTTCTCCACCGCCACCGACCTCTCGATGTCGACCTGGTCCCGCGCCACGGACCCGTGCGACAACGGCGTGTACGGACCGCTGCACACGTCCTGCCCGCACCGCGCCACCTCGATCGTGCCGCGCTCCCGCCCCTTGGTCAGCATCACGTACTGCGCGCTGCCCCAGGACGCCCACACGCCCGCGATCAGGATCAGCACCGCCACCACGCCCATCGACGCGAGCCGGCCGAACCGCAGCGCGGCGGCCGGGGCCCGGCGGGAAGCTCGACGGGACGGGACGGCTGTGGCAGGCATGGCCGGGATCATTGGCCATGGTCCTGCACGGGGTCAACTCCGGCCCGGCGGGCCGACGGACAAGTCAGGAGTTGTACGTGCTTTGCGCCCGCTCCAGCCCCTCGATCACCAGAGCCTCCACCGCGTCGGCCGCACGATCCACGAAGTAGTCGAGCTCCTTGCGCTCGCTCGACGAGAAGTCCTTCAGCACGAAGTCCGCGACCTGCATACGGCCCGGAGGACGCCCGATCCCGAACCGCACCCGGTGGTACTCCGCCCCGAACGCCTTCGTCATCGACTTCAGCCCGTTGTGACCGTTGTCCCCGCCGCCCAGCTTCAGCCGCAGGACGCCGTAGTCGATGTCCAGCTCGTCATGGATCGCCACGATGTTGGCGACCGGCACCTTGTAGAAGTCCTTGAGCGCGTTCACCGGACCGCCGGACAGGTTCATGAACGACATCGGCTTCGCCAGGACCACCCGCCGGTTCGCGGGGCCGGCCGGTCCGATCCGCCCCTCCACGACCTGCGCCTGCGCCTTGCCGGCCCGCTTGAACCGGCCCCCGACCCGCTCGGCCAGCAGATCGGCCACCATGAAGCCCACGTTGTGCCGGTTGCGTTCGTACCCGGGCCCGGGATTTCCGAGGCCGACGATCAGCCAGGGGGCGTTGGTG
Source organism: Streptomyces sp. NPDC005483 (assembly GCF_040606035.1). Taxonomy (NCBI): domain Bacteria; kingdom Bacillati; phylum Actinomycetota; class Actinomycetes; order Kitasatosporales; family Streptomycetaceae; genus Streptomyces; species Streptomyces sp. NPDC005483. The sequence continues at coordinate 93,994 of NZ_JBEXEA010000016.1, forward strand.
GGGGTGGTCACGTCCATCTCTCCTCTGCACATGCCGCAGCCGCCGCCCCCTGAAACGGGGGGCGGCGGCTGGAGCGTATATCGCTACCGCGGTGCCGGGCGCCGGGAAGCGGCGACGCGACAGCTACGGCCGAACCGTCGGTCAGGCCTCGGCGGCCGCGTCACCCTCGCCGGCCTCGCCCTCGGACTCCTCGGCCTGCGCGGCCAGGACCTGCAGGACGACCGTGTCCTCCTCGACAGCCAGCTTGGTGCCCTTGGGCAGCGGGATGTCCTTGGCGAGCACGGAGTCGCCGGCCGACAGACCCTCGATGGAGACGGTGACGGACTCGGGGATGTGCGTGGCCTCGGCCTCGACCGGAAGCGCGTTCAGGACGTGCTCCAGCAGGAAGGCACCCGGGGCCAGCTCACCCTCGGTGTGGACGTAGATCTCGACGTTGACCTGCTCGCCGCGCTTGACCAGCTGGAGGTCGACGTGCTCCAGGTAGCCCTTGATCGGGTCACGCTGCACGGACTTCGGGATGGCCAGCTCGTTGGTCTTGCCGTCGATGTCCAGGGAGATCAGGACGTTCGACGTACGCAGCGCGAGCAGCAGCTCGTGGCCCGGGAGGGTCAGGTGGATCGGGTCGGAACCGCGACCGTACAGAACACCGGGAACCTTGTTGTCACGGCGGATACGGCGGGCGGCGCCCTTGCCGAACTCGCTGCGGGTCTCGGCGGTGAGCTTGACCTCGGACATACGGATCACTCCTCGTAGAAAGAGAACGGACGTGGTCACCCGGCCACGAACGGCCTGCTACGAAGAGCGCGTCGATAACGGATCGCCGTATCCATGGATACGGCCTCCCTCGCCGAGCAACTCGCACAGTCTACTCAGCCAGGGAGGCCACAGAAAAATCGATCATGCAGAAGCGTTTTTCGGCTTACCGCACGGCTTACCGCACGTCTTACTGCTCGTCGAAGAGGCTGGTCACGGACCCGTCCTCGAACACCTCACGCACCGCGCTCGCGATCGTCGGCGCGATCGACAGAACCGTGATCTTGTCCAGGTCCTGGCCCAGCTCACCCGGCGTCGGCAGCGTGTTCGTGAACACGAACTCGCTCACCCGGGAGTTCTTCAGCCGGTCCGCGGCCGGACCGGACAGCACACCGTGCGTCGCCGTCACGATGACGTCCTCCGCACCGTGCGCGAACAACGCGTCCGCCGCGGCGCAGATGGTGCCACCCGTGTCGATCATGTCGTCGACCAGGACACACACCCGGCCCTTGACCTCACCCACGACCTCGTGGACGGTCACCTGGTTCGCCACGTCCTTGTCACGCCGCTTGTGCACGATCGCCAGCGGCGCACCCAGCCGGTCGCACCAGCGGTCCGCGACCCGCACCCGGCCCGCGTCCGGAGAGACCACCGTCAGCTTGTTCCGGTCCAGCTTCCTGCCCACGTAGTCCGCCAGCAGCGGCAGCGCGAACAGGTGGTCCACCGGACCGTCGAAGAAGCCCTGGATCTGGTCGGTGTGCAGATCGACGGTCAGGAGGCGGTCCGCGCCCGCCGTCTTCATCAGATCCGCGATCAGCCGCGCGGAGATCGGCTCACGACCACGGTGCTTCTTGTCCTGCCGCGCATAGCCGTAGAACGGCACGATGACCGTGATGGAGCGCGCCGAAGCCCTCTTCAGGGCGTCGATCATGATCAACTGCTCCATGATCCACTGGTTGATCGGAGCCGTGTGGCTCTGGATCACGAAGCAGTCCGCGCCACGCGCCGACTCCTGGTAGCGGACGTAGATCTCGCCGTTCGCGAAGTCGAAGGCCTTGGTCGGGACAACCCCGACACCCAGCTGCTGGGCGACCTCCTCGGCAAGCTCGGGGTGGGCGCGGCCGGAGAAGAACATCATCTTCTTCTCGCCGGTCGTCTTGATCCCGGTCACAGCACTGTCTCCTCAGAGGTGTCACAGCTGGGTGCCGACAGACCGCGCCGCTGGGCGCGACGGGCCGTCTCAGCTGGTGGGGTGCGGGTGTGCAGTTATCACGGTACGACGACTTCGGCGCACCTGTTTCCGGTCAGCCCTCGCTCGTGTCCTCCCGGGAAGCCGCCTCGGCAGCCTTCGCCGCCGCGCTTCCCGGACGCTTCCGGGCCACCCAGCCCTCGATATTCCGCTGCTGGCCACGGGCCACGGCCAGCGAACCGGGCGGCACATCCTTCGTGATCACCGACCCTGCGGCGGTGTACGCACCGTCCCCGACCGTGACAGGCGCCACAAACATGTTGTCCGAACCCGTACGGCAATGCGACCCGACCGTCGTGTGGTGCTTGTCCTGACCGTCGTAGTTCACGAACACGCTCGCGGCGCCGATGTTCGAGTACTCACCGATCGTCGCGTCGCCCACATAGGAGAGATGCGGGATCTTCGTCCCCTCCCCGATCGAGGCGTTCTTCGTCTCCACGTACGTCCCGATCTTGCCCTTCGCGCCCAGACGGGTGCCGGGACGCAGATAGGCGAACGGCCCCACGCTCGCGCCGGCGCCGATGTGGGAGCTGTAGGAGACGGTGTTGTCGACCCGGGCGCCCGCATCGACGACGGTGTCGGTCAGCCGGCTGTTGGGACCCACCTCGGCGCCCTCGCCGATGTGCGTCGAGCCGTGCAACTGCGTACCCGGGTGCACTACGGCGTCCTGACCGAAGGTCACGGTCACATCCACCCACGTGGTCGCCGGATCGATCACCGTCACCCCGGAGAGCATGGCGGCGGTCAGCAACCGGTCGTTGAGGATCCGCCGCGCCTCCGAGAGCTGCACGCGGTTGTTGATCCCGGCGATCTCACGGTGGTCGGCAGTGACACAGGCACCGACGCGGTGCCCGGCCTCGCGGAGAATCCCGAGAACGTCGGTGAGGTACTCCTCACCCTGCGAGTTGTCCGTCCGCACCTTGCCCAGCGCGTCCGCCAGCAACTGCCCGTCGAACGCGAACACCCCCGAGTTGATCTCCCGGATCGCCCGCTGCGCCTCGGAGGCGTCCTTGTGCTCGACGATCTCGGTCACGGCACCGGACGTCTCGTCCCGCACGATCCGCCCGTACCCCGTCGCGTCCGGCACCTCGGCGCTGAGCACGGTGACCGCGTTGCCGTCCGCGGAGTGCGTGGCGGCGAGGGCGTTGAGGGTCTCGCCGGTCAGCAGGGGGGTGTCCCCGCAGACCACCACGACGGTCCCCTCGACCCGGCCACCCAGCTCCTCCAGCGCCATCCGCACCGCGTGCCCGGTGCCGTTCTGCTGCGCCTGCACGGCCGTTCGTACGTCGGCGTCGGTGGCGGCGAGGTGGGCGGTGACCTTCTCCCGGGCGTGCCCCACGACCACGACGAGGTTCTCCGGGTCCAACTCACGGGCGGCGGCGAGCACATGGCCCACGAGGCTGCGACCGCACAGCTCGTGCAGGACCTTGGGTGTGGCCGACTTCATACGGGTGCCCTCACCCGCTGCGAGAACGACGACGGCTGCCGGGCGAATGGCGCTCACGGGATGCCCTTCGGCTGTGGAGGGGGTGGGGTGACATCCGCAGGATACCGGGGCGTTTCCCGGGGGACATGGGAGCGGGCCCTGACAGTGCTGTCAGGGCCCGAACGGTGCATGGCTCCCCCGCCAGGACTCGAACCCGGACAGATGGCACCAAAAGCCACAGTGCTGCCAATTACACCACGGGGGAACAAATTCGGCCGAACCGGACATTTAGTCAGGCTGCCGAGTGGCGGCTCCTACTATGCCGTACCAGGCGCCCTCCATGCGACGGTACAGATCGGCGCTCTGCCGGACGTACATCACGAGACAGCCCTGATAGGTGTCTCCGGTGTTCTTGCGAACCGTCCGGGGGTTGTGCCGTTTCAGGGTCGCTCTGCTGAATGCTGACGTGTCGACACCGGCGACGCCGGCCCAGAACCTCTCGGCGGCCTCCACGTCTGCGGTCTCGTGGATGCTGACGCGCAGGGTCAGGCGCTCCCGTTGTAGCCGAGGAACTCGAGCCAGCGCAGGAAGGGCCTGATCACGTTGGGATCGCTGTTGATGAACTGCAGGACCTCGGTCCGGCGGTACGGCTTGTCCTTGGCGCCCTCGGCCCAGTAGAGAGGGCCACGCCCGCGAAGAAAAGCTCGCGGTCCGACAGCTCTCTGACGGTCGCTGCCGCAGCAGCCTTGGTCGCTCGACGCTCTTGGTCCTGGTCGTCCTGGAGGCGTGCCAGTCCGGCGTGCATGCGTGCGCGCTGTTCTTCCGTTGTGCACGTGGGCTCCGGGTGCGGCAGGTCCCGCACCCATAGCGACACCGAACTCTTCGAGCACCCCAGCTCCGCCTGGATCTGGCTGTACGTCCGGCCCAGCGCCCGCAGTTCTCGCGCCCTCTTGCGTAGATCGTCCTTCGCGCGCGGCCGCTTCGTCCATGCCGGTGGCGGCCCACCCTCGACGAGGCGCTGAAGAGTCTCCTTGTTGTGGACCTGAAGTTCATCCCGGATCTGCCGAAGGCTGTAGCCCTGTCGCCGCAACGCGACCGTCCGGGCGGAATGCGATCTTCCGGGATCGAACGGTGAGCGATTCAGCAGTTCGAGGGATATCGGGTGGATTCGTGGTCGATCGGTCACTCAATGTGGTGTAGGCCAGTCGTCGAAATGCACCGGAAAACCTGCGGGCGCCGAACGTAGGCTGGAGCCATGACCACGACGGGGGAAGACACCACCGCGGCTCAGACGGGGCCGTGGTGGTGGGCAAGGTGGCGTAGTGCGGTGCTGGACGTGGGCCTGGCGTCGGCGTCCGCGGTGGAGTGCGCGTTCGAGGGGATCCGGTTCGCGGAGGACGCGGGGATCCCCATGGCCGCGGGGATCGTGTTCGGTGTGCTGACGGGGTCGGTGCTGGTCGTCCGGCGCAAGTGGCCGATCGCCGTCGTGCTCGTGAGCATCGCGATCACACCGGCCCAGATGGGTTACCTCATGGGCATCGTCGGCCTGTACACGCTCGCCGCGTCCGAGCTGCCGCGCCGCATCATCGGCTCGCTGGCGGGGATGTCGCTGGTCGGCATGCTGATCGTGATGTTCGTGCGGGTGCGGCAGGACATGGCGCACGGCGAACTGGACCTGGGCGACTGGTTCGTACCCTTCGCGTCGATCACGACCGCGATCGGGATGACCGCGCCGCCGCTGCTGCTCGGGCTGTACGTGGGGGCTCGGCGCCGGCTCATGGAGAGCCTGCGGGAGCGGGCCGACGATCTGGAGCGGGAGCTTCAGCTGCTCGCCGAGCGGGCCGAGGAGCGCGCGGAGTGGGCGCGGGGCGAGGAGCGGACCCGTATCGCTCGCGAGATGCATGACGTCGTGGCACATCGGGTGAGCCTGATGGTGGTGCACGCGGCCGCGCTTCAGGCCGTGGCCCGGAAGGATCCCGAGAAGGCCGTGAAGAACGCGGCCCTGGTGGGGGACATGGGTCGGCAGGCGCTGACCGAGCTGCGCGAGATGCTCGGGGTGCTGCGCAGTGGGGACGGTTCCGGGCGGCAGGAGCGGGCGGCGGTTCCGCTGGTCGCGGTGGGGGTGGCGGCGGCCGCGGCCGCCACGCGGGTCGTGGCGGAGGCCGACGGGCCGTGTCTGGACGATCTGGAGACGTTGATCGGGCAGTCGGCCGCGGCGGGGATGGCCGTGGACCTGTCGGTGGAGGGTGATGTGCGGTCGTACGCCGCGCAGATCGAGCAGACGGCGTTCCGGGTGGTGCAGGAGGCGTTGACGAACGTCCACAAGCACGCGGCGGGTGCGAAGACGCACGTACGGCTGGCGCACCGGGTGTCGGAGATCGCGATGCAGGTGGAGAACGAACCGCCGCCGGAGGTGTCGTCGCTCACGTCGGCGCGGTTGCCGTCGGGGGGCAACGGCCTGGTGGGGATGAAGGAGCGGGTCTCCGCGCTGGGCGGGGTGTTCGTGTCGGGGCCGACGGAGGCGGGGGGTTTCCGGGTGTCGGCGGTGATTCCGGCGGTGTAGGGCCGGGCGGTCAGCCCGCGGTGAGACGGGCCGGCTCGATGCCGGAGACGAGGCCGGTGAGGGCCTGGTCGATGTCGGGGCCGAGGTACCAGTCGCCGGTGTGGTCGAGGGCGTAGACGCGGCCGTCGGTGTCGATGGCGAGGAGTGCCTGGGTGTCGGTCTCCGCGCCGAGGGGGCAGACCTCGGCGCCGAGGGCACGGCCGAGGTCGACGAGGGTGCGGGCCATGTGGAGGCCGTGCAGGGGGTCGAGGTGGAGGCGGGCCGGGGCGACCTGGCGGCCGGGGCCGGCCGGGGTCAGGTGCAGTCCGCCGAACTCGGCCCAGGCCTCGACGGCGGCCGGGAACACGGCGTGCCGGTGTCCGGCGGGCGAGGTGTGTTCGCGCAGCGCGTCGGCCCAGATCTCGGCCTGTTTTATGTCCCAGCGTCCGGGCTGCCAGCCGGCGGCGCGCAGGGCGGCGTCGACGGGGACGGGGAAGCGGGTGGTGCCGGTGCGGTCGGGGTGCATCTGCCCTTCGCGTTCGTCGAGGTCATGGGCGGGCGCCGGGCGCGTGGGGCGCCGTCGTGCGGGTCGTACGACAGGGGTGTGGGGTGGGGGTGTCAGCCGCCGTTCGCCGTCGGGTCGACGATGCGTACGCCGAAGTGGGCGCTGAGGGCGGTGCAGGCGCGGCAGGGTGCGGCGAAGCTGCCGTGCAGCGGGTCGCCGTCCTCGCGGATGCGGCGGGCGGTGAGTTTGGCCTGCTTGAGGGCGCGGCGGGCCTCGCCGTTGGTCATCGGCTTGCGGGCGGCGCGCTTGCTGCGGGCCTCGTCGGCGGCCGCGATGTGCCGGGATATGAGCAGGGTCTCGGCGCAGCGGCCGGTGAAGCGGTCGCGTCGGTCGCTGCCGAGGGTGTCGAGGAAATCCTGGACGAGCGGGTGCAGCGGCGGGGCCTGGTCGCCGCGGGCGGCGGTGGAGGTGAGGGTGGCGCCGCGGACGGAGAGGGCGGCGGCGACCGTGGGCAGTATGCCGTCGCGGCGGTGGCGGAGGGTGGGCGCGTGGGGTCTCTCGGCGCTGCTCCAGCCGATGCGGGGATCGCCGTTGAGGCCGGCGTGCGGGCTGGCGTGCGGCCCGGCGTTCGTGCCGGTCGTGGTGCCCGTGTGCGGCCCTGTGTGCGGTCCCGTCTGCGTCGTGTTCATGATCGTCATTCCCTCCCGAGCATCCCCCCGGAGGTCACAGACTGCCAAATGGCGTGGCTGGTGCGGAAGCTGGGGCGCTGCGACACGCCCGGGTTCGGGCGGGCTGTCACCGTGGGGTGATGACCGGTCACGCAAGCGGAGTGGGGCTGGCCGGTGGCCGGTGACCGGTGTCGTCGTACCGCATAGGCTGTCGGCATCGCGATCCAAGTGGTCGCCGCGATGCGCGCGGTTGACGCGTGGAGACGGACGAGACAGTCGATACGGCGCGTGGCGGCCCTGCTTTGCCCAAGGGGTCGCCGCGGGTCGTACCAGAGCGCCGCAGGGGGCTTTCGCCATGACGACAGGTCGGCTCGGGCAACAAGCCGCGCCGCCGAACGCGGCCTATGCCGGGCAGGTCGTGCATTTCCCGGATCCGGTCCGGGCCGCGCGTCATCCCAGAGGGGTGCGGGTGGACGAGCGTGGCTACCCCGACTTCTCGCCCTACGCGCGTGCCGCCGCGGAGATCGCCGAGCCGCCGGAGGGTTTCGGGGTCGACGAACTGCGGCTGACGGACTACGTGTCGGCGAACGCGGCCCTGTCGGCGACCGGTCACGAGCTGTGGGACACGGTGCCCGCGGTGGCGACGCCGCACGGCTGGACGTGGCATCACGTGGTGGGTTCGCGGCGGCTGGAGCTGATCCCGGTCGAGGTGAAGGCGCTGCTGCGGCATCACGGCGGGATCGCGACGACACGTGTCGACCAGAACAAGCGGGGGACGCGGCCGTTGCAGGAGACGCGGCCGGCGCATTTCGGGCTGCCGAAGTCGTCGGTGGCGGTGACGGAGTCGCAGGTGCAGGGGGTCGAGGAGGATCTCGGCTACCGGCTGCCGGGCGCGTACCGGTCCTTCCTGAAGGCGGCGGGCGGGTCGGCGCCGGTGGGGGCCGCGCTCGACGCGGAGCTGGGACTCCTGGTCGACCAGCCGTTCTTCACGGTGCGCGACGAGGCGGCGGTCAACGACCTCGTGTACGTCAACAAGTGCCTGCGGGACCATCTGACGAAGGACTACCTCGGTGTCGGCTTCGTCCAGGGCGGTCTGCTGGCCGTGAAGGTGAAGGGCGAGGGGATCGGTTCGGTCTGGTTCTGCGCCTACGACGACGCGCGCGACGTCGATCCGTCGGTTCCGCCGGCGGAGCGGGTGCGGCGGCTGTTGCTGCCGTGCGGTGACGACTTCGACGTCTTCCTGTCCCGACTGGCCGGTAATCCGCCGGAGTTGGAGACGGTGGCGAACCTGATGGTGGACGGTGGGTTCGCCCGTTCCGTTCCCGTGTCTTCTTCCGTGTCGGGGGAGTGAGCTTCAGCGATGGTGACGTTCGCGCAGGCGCAGGAGCGCGCGGAAGAGTGGATCAACGGGGATGTGCCGTCGTACCAGCATCGTGAGGTGCGGGTGCGGGAGTTCGGCCTCGGGTTCGTGGTGTGGGCCGAGGACCGTGCGGAGGGGCCGCGTTCGGACGGGGGCGCGCAGCGGCTGGTGATCGCCCGGGACAGCGGGGAGGCCACGCTGTGGCCCTCGTTGCCGGTGGGTGAGGTGATCCGCCGGTACGAGGAGGAGTACGGGCGGGAGGACGGGGGCGAGGAGGCGGGAGGTTCGTCCGCCGCGTCCCGGGTCGACCTGAACCAGACGTCGTTTCTTCTGTCGCCGCCGGAGTGGTTGCAGGATGCGGCGGACAAGTTGGGGATCTCGGGGGCCGACGGGGACGGGTCTTCTGGAGCGGGGGACGGTCGGTCGGGTTCGGATTCCGGTTCCGGTTCGGGTGCCCCGGCCGGGGCGAGGCCGTGGACGGGGGCCGACACCAACGGGGGTGAGGACCTCTCCGTGGCGTTGCCGGACACGGTGTTCTCGGCGCCGGTGAGCGACGGCGGTGCTGGTGCGGAGGACGGGGCGGAGGCTTTGCCGGCTTCTGAGGTCGCGGAGGTCGCGGACGCCTCGGAGATCGTGGAGGTCTCTGAGATCCCGGACTCCAGCACTGCGCGGATCTCGGGGGGCGGACGGTCGTCTTCGTACGGGTATCCGCAGGGTCCGGGTGGGGCGGCTGAGCCGACTCCGTCCGCGCCGGGAGCTTCCTCGTACGGCTATCCGCAGGCTGCCTCGGGTGGTGCGGGCGCCGGTGCCGTGCCTCCGACTGCGCCGGGTGCGTCTTCGTACGGGTATCCGCAAGGGCCCGTCGGTGGTCCTGAGGCCGGTGTGCCGGGGGCCCCGGGTGCTCCCAGGCCCGCGCCCAGCGCAGGGGACATCGCTGATGTGGCCACCAGCAAGCTGGCGCCACCGTCGCGGGGAGCGGCCGGTGGGTCGGCTCCGCCGCCTCCGCCGGGCGCCCCTGGGGTGCCGGGTGCGCAGCAGGGGGGCGTGACTCCGCCGCCTGCTCCTGGTGCCGGGTATGTGCCGACCCAGTTCGTGTCGGCACCGGGTGGGGAGGGGGCCTCGGGTTCGGGGGCACCGCAGCCTCCGGGCCCGCCGTCGGCCCCTGCCGCGCCCACTCCGCCTCCGCCGGGCGCCCCGGGATTCCCGGGGCTTCCGGGTGCGCCAAGTGGCTCTGGTGCCCCGCAGCCGCCTGGTGCCCCGGGCACGCCTCGGCCTTCTGACGTCCAGGGCGCCTCACAGTTCCCGAATGCGGCCGGTGCGCCGCAGTCTCCGGGTGCCCAGGGTGCAGCACGGTTTCCGAGTGCCCCGGGTGCGTCGGGAGGGTCTGGCGCTTCGGAGTTCCCGGGTGCCCCGGGTGCGTCGGGAGGGTCTGGCGCTTCGGAGTTCCCGGGTGCCCCGGGTGCCCCGGGTGGGCCCGGCGCTTCCCGGCCGGCCGGCGCTCCCGGCGCTCCCGGCGCGCCACAAGCTCCTGGTGCCCCTGGTGCCCCTGGTGCCCCCGGTACTCCCGGCGCCCCGCACCTTCCCGGCGCCCCCGGGGTTCCGCGGACCGGTCCCGGAGCCGTGCATCACGCGGAGACCGTGTTGTCGGCACCGCCGGTGGGCGGCCCGGGTGTGCCTCCACCGCCGCAGGCTCCCGGTGCTCCCGGGGCCGCGGGCTCTTCCGGTGCCTCTGGTTCTTCCGGCGCCTCTGGTGGTGCGGGTTATCCGGGTGCTCCGGGTTCTTCCGGCGCCCCCGGTGCCCCCGGCTATCCCGGTGGTCCAAGCTCTCCCGATGCCCCCGGAGCCCCGAGCGTCCCCCAGTTCCCCGGCGCCCCCGGAGCCGCTTCCGGCGGCCCGCCGTCGATGCCGCCCGGCACGATGCCGCCCCCGCCTCCGGGTGCCGTACCGTCCCCGGGCCCGGTACCTCCCCCGGGACAGCCGATGCCGGGACAGCCGGCGTCCGGGCAGCCGATGCCGGGGCAACCCGCGCAGGGGCACCCCGCTCCCGGCCATCCGGCCCCGGGGCAGCCCGTACCGGGACACCCCGGCCCCGGACACCCCGCACCACCGCACTCCGCCGCCGCCCCGCCCCCGGCCTACGGCTACCCCCAGCAGTCGCAACCCACCGTCGGGCCCGGCTACCAGGCAGTCCTCAGGTACCGCGCGCAGGACGGGTCGGAGCAGCAGTTGATCCGGCGGTCGGCGCCGGGGACACCGCACCCGGAGTGGCAGATCTTCCACGAGCTGCGCGGCATGAACGTACCCCCGGACCAAGTGCTGGAGCTCCACACCGAGTTGGAGTCCTGCGAGCTGCCCGGGGCGTACTGCGCGCGGATGATCCGGGAGCAGTGGCCGCAGGCGCGGATCGCGAGCATCGCGCCGTACGGCACGGATCACGCGAGCCGGCAGCAGGGTATGCAGCAACTGCTGGCGCACCAGGGCGAGTTGCACCAGGTGGCGGATGGCCCTGCCCGCCCGGCACCGGTGCGCGCGCCGCTGCCGCCCGTGCAGGCAGTGCCGCCGATCCCGCCGGAGGGTGTGGCGCAGGAGCTGGCGGGGGCTTTCGGGCCGGGGATCTTCCGGTTCGAGCAGGTCGCGGTGGACCGCCAGGGCGTGCCGCCGGTCGTCGCGCACTCGCTGGTCGTGGCGGGACTGCCGTTCGACATGGGCCCGTTCTTCTGGGCGCAGGCCCAGCCGGGGCGGCCGGTGCCGACGCTGGCCGAGCTGGCGGCCGAGCGCGGGGTGCAGCCTGCCTCCGACGCGGGCTCGTACCTCGTCATGGGCAGCGACTTCGGCAAGGCGATCTGTGTGCAGTACGGCACCGCGAACATCGTCGCCGTACCCGTGGAGGCCGGGCCGGGCGGTGCGCCCGTGCCGCCGCAGTTCGTGAACACGGGGCTGCCCGAGTTCCAGCGCTGTCTGGCACTGCTGGGCCGGATGTGGCGGCTTCGCTTCGGCCTGAACCAGGAGCAGGCAGGCCGCTGGACCGTCGACTTCCAGGCTCAGCTGGCCTCGCTCGACCCGGCGGCGCTGGGTTCGCCGGAGAGCTGGTGGTCGGTGCTGCTCGAACAGATGTGGGACGGGCTGCTGTGAGGCCCGCATGACCCCTCGTCACCGCTGATCCACGCGCGCGTGGAGGGCCGGACCTGGTCAAGCGGCCAGGTCCGGCCCTTTTCTGTGCGCACGCGGCGATGTGACGATCCGTGACGACGACGTCTCACGCACGGAGTGTCGCGTTATAGACATTTCCGTCCGATACATCAAGATGTGCGCGAAATCATCATTTCGCGCCCGTTCGGGTCGTCGGCGGAGAGGGGTTCCAGGATGAGCAGCGCACCGGTGTCGCCCCCGGGGTTCGTGGCCGTACGGGGGCGCGGCTACCGCCCCGAACAGGTCGAGGCGTACGCCGCCGCCCTGTCCTGGGACCGTGACGCCGCCTGGGAACGGGCCGCCCGGCTCACCGTGCTCGCCAGGGAGATGGAGGCGGACGCGGTGCGGCTGCGGGAGGTCGTGGCGGAGCTGGCCCCGCAGTCGTACGAGAGCCTCGGCGAGGGCGCGCGACGGCTCTTCGAGTTGGGGCAGGAGGAGGCCGAGGCCGTCCGGGAGAGGGCGCGGCAGGAGGCGCAGAACATCGCGGACGAGGCGCGGGCGCACGCCGACGGCGTACGTAACGCCGCACAGGCGCATGCGGACAGCGTGCGCGCCGAGGCCGACGAACGCGCCCGTCAGCGGCTGCTGGCCGCGCGCGCCGAGGCCGACGAGATCCGGGTCACCGCCCGGCGTGAGGTGAAACAGGGGCGCGGAGAGGCGCTCGCCGCGTTGCGCGACGTACGCCAGCGCACCATCGCGATGCTCGCCGAGCAGGCCGGGGAGCAGGCGGAGGGGTGGGCCGAGGTGGAGCGGGCCGAGGAGAAGCGGGCGGCCGAGGCCGAGGCGCGGTGCGCCGAACGGGTGGCGCGGGCGGAGGAGGCGCTGTCGGAGGCGAAGCGGGGGTTCGCGGAGGCGGAGGCGTCGGTGGGGCAGCACGAGGAGGACGCACGCGCGCGTGCGGCGGAGATCCTCGCGGAGGCGCGGGGCGAGGAGGAGCGGATCGCCCGGGAGACGGAGCGGGTGCTGCGCGAGCACGCCGAGCGCTGGGACGCGGTCCAGGCCCAGATGGACCACGTACGCAGCAGTCTGACGGCCCTTACGGGCAAGGCAGCGACGGAGTGACGGCCAGGGCCCCCAGCGCGACTGACCGACACCGCAGCCCAGGCACCGGCCTCGTCACCCACCCAGGGCCGCGGGGACCTGCGCGACGAGCCCCCACAGACCCGCGCCCGACACACAACCCCGGCCCAGGCGTCCCCCACGGGCCCGCGCCCGACACACAACCCCGGCCCAGGCGTCCCCCACGGGCCCGCGCCTGGCACACGGCCCAGCCCCGACCCCTCGCCGACCCGCGCCCGACACGCGACCCCGGCCCTCACCCCCTCCGCACGGCCCCCGCCAGAATCCACCCCTCCATTGCCTCGTACTGCTTCCGCTGTTCCTCCGCCTTCCGCCGCCCCGAGACCACCGTCCCCAGCCAGCCGAACAGGAAGCCCGCCGGGATGGACACCAGGCCGGTCGTCGTGAACGGCAGCCAGTTGAAGTCGGCCTCGGGGAAGGCGGACACGGGTGACCCGGAGACGAGATTCGTGCCCGGCATCAGCGCCAGCACCGTGACCGTGCCGCCGATCAGCGTGCAGAGCAGCCCCGTCCGCGTGTAGCGCCGCCAGAAGAGGGTGTAGACGAGCGCGGGGGCCAGCGCGGACGCGCCGACGCAGAAGGACAGGATCACCAGCGGCTGGAGACTGCGGTGCTGGATCAGCGTCGCGAGGAGGATCGTGGGGATGCCGACCGCCAGCGCGGACACCCGGGCCAGCAGGATCTCGCGGTGCGGCGGCATCGACGGCGCCCGGGCGGCGAACACGTCGTGGGCGAGGGAGTTGGCGCAGGCGAGGATCATGCCGGCGACGGAGGCGAGCAGGGTGAGGAAGAGCGCCGTGGTGACCGTGGTGAAGAGAAACGTCTCTCCGGTCGACACGTCGGGCCCGAACACCGCCCGGGAGCCCAGCAGATACGCCGTGTTGCCCTGCGGATCCGCCTCCGCGATCACCGCCCGCCCGATCATCGCCGTCGCCCCGACCCCGACGACCGTGATGACCAGGACGAACACGGCCACCGCGGACACCGCCCAGGACATCGAACGCCGTACCTGACGGGCGCTGGAGGCCGTGTACATGCGCATGGTGACGTGCGGCAGACACGCCCCGCCGATGACGACCGCGAGCTGCGAGGTGATCATGTCGAGGCGCGGATACGGCCCGCCGGCGAACTCCAGCCCGGACCGCAGGAAGCCCGGCCCCACCCCGCTCTGCCGGGCCGCCGTGTCGAACAGCGCACCCGGGTCCCAGGAGAACCGGTTCATCACCAGTACGGCGATCACGGCGCCCGACCCGAGCAGCATGACGATCTTCAGGATCTGGATGAGGGCGGTGCCCTTCATGCCGCCGATAGCCGCGTAGCTGATCATCAGGAGGCCCAGGCCGATGATGAAGCCCGTCTTCAGCGAGTCGCCGGAGAACCCCAGGATGAACGCCAGCAGTTGGCCGGCGCCGGCGAGCTGCACCAGCATCAGCGGCAGCAGCGCGGCGAGGGTGACCAGGCAGGCGGCGACGCGTACCGCACGTCCCGGCATCCGGCGCGCGAGGGCGTCGCCCATGGTGAACCGGCCCGCGTTGCGCAGGGGTTCGGCCAGCAGGAACATCAGCAGCATCAGCGACAGGACCGTGCTGAGTGCGAGGACGATGCCGTCGTAGCCGCACAGGGCGATGACCCCGCCCGTCCCGAGCACGGTCGCCGCGGAGATGTAGTCGCCCGCGATGGCGAGGCCGTTGCGCATGGCGGACAGGGAGCTGTAGCCGGTGTAGAACTCGTCGAGGTCGTCGCCGTCCGGGCCGGTCATCACGCACAGCAGGAGGGTGACGGTGGCGACGGCGGAGAACGCCACCAGGCTCATGGCCTGCGCGGAGTCGCTGAAGCCGGTCATCGCGCCGCCGCCCCTCGCCTGGCGTCCACCTCGGACTGCTTGCGGATGCGGTCCGCGAGCGGGTCGACGTAGCGGCGCGCGGTGTGCTCGTACACGGCGATCGCCAGCCAGGTGACGGGCAGTTGGAGCAGGGCGAGGAGCAGCCCGGTGGGCAGTCCGCGGGTGACGCTGCTCGCCATGAAGGACGGCGCGTAGGCGGACAGGACGAGGAAGAGCGTGAAGTAGCCGAGCGCGGTGAGCGTGGCGGTGCGCCGCTGCCAGCGGTAGGCGCCGCGCAGGATCCGCAGGTCGCTGTGGTGGCCCAGCGGGGAGCGGTCCCGCGAGCGGTGTGGGGCGGGTCGGGGCGGCGGTTCGGGTGGCTGCCAGGGGTAGGTGGGATACGGCTGTGACGGGTTGTGGGACATCCCGTGCTCCTTGCGTGGCTCGGGCCCGGCGCGGCGGACCGCAGGGAGTTGGGGGGTGGGTGGGGGAGCGGAGCCCCGCACGTTACTCGTCGGTTCGACGTTGCACAGCCCTTTTGACAAACTGATCGGTCGGTATGCGCTTACTTCTCTGACCTGGGGTGTTACCCGCGTTAACTCGGACTTTTGAGCGCGCCGAAGTGTGTACGGATGCCTACCTGGGGTGCAGGGAAAAATCCGCCGACCCTGTTCTTCGGAGTGGGGGAGGCCGTCGACGTCTGCCGCAAGTTCCGGCTCCGGAGCCGGGGGCGGTGGGCCGAGGCGGAGGTGCTCGGGGCGCGGGAGGACGATGACGGCGAGGGCGGACGGCGAGGGCGGGGCGCGCTTGTGTCCCCTCGTGTCCTTCACCCCGCCCGGTGGGCGCGAGGTCGTCGCCGAGTCGCCCCACTTCAAGACGTACCCGCCCGGTCTGGGGTCCTTCCCGCACGACAAGGTCGACGTGCTCTACGACCCGCTCGATCCCGTACGGATCGAGGTCCGCGGCTTCCGCGGTGACGGCCCCTGCAAGACGGCGATCAGCGCACTCCTGCTGTCGGTTGCGCCGTGTTCGTGCTCAGCCAGATGGTCTTCTGACCGGTTCGCCTCGGGGTTGCCCCGGCGAGCCCGCGCTCACTGCTCCTCGATCACCGGAAACCTCCGCGGCGCCAGCGACAACAGCGCCACGAACGCCAGGGCCGCCGCGCACCCCGCGCCCACGTACACCATGTGCACCGCGTCCGCGATGGCCGCGCGGGTCGCCTCCGGCGCCGTGCCCGCGCCCAACGCGCGCGTGACGGAGTCGAGGTCGGTCGCGCCGCCCAGGCGGCTCGCCAGCACCCCGTTGGCCACCGCGCCGAAGACCGCCGCGCCCACCGTCTGGCCGGTCTGGCGGCAGAAGAGGACGGAGGCCGTCGTCGTGCCGCGTTCCGCCCAGCCGACCGTCGACTGGACCCCGACGATCAGGGGTAGTTGGAACAGGCCCAGCGCGCCGCCCAGGAGCAGCATCAGCAGGGTGGGCTGCCAGGCCGCGCCCGGATAGGGGAGCAGAGGGAAGGCGAACAGGATCAGGGCCGCCGCTCCGATGCCCAGCAACGCCGTGTTGCGAAAGCCGATGCGCCGGTACACGTGCTGGCTCAGTGCCGCCGACACCGGCCAGCTCAACGTCCATACGGACAGCACGAATCCGGCGGCGACCGGGGCGAGACCGAGCACCGACTGGGCGTACGTCGGCAGGAAGACCGTGGGGGCGACCATGAGCAGTCCCAGCGCGCCCAGGGCCAGGTTCACCGCGGCGATCGTGCGGCGGCGCCAGACCCAGCCGGGGATGATCGGTTCGGCCGCCCGGCGTTCGATCAGGACCACGACGGCAACCAGGGCGAGTCCCGTACCGAACAGCGCCAGTGACGGCCACGACAGCCAGGGCCACGCCACCCCGCCCTGCACGAGCGCCGTCAGCAGCACGCCCCCGCACGCGAACACCGCGAGCGCGCCCGCCCAGTCGACACGCGCACGCGTGGAGGGCGCTTCCCGGACCGGCTCGTGCAGATACCGCGCGATCAGCCACAGCGCCGCCGCCCCGATCGGCAGGTTGACCAGGAAGATCCACCGCCAGTCCGCGTACGCCGCCAGGACCCCGCCGACGCCCGGCCCCGCGACCGCCGCCACCGCCCACACCGTGGACAGCTTGGCCTGGATCTTCGGGCGTTCCTCCAGCGGGTAGAGGTCGGCGGCGAGTGTCTGGACCGTGCCCTGAAGGGCCCCGCCGCCGAGCCCCTGGACGATCCGGAAGGCGATCAGCGCCCCCATGTTCCACGCCAGCGCGCACAGCAGCGAGCCGAGCAGGAACACCGCCGCGCCCGCGATCAGTACCGGCTTGCGCCCGAAGGTGTCGGAGAGCTTGCCGTACACCGGCAGCGTCACCGTCACGGCCAGCAGATAGCCGGAGAACAGCCATGAGAAGACGGAGAAGCCGCCCAGGTCGCCGACGATCTGCGGGACCGCCGTGGAGACGATGGTGGAGTCCAGGGCGGCGAGCGCCATCGCGAGCATCAGAGCCGCTACGACGGCCCCGCGCCGGTGGGTGGAAACGTGCCGCGCGGACTCCCGTATCGACGGCTTCGTGTCGTCCACGCGGATTCCTTCCCCCTGCATCCATCTGCCGGCGGCCACTCTCCCACTTGACCCTCACGCGGCGGCAGGGGGCAGTCTCGGAGCACCGGAGGGTGGAGCCGACCCCTAGATCGCCTCCACCCGGCGGTGGACTGCCCCTAGGGGTACCTCCGCACTACGGCTGGGGGAGGGTTCGTACCGCCGGAGGAGGAGAAGGGCCCGGGGCCGTCCTTAACCTGGCTTTACGCCGCTGGGGAGCGGTGGGGGGAGGGGCGACCGGATGGACGGGGGTGGGGTTTTCCCCCGGAGAAGAGGGTGCTGAGCACCAGCGCGCCGGACCGCCCCGCGGCACCAGACTGAACGCCGTACCGAGCAAGACACCAGCACCCGACCGAACGCCGGGCGGTCCCGGCGGCTCACTGACTGACCGATATAGGAGACATACCGTGACATCGGCTGTAACCATCACCAGGCACGGGGGCACTGGAGGGCGTACGGCCGTTGCCGCGCGGGCTCGGCAGGTCGTCAAGGCGTACGGGTCCGGTGAGACCCGTGTCGTCGCCCTCGACCACGTGGACGTGGACATCGCCCGCGGACAGTTCACCGCGATCATGGGCCCCTCGGGGTCCGGCAAGTCCACCCTCATGCACTGCCTCGCCGGGCTCGACACCGTGACGAGCGGTCAGATCCACCTGGACGACACCGAGATCACCGGCCTGAAGGACAAGAAGCTCACGCAGCTGCGCCGGGACCGGATCGGGTTCATCTTCCAGGCGTTCAACCTGCTGCCGACGCTCAACGCGCTCGAGAACATCACGCTGCCCATGGACATCGCCGGGCGCAAGCCCGACAAGGAGTGGCTGGCGCGCGTGGTGGACACAGTCGGCCTTTCCGACCGGCTCAGGCACCGGCCCACCCAGCTCTCCGGCGGACAGCAGCAGCGCGTCGCCGTGGCCCGCGCCCTGGCCGCGCGCCCCGAGATCATCTTCGGTGACGAGCCGACCGGAAACCTCGACTCGCGCGCGGGTGCCGAGGTGCTGGGCTTCCTGCGCCGCTCCGTCGACGAACTCGGGCAGACCATCGTGATGGTCACGCACGACCCCGTCGCCGCCTCGTACGCGGACCGCGTGCTGTACCTCGCCGACGGCCGGATCGTCGACGAGATGCACAAGCCCACCGCCGAGGCCGTCCTGGACCGCATGAAGGACTTCGACGCCCGGGGGCGCACGTCATGACCGTCATGAAGACCTCCATGCGCAACTTCTTCGCGCACAAGGGACGCATGGCCCTGTCGGCCGTCGCCGTCCTGCTGTCGGTCGCCTTCGTCTGCGGGACGCTGGTGTTCACCGACACCATGAACACCACCTTCGACAAGCTCTTCGCGGCCACGTCCTCGGACGTGACGGTGAGCGCCAAGGGCGCCTCCGACAGCGGCGAGACCACCTCCGACAACGGCAAGCCGCCGGTCATGCCGGCCTCGGTGCTGACGAAGGTGCGCGAGGCGCAGGGCGTGAAGTCGGCGGAGGGGACCGTCTTCTCGACCTCGGTGACCGTGGTGGACGCCGACAAGGACAGCCTCTCGCCGTCCGGCGGCGGCCCGACCATCGTCGGCAGCTGGAACGGCAACGACGCCCGCACCATGAAGGTCACCTCCGGTTCGGCGCCGAAGAACGCGGACCAGGTCATGGTCGACAAGGACACCGTCGACAAGCACCACCTGAAGCTCGGCGACGAGATCGGTGTCATCAGCGCGGTCGGCACGCACACCGCGAAGATCTCCGGTGTCGCCGAGTTCCAGGTCACCAACCCCGGCGCGGCGATCTTCTACCTGGACACGAAGACCGCCCAGCGGACGCTCGTCGGCGAGTCGAACGTGTTCACCAACGTCAACGTCACGGCCGCGACCGGCGTCACCGACGCACAGCTCAAGAAGAACGTCGCCGCCGAACTCGGTGGCACCTACAAGGTGCAGACGGCCAAGGAGACCGCCGACGCCAACCAGAAGGACGTCGAGGGCTTCATGAACGTCATGAAGTACGCGATGCTCGGCTTCGCCGGGATCGCCTTCCTCGTCGGCATCTTCCTGATCATCAACACCTTCTCGATGCTGGTCGCCCAGCGCACCCGGGAGATCGGCCTGATGCGGGCGATCGGGTCCTCGCGCAAGCAGGTCAACCGGTCCGTGCTGGTCGAGGCGCTGCTGTTGGGCGTCTTCGGGTCGGTGCTCGGGGTCGGCGCGGGCGTCGGGCTCGCGATCGGGCTGATGAAGCTCATGGGCTCCATGGGCATGAACCTGTCGACCAGCGATCTGACGGTCGCCTGGACGACTCCGCTGGTCGGCCTGCTGCTGGGTGTGGTCGTCACCGTCCTCGCCGCCTGGCTGCCGGCCCGCCGCGCGGGCAAGGTCTCGCCGATGGCCGCCCTGCGTGACGCCGGCGCCCCCGCGGACGCCAAGGCGGGGCGCGTACGGGCCCTGGTGGGCACGCTCCTGACCGGTGGCGGCGCTTACGCGCTCTACCTCGCCGCCGCGGCCGACAAGGCCAAGGAGGGCTCCCTGTGGCTCGCCCTCGGTGTGGTGCTCTCCCTGATCGGCTTCGTCGTGATCGGCCCGCTCCTCGCGGGTGGCGTGGTGCGCGTCCTGGGTGCGGTCGTCCTCAGGGTGTTCGGCCCCGTCGGCCGCATGGCCGAGCGCAACGCCCTGCGCAACCCGCGCCGTACGGGAGCCACGGGCGCCGCGCTGATGATCGGCCTCGCGCTGGTCGCCTGCCTGTCGGTCGTCGGCTCCTCCATGGTCGCCTCGGCCACGGACGAGCTCGACAAGACGGTCGGCACGGACTTCATCGTCCAGTCCGACAGCGGCCAGATGGTCACGCCGGCGGCCGTGAAGGCCATCCGGGACACGCCCGGCCTCGAGCAGGTCACCGAGTACAAGAGCACGGAGGCCGACTACACGACCCCCGACGGCAGGACGCTCAAGGACACCGACATCACGGCGGCCGACCCGACGTACGCGACCGTCCTGCGCACCAAGACGGTCGCCGGGAAACTCGCCGACGCCTACCGGCCCGACTCGATGTCCGTGCACGACAAGTTCGCCAAGGCGCACGCCATCCACCTCGGGTCGAAGATCAAGGTCGCCTTCAAGGACGGCGCGACCGCGAACCTGACGGTGCGGGCCATCACGAGCAGCGAGGGACTCATCGACGCGGGCTCGAAGTACATCTCCACCGCCACCCTCGCGACATACGTGCCGGCCGACAAGATGCCGCTCGACCAGCTGGTCTTCGCCAACGCCAAGGACGGGCAGCAGGACACCGCGTACAAGTCGCTGAAGTCGGCGCTGCACGACTATCCGCAGTACACCGTGCGCGACCAGACCGACTACAAGGAAGCCTTCAAGGACCAGATCGGGCAGCTCCTGAACATGATCTACGGCCTGCTGGCCCTCGCGATCATCGTCGCGATCCTCGGTGTCGTGAACACCCTGGCGCTCTCGGTGGTCGAGCGGACCCGGGAGATCGGCCTCATGCGGGCGATCGGCCTCTCGCGGCGCCAGCTGCGGCGGATGATCCGCATGGAGTCGGTGGTGATCGCGCTCTTCGGCGCACTGCTGGGCCTGGGGCTGGGCATGGGCTGGGGCGCGACCGCCCAGAAGCTCCTCGCCCTGCAGGGTCTGAAGGTCCTGGACATTCCCTGGCCGACGATCATCGCGGTCTTCGTCGGATCGGCCTTCGTGGGCCTGTTCGCCGCCCTGATCCCGGCGTTCCGGGCGGGCCGGATGAACGTCCTGAAGGCGATCGCGACCGAGTAGCCGCCCTGAGAACGGGGGGACCGGGGGAACGCCCGGCGCCGAGAAGTCACGGGGGACTTCTCGGCGCCGGGTTTTTCGGTGTCCTTCTTCGGTGTCCCTTTTTGGTGTCCCTTTTTGGTGTCCACGGGCCCCCGCGGGTGTTTCGCCGTCCACAGGGCACCCGCGGGTGAGGCGGGGTTGTCCACAGGCTCCGGCGGCCGGGCCGACGCCGTCGTAGGCTGGAGAGCCCCCGGCCCTTCGTTGTGTCGGGCCCTTCGCGTTGCCCACCCCCCAGAAACCCCCCGGACGAAAGCCGCCCAGAATGAGCCTGCACGGTCTGCTCGACGCCGTCGTCAAGGACCCCGCCCTCGCGGAAGCGATCACGGCGGCCCAGGACGGCAACCGCATGCACGTCGACCTGGTCGGCCCCCCGGCGGCCCGCCCCTTCGCGATCGCCGCCCTCGCACGCGAGGCCGGCCGTCCCGTCCTCGCGGTGACGGCCACGGGCCGTGAGGCGGAAGACCTGGCCGCGGCCCTGCGCTCCCTGCTCCCCTCGGAGGGGGTCGTGGAGTACCCGTCCTGGGAGACCCTCCCGCACGAGCGCCTCAGCCCCCGCTCCGACACCGTCGGCCGCCGTCTGGCCGTCCTGCGGCGCCTGTCCCACCCCCGCCCCGACGACCCCGAGACCGGCCCGGTCTCCGTGGTCGTCGCACCCGTACGGTCCGTGCTCCAGCCGCAGGTCAAGGGCCTCGGCGACCTGGAACCGGTGGCCCTGCGGACCGGACAGACCGCCGACCTGAACGCGATCGTGGAGGCCCTGGCCGCCGCCGCGTACGCGCGCGTGGAGCTCGTCGAGAAGCGGGGCGAGTTCGCCGTCCGAGGAGGCATCCTCGACGTCTTCCCGCCCACCGAGGAACACCCCCTGCGCGTCGAGTTCTGGGGCGACGACGTCGAGGAGATCCGCTACTTCAAGGTCGCCGACCAGCGCTCCCTGGAGGTCGCCGAGCACGGCCTGTGGGCCCCGCCCTGCCGCGAACTGCTCCTGACGGACGACGTACGCGCACGTGCGCGTGCCCTCGCCGAAGAGCACCCGGAGCTCGGTGAACTGCTCGGCAGGATCGCCGAGGGGATCGCCGTGGAGGGCATGGAGTCCCTGGCTCCCGTCCTCGTCGACGACATGGAGCTCCTGCTCGACGTCCTGCCCAAGGGCTCCATGGCCGTGGTGTGCGATCCGGAGCGGGTCCGCACGCGTGCGTCCGACCTCGTGGCCACCTCGCAGGAGTTCCTCCAGGCATCCTGGGCGGCCACCGCGGGCGGCGGCGAGGCGCCCATCGACGTCGGCGCGGCCTCCCTGTGGTCCATCGCCGACGTCCGCGACCGCGCGCGCGAGCTGGACATGATGTGGTGGTCGGTGTCGCCGTTCGCGGCCGATCTCGAGCTTGAGGCGGACACCCTCAAGCTCGGCATGCACGCCCCCGAGACCTACCGCGGCGACACCGCCAAGGCGCTCGCCGACACCAAGGGCTGGCTCGCCGACGGCTGGCGCGCGGTCTTCGTGACCGAGGCGCACGGCCCCGCGGCCCGTACCGTCGAGGTGCTGGGCGGCGAGGGCATCGCGGCCCGCCTCGACGCGGAGCTCGCGTCCCTGAGCCCGTCCGTCGTGCACGTGGCGTGCGGCTCCATCGAGTACGGCTTCGTCGACCCGGCGCTGAGACTCGCCGTCCTGACCGAGACCGACCTGACCGGGCAGAAGGCGGCCGGCAAGGACGGCGCCCGGATGCCCGCGCGGCGCCGCAAGACGATCGACCCGCTCACCCTGGAGGCGGGCGACTACATCGTCCACGAACAGCACGGTGTGGGCCGCTACATCGAGATGGTCCAGCGGACCGTGCAGGGCGCCACGCGCGAGTACCTCGTCGTCGAGTACGCCCCCGCCAAGCGCGGCCAGCCCGGCGACCGGCTCTACATCCCCACCGACCAGCTGGAGCAGATCACCAAGTACGTCGGCGGCGAGGCGCCTACGCTGCACCGGCTCGGCGGCGCCGACTGGACCAAGACCAAGGCGCGCGCGAAGAAGGCCGTCAAGGAGATCGCCGCCGACCTGATCAAGCTGTACAGCGCGCGGATGGCGGCCCCCGGGCACACCTTCGGGCCGGACACCCCGTGGCAGCGTGAGCTGGAGGACGCCTTCCCGTACGCGGAGACGCCCGACCAGCTCACCACCATCGCCGAGGTCAAGGAGGACATGGAGAAGTCGATCCCCATGGACCGCCTGGTCTGCGGCGACGTCGGCTACGGCAAGACCGAGATCGCGGTCAGGGCCGCCTTCAAGGCCGTACAGGACGGCAAGCAGGTGGCCGTCCTCGTGCCGACGACCCTGCTGGTGCAGCAGCACTTCGGGACGTTCTCCGAGCGGTACTCCCAGTTCCCGGTGGTCGTGAAGGCGCTGAGCCGCTTCCAGACCGACACCGAGGCGAAGGCCGTCCTGGAGGGGCTGCGCGAGGGCTCGGTGGACGTCGTCATCGGCACCCACCGGCTGTTCTCCTCGGAGACCAAGTTCAAGGACCTCGGTCTGGTCATCGTCGACGAGGAGCAGCGCTTCGGCGTCGAGCACAAGGAGCAGCTGAAGAAGCTGCGCGCCAACGTCGACGTGCTGACCATGTCCGCGACCCCGATCCCGCGCACCCTGGAGATGGCGGTCACCGGCATCCGTGAGATGTCGACGATCACCACGCCCCCCGAGGAGCGCCACCCGGTGCTCACCTTCGTCGGGCCGTACGAGGAGAGGCAGATCGGCGCGGCCATCCGCCGTGAACTGCTGCGCGAGGGCCAGGTCTTCTACATCCACAACCGGGTCGAGTCGATCGACCGGGCGGCTTCGCGCCTGCGCGAGATCGTCCCCGAGGCGCGCATCGCGACCGCGCACGGCCAGATGTCGGAGCAGGCCCTGGAACAGGTCGTCGTCGACTTCTGGGAGAAGAAGTTCGATGTGCTCGTGTCGACCACGATCGTCGAGTCGGGCATCGACATCTCCAACGCGAACACGCTGATCGTGGAGCGCGGCGACAACTTCGGCCTGTCCCAGCTGCACCAGCTGCGCGGCCGGGTGGGCCGTGGCCGCGAGCGGGGCTACGCGTACTTCCTGTACCCGCCGGAGAAGCCGCTGACGGAGACGGCGCACGAGCGCCTGGCGACGATCGCCCAGCACACGGAGATGGGCGCGGGCATGTACGTCGCGATGAAGGACCTGGAGATCCGCGGCGCGGGCAACCTCCTCGGCGGCGAGCAGTCCGGGCACATCGCGGGCGTCGGCTTCGACCTGTACGTCCGCATGGTCGGCGAGGCCGTCGCGGACTACCGGGCCTCCCTGGAGGGCGGGGTCGAGGAGGAGCCGCCGCTGGAGGTCAAGATCGAGCTCCCGGTCGACGCCCACGTCCCGCACGACTACGCGCCGGGCGAGCGGCTGCGGCTGCAGGCCTACCGCGCGATCGCCTCGGTGAACACCGAGGAGGACGTCAAGGCCGTACGCGAGGAACTCGTCGACCGCTACGGCAAGTTGCCCGAGCCGGTGGAGAACCTGCTGCTGGTGGCGGGCCTTCGGATGCTCGCCCGCGCGTGTGGCGTCGGCGAGATCGTCCTTCAGGGCACCAACATCCGCTTCGCACCGGTGGAGTTGCGGGAGTCGCAGGAGCTGCGGCTCAAGCGGCTCTACCCGGGCACCGTCATCAAGCCGGCCGCGCACCAGGTGCTGGTGCCACGCCCGAAGACGGCGAAGGTGGGCGGAAAGCCGCTGGTCGGGCGGGAGTTGCTCGGCTGGGTGGGGGAGTTCCTGACGTCGATCCTGGGGTCGTGACGGCAGCACATCGCGACCGAGTGGCCTCGATGGTGTGATCCGCCGCCAGGCCACCGTTCACGCGCGCGCCCGCCGGTGAGTAGTGCCAAGTCCCGTCTGCTCAGGGGCCTGTCTGCTCAGGAGCCCGTTTCAGGAGCCCGTGAGTTCAGGGCGTGCGGAACAACGTGGTCGCGAGGGTACGGAACACCTCCTCGGGGTCCTGGTCGCCGACCGGGCCGTCCAGGTTGTGGCTGAGGAGCAGCGTGGCGAAGCCGTGGGCGAGGGACCAGGCGGCTACTCCCGCGAGGCGGCTGTCGATGCCGTAGTCGTCGGCGCGTACTGCTGAGACCGAGGTGCGCAGGGCGTCGGTGGCCAGGGCGCGGGCCGTGGTGAGTTCCAGGTCGTCGGCGCGCAGCAGTTCGGGCGCGAACATCACCTGGAAGTGGGCCGCGTGCTCGCGAGCGAAGCGTACGTAGCGCACGCCCGCGTCCTTGAGGTCCGGGGCGTCGTTGACGGCGGCGGCGAGCAGCGCGAAGCCTTCGGCGGCGATCGCCGTGAGCAGCCCGGTGCGGTCCCGGAAGTGGTGGGCCGGGGCGGCGTGCGAGACCCCGGCCCGGCGGGCCAGGTCGCGCAGGCTCAGCCCGGCGGGGCCGTCGGCGGCGATGACGTCGAGGGCGGCGGTGAGGATCGCGCGGCGCAGGTCGCCGTGGTGGTAGGGGCGGTTCGGCTGGTCTGTCTCCGCGGGTGCCATGGTCAGAGGATACGCCCAATCTAGGCATTGACAAGTTCGGGCTGCCGGGGCAATCTAGTCAGTGTCAAGTTGTGGGGTGGGTGCGTAGTCCGGGGGACTTCGCTGACGACGGGGGTGTGGCATGTCGAAGCACGACGGCAGGACCGCGGTCGAGACCGGCGGGGCGGGTGACGCAGTGGAGCTGACCCGCGTGCGCCAGCTCTGGCATCTGCTGGAACCCCTGCACGCGGTGCTCTACTACGCGCCGGAGGTCTCCGAGGAGGTGGCGGCGCTCGGGTACGGCACGAAGGAGCGCTGGCCGAGCTACTTCCCGTTGCGTGCCGCGCCGATGGGGCGGGTGGGCGCCGAGCGGGTGACGTCCGCGTTCTACAGCTTCAGTCCCCGCATGGTCGCCGAGCACATCGACTCCGCCTGGGCGACCGCCGAGCCCGGTGCGGTTCTGGCGGCGAGGCTGCGGGGGATCGACCGGGTCTACCGCGCGATGTTCGGTGACCGCGTCGACAGCCCCCAGCTGGTGGAGGCCGCCGCTCTCGCCCGGCGCGCCGCCGAGGCGGTGAACACGGCGGGCCGCCCGCTCGCCGCGGCCAATGCCGAGCTGGAGTGGCCCGAGGCTCCGCACCTCCAGCTGTGGCAGGCGGCGACAGTCCTGCGTGAGCACCGCGGTGACGGCCACATAGCGGCTCTGCTCGTGGCCGGCCTCGACCCGGTCGAGTCGCTGGTCTCCTTCGCCGCGATCGGCGCCGCGTCCGTGGAGCGCTTCGAGAGCCGAGGCTGGAGTGCCGGGGAATGGGAGTCCGCGCGCGAGCGCCTGACGGCCCGTGGGCTGGTCGACGAGAAGGGCGAGGCCACGGACGCCGGCCGCGACCTCCGCCACCAAGTGGAACACCACACCGACCAACTCGCGGCCGGACCGTGGCAGTTGCTCGGTGCGGCCGACGTGACCCGGCTCGCGGACCTGCTCGGCGACTTCTGGGTCGCGGTGCTGTCCTCCGGGCTGCTCCCGTCGGAGACGACCCTGGGCATCGGCAAGGCCTGACCGTGATAGTCAGGACGGATGCTCGGACGACTTCCCCTCACGGAGCAACTGGACGCGTTCCGTTCCACGCTCGGCCGCAACGAGATCCTGACCGAGGTGATGGCCAGGACGGCGAAGCTTGACCTGCCGGGCTGGTACGTGACGGGGGGCTGCCTGTTCCAGACCGTGTGGAACGTGGTCACCGGCAGACCCCCGGCCCAGGGCATCAGGGACTACGACGTCTTCTACTTCGACGACACCGATCTCTCCTGGGAGGCCGAGGACGCCGTGATCAGGGCGGGCCGGGAGGTGTTCGACGGCCTGCGGGCCGAGGTGGAGATCCGCAACGAGGCCCGGGTGCACCTCTGGTACGAGCGGAAGTTCAAGGTGCCCTGCCCGCCGCACGACTCCACCGAGTCCGCCATCGACCGCTTCGCCGCGACCACGTGCTGTCTGGGCGTGCGGCTGGAACCCGACGGGCGGTGGCGCGTCTACGCTCCCCGTGGGCTGTCCGACGTGTTCAACCTCGTGGTCCGGCCCAATCCGGTGCTCGCTCCGAGAGAGGTCTACGAGGCCAAGACCGTGCGCTGGAAGGAGGAATGGCCAGAGCTCACGGTGCTGCCGTGGCCGGCAGGCCCACCGGCGTGACCTTTACGGAACGCGAAGCCGCCCGCGCGGGGCGGAGCCGCGCGAACGGCCTCTCGTTCAGCGTGTGGTGGGGGAGCCCGCTCGGACCGCGCCCGGCGGGCCTGTGTCCTCCGTGCGGGTTTCGGCCCTACGGCTGGTCGGGCCTGTCGCGATCCATGCCGAGCGACCCCTCGATCTTCTGCTGCGCGTCGTCGACCTGGCCCTCGTACTTGTTGCCGGTCCTGTCGTTGACCTTGCGTTCCGCCATGTCGGACATGTCCTTGCCCTTGTCCTGCATCTGGCGGTTGCTCTTGAACCTGTCGAAGATGCCCATCCAGAGCTCCTTCCGGAGGTGACTCAGCAACGACGATACGGCGTATATGTCTGCAATGCCCACTTGGGAGGGCTGCGGTCTGGACCTCCTGAATGCCGCGGTGCGCCCGCTCGCTACGGTGTGCGCGACGTCGTACGAGGGAAGGCGCTCCCTGCGGGGGCGGACCGGGTTGCAAGGGGAGGGGCGCACGTGATGCGTCTGAGGGGCGGGGCCGCGGCCGCCGTCGTGCTGGTGTTCGCCGTGGCCGGGTGCAAGGCCGAGACGACCACAGGGGCCGGTGGGCCTGAGGAGACCGGAGGTGCCGCCGGTTCGGGGGCGGCCCTCACCGCCGCCGAGTCGCTCACCGTGAAGGGGCGGGCGCCCAAGACGGGTTACGAGCGGGACAGGTTCGGCACCGCGTGGGCGGACACCGACTCGAACGACTGCGACACCCGCGACGACATACTCAAACGCGACCTGGAGGACGTGAAGTTCACCGGCGGGGACTGCAAGGTGTCCTACGGCGTGCTCGAGTCGGACCCGTACTCGGGCAAGGAGGTGACCTATCGGCGAGGTCGCAGCCAGGTCGACATAGACCACGTGGTCGCGCTCTCCGACGCCTGGCAGAAGGGGGCCAAGTACTGGAACGCGAGCAAGCGGATAGCGCTCGCCAACGATCCCCTCAACCTCCTGGCCGTCGACGCGAGCACCAACCGTTCCAAGGGGGACGGTGACACGGCGACCTGGCTGCCACCGAACAAGGCGTACCGGTGCACGTATGTGTCCGCCCAGGTAGCCGTGAAGAAGAAGTACGACCTGTGGGTCACGGCCGCCGAGAAGTCCGCGATGGAGAAGGTCCTCTCGGGCTGCCCCGGCCAGAAACTCCCGGGGGGCGGCAACCCGACGGCGGCGCCGCCGCGGTTCCACGCGGACTGAGGAGCCTCGGGACGCGCGGTCGTGGGCTGTCGGCGGGCGGGAAACACGCTTTCCGGTGGGCGGTTCCGCGCCTACGGTGAGCGTATGGAGCTGAAGGTGTCCAGTCTCGCCGAGCGTCCCGAGATGCGGGAGCGTCTCCTCGACATGGCCGACAGCTGGCCGGAGTTCGTGACCGAGGACCTTGTGGGCAACGCCCACTACGGACGGATCTCCGGCGAACTCCCCGAGTACGTGCTGTTCGCCGAGGACGAGCGGGGCGAGGTCGTCGCGCACGCCCACAGCGTCCCCTTCGCCCTCCACACCGAGGACCGCGGTGAACTGCCCGCCCGGGGCTGGGACGAGGTACTGGTGTGGGCCTTCAGCGACCTGCGGCGTGGCGCACAGCCCGACACGGTCAGCGCGATCTCGGTCGTCGTCGATCCGCGCCTCCAGGGCCACGGCCTGTCCGCCCGGATGCTCTCGGCGATGCGAGACCAAGCCCGCGCCCACGGCTTCAGCGAGGTCGTCGCCCCCGTCCGCCCCAGCGCCAAGCACCTGGAACCGCACACCCCGATCGAGGAGTACGCCTACCGTGTACGCCCCGACGGCCTGCCGCACGACCCCTGGCTGCGCGTGCACGTCCGGGCCGGTGCCGAGGTGCACGCCGTGGCACCGGCCTCCATGACGGTGTCCGGCTCGCTGGAGCAGTGGCGCCGCTGGACCGGACTGCCCTTCGACACCCAGGGCGACATCGAGGTGCCCGGGGCGCTGGTGCCGGTGCGGTGCGAACCGGAGCGGGGGTACGCGGTGTACGTCGAGCCCAACGTGTGGATGCGGCACGCCCTTTGAGCGTGCCGCGTCCGTGCCGGTGGTTCAGCCACCCAGGGCGTCGAGGTCCAGAATGTCGCCGGCCGGCTTCTGCGTCGGGACCGGTTCGTCGAAGTCGCTGAAGGTGACGGACCCCTGGTCCGCGCCGGCCGTGCTGTCGATCCGCAGCAGATACGGCTTGCCCTCGGTGGCGACGTACAGCGTGTAGCGCTCCTTGCCGTCCTTCTCGTGCAGGGTGATCGCAGGCGCCCCGTCGACGGTGGCCGTCTTGCCGCGGCTCGCGTCGGAGTTGGTGTCCTCCGCGCCGTCGAGCACCGAGCCGAGGTCGCAGAAGCCCTCGAACTCCTTGGCGTCCGCACCCGTCGCCTTCGACTTGGTCCACTTTCCGGCCAGCATGGCCACGGCCGCGTCGGTGTCCGCCTTCGACTCGCCGTCGCTCTGCTCGCGGAGGAACGCCTCGTCGAACTTCATGTACACGATGTCTCCGGTCTTGATCAGGTCGGCCTTGCCCTTGCCGCCCATGCCGATGCTGCCGGCGCACTCGCCCTTCTTGTTCAGGAGGACGTCGAGGCTGATGGTGGCGCCGCTCTCGTCGTCGGGGATGTCGCCCTTCATCCGCAGCGAGGAGGCGCCGGTCGTGGCCTTCGTGGCCCGGTCGGCTATTTCGCCGCCGGTCAGCCCGGCGAAGGGTTCCTTCTTTGCGGCCGGCTTGCCCGAAGCGGCGGATGCGCTGGACGCGCTCGAGCTGCTGTCCGCCTTGTCCTGGCCCGACTGGCAGCCGGTGAGTCCTGCGGTGGCCGCGGCGGCGATGCAGAGCGCGGCGAGTGCGGTACGACGCATGGTGATTCCTTGGTGGGGATGCGGTGAGGTGATGAGGTGCGGGCGCGCTGTGTGTGGGGCGCGCCCCAGTGGTGAGCGAAAGGAGACCGAAGGGCGCGGGCCGCTTCAGCCGGTCTTCTTCCAGTCCTTGCAGCCGGTCGTCTTGAAGTAGGCGTCCGTAGCGCTGATCTTGACGACGGCCGTGCCGTTGACGTTGTCGTTCGCGAGGATCGAGTCGATGCCCTGCTCGGCGTCCTTGGTGCGCTCCCAGTAGCAGGAGTCGTCGGCGTTGCCGGTGGACTTGTAGGTGCCGGGGGCGATGTCCGCGCCGACTCCGAACATGCCGCCGTCGCCGGACATCCGGGAGGCGGGGGAGCCCTTCGGCTTCTCGTCGACGGCCTCCCAGTCGTTGCAGTCGCTCGACTTGAAGAGCTTGTCGGTGGCCTTGACGGTGACGTAACTGGTGCCGGTGACATTGTCGTTGGCCAGCAGCGAATCCGTCTCGCCCGAGGCGTCCTTGGCCCGCTCCCAGTAGCACATGCCGTCGCTGTTGCCGGTGGTGCGATACGTGCCGGGCTTGATGTCCGAACCGACCTGGAAGTCGCCGTCCCCCGAGACTGCGGCCTTCTTCTCGGCGACCCCGGCCTCGCGCTTCGCGGATGCCGAAGAGCCCTTGCCGGTGCCGCCGGAGGTGCCGCCGTCCCCCTGGTTCCCGGCGTTCGCCGACACGACTCCGATGACGAGGACTCCCACGACGGCGCCCAGCGCGACCTTGCCCTTCATGCCCATGGCTGTGTCCCCCCTACCGACGCGGCGACCCCTGCCACTCGGCGGTCGCTCGTTCGCTGGGTCAATAAGAGCAGAGACTGTGAACCGAGTCAACATGGTTCACGTGACTCATGGTGTACACGGCCGTGAAGGGGTGGATCTTGCTTTGCTCGGTATGCTCGGCGTCACATGCGGGCCGAGGGCTGGTTCCGTACGACGAGGGGAGCAGGCGGGTGCAGGACAACGCGACTGAGGTGACCGCCGCCGGTATCGCACGGCTGGCCGGTGTGGGCCGCGCGGCCGTCAGCAACTGGCGCCGTCGGCACGCCGACTTCCCGAAGCCTGTCGGCGGCACCGAGACCAGCCCGTCCTTCGCGCTCGCCGAGGTCGAGTCCTGGCTGCGCAAGCAGGGGAAACTCGCCGAGGTTCCCCTGCGGGAACGCGTCTGGCAGCAGCTCTCCGGACATCCCGACGGCCCGGTCACCGCCCTCACCCACGCGGGCTGCGTCCTGCTGCTGATCCACGACCGCCCGCCGGTCTGGCTGGAGGTGAGCGCCGGTTCCGACGAGCGCCTCGCGGAGATGCTGCCGGGGGCGCTGCGGGAGGTGTTCACACCACGGTTCGGGCCGGAGTCGGCGACGAGCGCTCAGTCGGCGATGAGTGCCCAGGCGACGAACAGCCGGACGGCCGAGAGCACCCCGTCCGCTGTGAACACCCCGGGGCCGGTTCACACACCCACCGCCGACCAGTCCTTTGCTGTGAACGCCGCGAACACTCCCGCGCCCCCCACGCCCCCCACAGCCCCCATGAACCCCCCGCCCCCCGTCGCACCCCACCCCGCCGTTCACACCCCCACCGCGCCGGAACTCCGCCCCTCCGCCCCCCTCCTGCGCGGCGTCGCCGAGCTCGCCGCCGAGCTGGGCGCCCGCCAGACCTTCGAGTTCCTGCTCGGCCGGCACCTCGACGCCAACCCGCGCCAATACACGCTCACACCCGCCGACCTGGCCGTTCTCATGGCCGACCTCGCGGGCCCCGCCCGTACCGTCCTCGACCCGGCCTGCGGCACCGGCGCCCTCCTGCGGGCCGCAGCCACCCGCCCCGACCAGAGGCTCTACGCGCAGGACAGCGCCCCCGAACTCGCCACGCTCACCACGCTGCGGCTCGCCCTGCACACCTGGTCCACCGTGCGCGGCGCCACCGGCGACACCCTGCGCGCCGACGCCCACCCGCAGCTGCACGCCGACGCGGTCCTGTGCCACCCGCCCTTCAACGAGCGCAACTGGGGCCACGACGAACTCGCCTACGACCCCCGCTGGGAATACGGCTTCCCGGCCCGCGCCGAGTCCGAGCTCGCCTGGGTCCAGCACGCCCTCGCCCGTCTCAAGGACGGCGGCGCCGGCGTCCTGCTCATGCCGCCCGCGGCAGCGTCCCGCCGCTCCGGCCGCCGTATCCGCGCCGACCTGTTGCGCCGCGGTGCCCTGCGCGCCGTGATCGCCCTGCCGGTCGGGGCGGCACCGCCGTACAACATCCCGCTGCACCTGTGGGTGCTGCGCCGCCCGGAAAGGGCGCCCGCGCA
Organism: Streptomyces sp. NPDC005483; assembly: GCF_040606035.1. Taxonomy (NCBI): domain Bacteria; kingdom Bacillati; phylum Actinomycetota; class Actinomycetes; order Kitasatosporales; family Streptomycetaceae; genus Streptomyces; species Streptomyces sp. NPDC005483. The sequence continues at coordinate 126,392 of NZ_JBEXEA010000016.1, forward strand.
GCCGGAGGTGCTCCTCGTCGACGTGGGGCAGTTCCACGGCGAGGGGCGCGGCGGGCCGGACTGGCGGCCCGTACGCGAAGCCGTCCTCGACGCCTGGCACGCCTTCGGACGACCCGGCCGATTCACCGAACGGCCCGGTCTGGCCCGCGCGCTGCCCGTCATCGAACTCCTCGACGACGACGTGGACCTCGCCCCAGCCCGCCACCTGCCGCCCCCCGCGGCCGCCGACGGGGCCGAACAGCTCACGGCCGTGCGCGAGTTGCTGGGGGAGACCCTGCGCCTGACCGCGGACCTCCCCCCGCCGCGTACCGACACCGGACACGCCGCGCGGTGGCCGCTCACCACCATCGGCGAACTCGCGCGCGGGGGTGCCCTGATGCTGCGCACGGGGGGAAACGGCGGACACGCGCGTGTGCCCGTGCTCACCGACCACGACGTCCTCTCCGGGGCCGCCCCCTCCGGGACGCTTCCCGAGAGCGACGAGGAGGCCGTGCTGACCGAGCCGGGCGACGTCGTCGTGCCGGTGCTCGGCGGCGGCTCGGTGGCGCGCGTGATCGACGCGGCGACCGGGGGTGCCGCACTGGGACGCAACCTGGTGCTGCTGCGCCCCGATCCGGCGGCGCTCGACCCCTGGTTCCTCGCCGGTTTCCTGCGCGGCACCGCCAACAACCGCCAGGCCAGCAGCTACGCCTCCACCGCGACCCGGCTGGACGTGCGCAGGCTCCAGTTGCCCCGGCTCCCGCTCGACGAACAACGACGCTACGGCGAACGCTTCCGTGTGCTCGACGAGTTCGAGCGGGCGCTCAGACACGCCGGCCGGCTCGGCGACCAGCTTGTGCGCGGGATGTACGACGGGCTCACCGACGGAACGGTCGCCCCCGACTGACCCTCGCGCCCCACCGACGGCCTCCCCGACCGATCAGGTCGACAACGGTTCGGTACAACCCGTGACCTGTTGTCGGTGTCGACCTATACGCTCGAACCCCACATCGAATCCCGGTTCAGGAGCGTTATGTACGGCCACGGCGCGGTGCCGCCCGCCCGCAGCTCGGGCACCGTCATCGCCATGCGCGTGCTGTTCGCCGCCGCCGGCTTCCTCTCGTGCGGCCTGCTCGCCTGCGCTCCGCTGTTCCGGATCGCCTTTGTGCGCGGACGGTCGGTGGACTGGGTGCTGGCCTGGGCGAGCCTGCCGCTGTCCATCGCGTGCTTCGCGGTGGTCGGCGCGCTGCCGGAGACCGACCCCAGGACCGACGTCGCCATGTCGGTGGTCCTGCTCTTCGGCTTCTTCAGCAGCGTGTACTTCCTGGTGCTGGACATCCGGGCGCACCAGCAGCGGCAGTTCGCCGGTTACCCGCCGCCCCACGGCCCGACCGTCCACACCGGCTACGGCTATCCGCAGCCCACGCCGCAGCCCACGCCGCAGCCGACGCCGCCGTACGCCTCCACGCTCCTGCCGCAACCGCAACCGCAGCCCTCAACTCCTCCGGTCCCCGCCCCCGGTGTCGTCCCGCCCCCGCCGCCGCAGCGCCCCGCGCCCGCCCGCATCGACCAGGTGCGCGCCGAACTCGACGAGCTCAGCGACTACCTGCGCAAGCACGACGGCACCGCCGAGGGCGGCAGGTGACCGTGGCGACAGGACGTGTCGTCGCCGGCCGCTACGAACTGTCCACGCTCATCGGGCAGGGCGGCATGGGCCAGGTGTGGACGGCCTACGACCGGCGGCTCGACCGGCGCGTGGCGGTGAAGCTGCTGCGCCCCGACAAGGTGGCCGGACAGGAGGCGGACGAGCTGCGCCGCCGGTTCGTGCGCGAGTGCCGGGTAACCGCGCAGGTCGATCACCCCGGGCTCGTCACCGTGCACGACGCGGGCAGCGAGGGCGAGGAGCTGTTCCTCGTCATGCAGTACGTCGACGGCGCCGACCTCTCCGACCATCTCGCCGAGCACGACCCTTACCCCTGGCAGTGGGCCGTCGCGGTCGCCGCGCAACTGTGCGCCGTCCTGAGCGCCGTGCACGCCGTGCCGATCGTCCACCGCGACCTCAAGCCGCGCAACGTGATGGTGAAGCAGGACGGCACCGTCACCGTCCTCGACCTCGGTGTCGCCTCCGTCATGGACACCGACACCACCCGCCTCACCCACACCGGTTCGCCGATCGGCTCGCCCGCCTATATGGCGCCCGAGCAGGCCATGGGCGGCGCGGTCGGCCCGTACACCGACCTGTACGCACTGGGCGTACTGCTGCACGAACTGCTCAGCGGGGACGTCCCGTTCGCCGGCTCCACGGCACTCGGCGTGCTGCACCGGCACCTGTACGAGCCCCCGCTGCCCGTGCGCCGCACCCGCCCCGAGGTCCCCGAGGCGCTCGAGGCGCTGGTCCTGCGGCTGCTCGCCAAGGACCCGCAGCACCGCCCGGCCTCCGCGCAGGACGTCTACGAGGACCTGGCGCTGCTCCTGCCCGCGCGCGGGATGCCCACCGGAGCGCCCCTCGATCCCACCCGCCCCTTCCTGCGCCCGCACGCCCCCTGGCCGGACCGCGCGCGCACGCCCGCGCCCCAGCCCGCCCCGGTCACGCCGGCCCCCGAGAAGGCCGAGAAGCCGGACGTCGCGCACGCGGTCGACGAGGTCAAACGACTCCTCGGCGAGGGCCGCATCACCCAGGCCGTCGACATCCTGGGCGCCATCCTGCCCGCGGCCGCCGAACAGCACGGCGCGAACTCCCCGGTCGTACGCACCCTGCGCAAGCAGTACGCCGCCACCCTCATGGACGACGGCCAGTACCGGCGCGCCCTGCCCGAGCTGCGCCGCCTCGCCGACGAACGGGCGACCGAGGCCGGCCACGCCGATCCGCAGTCCCTGCGCTTCCGCTACGACGCGGCCCAGTGCCTGGAACAACTCGGCGAACCCGCGGCGGCACTGGCCGAGTACCGCGCGCTGCTGCCGTACTACGAGAACCAGTACGTGGCCGGTGACCCCCAACTCGCCCACGACGTCCGCCGCCGCATCGGCCACCTCCTGCTGGCCCTCGGCGACCGTGCCGCCGCCCACGACACCCTCGTGCGACTGCTGCACGACGTGGAGCGGCTCCACGGCCCGGGTCACCCGCTCGCGGTGGAGGTCCGCCGGACGCTCGAGTGGCTGGGACAGGTGCGCGGTTAGAAGGCACCACCCGCTTGGCCTTACGCTTCGTTCCAGTCAAGCAAGCCATGTACAGCACAACCAACAGCACAACCAGGGGTGGGGTCGTCCGTGTCGTCCAGGTCCAGTCATCGTCAGTCGAAGAAGCGCAGATACATCACCTGGGGCGTCGCCGGGGCCGCCGTGGTCGCCGGCGCGGGCCTCGCCGCGCAGAGCTCGATGGCCGCCACCACCTGGCCCGCGCAGAAGACGTACACCGGCCGCGCCTTCGACACCTGCGCCGCCCCCTCCCTGTCCGCGATGAAGGCCTGGCACGGCGGCCTCTACGGCGCCGCCGCCGTCTACGTCGGCGGCAAGAACCGCGGCTGCTCCCAGCCCAACCTCACCGCCTCCTGGGTCAAGTCGGTCAGCGCGGCCGGCTGGAAGCTCATCCCGCTCTATGTCGGCGCCCAGCCGCCCTGTCAGAGCGGTTCCAACCCCGAGAAGCTCACCGCCTCCACCGCCGCCTCCCTGGGCGCGACCGACGGCGCCGACGCGGTCGCCAAGTCCGCCGCGCTCGGCATGAAGGCCGGCAGTCCGATCTACCTGGACATGGAGGCGTACGACATCACGAACAAGGCGTGCAACGACGCCGTGCTCACCTATGTGCGCGCCTTCGACAAGACCCTGCGCGCGAAGACGTACCGCGCGGGCTTCTACGGCTTCACCAGCTCCAGCGCCAAGGCGATCGCCAACGCGACGAACAAGACCGACCTGCCGGGCAACCTCTGGTACGCGCTGTGGGACAAGCAGAACACCACGACGACGGACTGGCCGTTCGGCAAGACCCAGTACACCGATCACAGCCGCGGCCACCAGTACCTGGTCAACAGCAAGGAGACGCGGAACGGCTACACGATCACCGTGGACCGCGACGCCTGGGACGGCCCGGTGGCCATCACCGGCTGACCCCGGCACCCGCGCGTGCGTGCGGTGAGAGCGCGGCGGTGCCCGAAGTCGCGGTGAATCGTTGGTCGAATGGGTTGGCCAGAGCCGGTCCCCTGCCTACCATCGATCACCGCAAGACCTTGTGCACCGTCGCACAATCTCCTCGGGAGGCCTCCTTGCACCGCCGTCGTCGCACCGCGCTCGTCCTCTCCGCCGCCCTCGCCGCCGCGGCACCCCTGCTCACCGCCTGCGGGAGCGACGCGCATCCCGGCGCGGCGGCCGTCGTCGGCGGGCAGCGGATCACCGTCTCCCAACTGGAGAACCGGGTGACCGAGGTGCGTGACGCGCAGCGGGCGGCTGTCACGGACGAGACGCAGTACAAGCAGGCCATCGCCAAGACCGGCACCCTCACCCGCGACGTCCTGCACGGCATGGTCCTCGACCGGGTACTGCACCGGGCGGCCGCCGACGCGGGCGTGTCCGTGACCCGCAAGCAGGTCCAGGAGCTACGGTCGGGCCTGGAGGAGCAGGCGGGCGGGGCCAAGGGCCTGGAGACGACCTGGCTCCAGCAGTACGGCATCGCGCCCGAACGCCTCGACGAGAACCTCCGCCTCCAGCTGGAGGCCCAGAAGCTCGCCGGGAAGCTCGGCACCGACACCAGTGACCCCGCCTTCTGGAACGCCCTGAGCAAGGCGTCCAGGCAACTCGACGTCGACCTCAACCCGCGCTACGGCACCTGGGACGTCGCGAAGAGCACCCGCGTCGACGCGAAGACCCCGTGGGTACGCGAGGTCACGTCGACGGGGAGCGAGCAGAGCGCGTAGCGGGACGGAGCAGAGCGCGTAGCAGGGACGGAAACGCGCGGGGCGGATGATCGTACGATCACTCCGCCACCTCTGGCCTGTGGACAACCTGATCGCCCCGTCGGCACGGTGCGTTAGCTTCGAACTGTGAACGCAACCGGCTTCGAGCCCGCCCCCGACCAGGACCCCGACACGGCGTCCGCCCCCGGCCGCATCGTCCTGCTCACCACCAGCCACCGCGTCGCCCCCGGCCTGCTGTCCTGGCCCGCCTGGCAGGCGCTGCACGCCGCCGACCGTGTTCTGTGCGCGGACGGCGCCCGCCCCCAGCTGCCGTATCTGCGGGAGGCGGGAACAGCGGTCGACGAGACGTCCCCGACCGCGGAGGAACTGGTCGCGGCGTGCGCGGGCGGGCGCACGGTGGTCGTCGTGGCCACGGGCGAGGGCGAGCCGGCCCTCACGGACGGTCTGGCCCGCCTCGCCGGATCAGGACGCCTGCAGATGCCCGACCTGGAGCTGCTGCCCGCCTCCTACGACCTGCCCGGCGCCCGGCTCCTCGACCTCGTCCAGGTCATGGACCGCATCCGCGCCGAGTGCCCGTGGTCCTCCCAGCAGACCCACAAGGGCCTCGCGAAGTACGGCATCGAGGAGGCGTACGAACTCGTCGAAGCCATCGAGGAGGGCGACCGCGACGAACTCCGTGAGGAACTCGGGGACGTCCTGCTCCAGGTGATCTTCCACTCGCGGATCGCCGAGGAGGACCCGGACACCCCCTTCTCCATCGACGACGTCGCCGGCGGCATCGTCGCCAAGCTCATCCACCGCCACCCCCACGTGTTCGGCGACGAGACGGCCACCACCCCCGAGGAGGTCAAGGCCCACTGGCTGCGCACCAAGGCGATAGAGAAACAGCGCACCTCGGTCACCGAAGGCATCCCCCTCGGCCAGCCCGGCCTCGCCCTCGCCGCCAAGCTGGCGTCACGGGTGCGGACGGCGGGCCTGGAAGTACCCCTGCCCCAGAGCGAGGGCATTGGCTACGAACTGCTGGCCCTGGCCGCACGCGCCGAGGCGGAGGGCGTCGACCCGGAGACGGCCCTGAGAGCGGCGGCGCGGGCTTACCGGGATGCGATCCGGGAGATCGAGGGCTGAGGCACGCCGGTCGGGTGGGGGAGGGGCCCGGGATGGTGGGGGGAGGGAGGGCCCCCGGCACGTCCCGGAGACATGGTGCCGAAAGGCAAGCCCCACCCCTCCGGATACCGTCAAGGAGTGACCGACCAGCCCCCCGCCACCCCCGCCACCGAACTCTCCGCCACCGAGCCCCCCACGCCCCCCGCTCCCGACCTCTTCACCTGGGAGTTCGCCACCGACCCCTACCCCGCCTACGCCTGGCTCCGCGAGCACGCCCCCGTGCACAGGACCCGGTTGCCCAGTGGGGTGGAGGCCTGGCTGGTCACCCGCTACGTCGACGCCAAGCAGGCCCTGGCCGACCAGCGGCTGAGCAAGAACCCCGCGCACCACGACGAGCCCGCGCACGCCAAGGGCAAGACCGGTATCCCGGGGGAGCGCAAGGCGGAGCTGATGACGCATCTGCTGAACATCGACCCGCCGGACCACACCAGGCTCCGACGGCTCGTCAGCAAGGCGTTCACGCCGAGGAGGGTCGCCGAGTTCGCGCCCCGTGTGCAGGAGTTGACCGACCGTCTCATCGACGGGTTCGCGGCCACCGGCACCGCCGACCTCATCCACGAGTTCGCCTTCCCGCTCCCCATCTACGCGATCTGCGACCTGCTCGGCGTCCCCCGGGAGGACCAGGACGACTTCCGGGACTGGGCGGGCATGATGATCCGACACGGCGGGGGGCCGCGGGGCGGGGTCGCGCGGTCCGTGAAGAAGATGCGCGGCTATCTCGCCGAACTCATCCACCGCAAGCGGGAAGCGCTGTCCGATGAGCCCGCCCCCGGCGAGGACCTCATCTCCGGGCTCATCCGCGCCTCCGACCACGGTGAGCACCTCACCGAGAACGAGGCCGCGGCCATGGCCTTCATCCTGCTGTTCGCGGGTTTCGAGACCACCGTCAATCTGATCGGAAACGGTACGTACGCCCTCCTCACGCACCCCGAGCAGCGGAACCGGCTCCAGGAGTCCCTGGCCCGGCAGGAAAAGGGTCTCCTGGAGACCGGCGTGGAGGAACTCCTGCGCTTCGACGGCCCGGTGGAACTGGCCACCTGGCGGTTCGCCACCGAAGCCCTGCGGATCGGCGGGCAGGACATCGCGGCCGGGGACCCGGTGCTGGTCGTCCTCGCCGCCGCGGACCGGGATCCGGAGCGGTTCGCCGACCCCGATGTGCTCGACCTGTCCCGCCGTGACAATCAGCACCTCGGATACGGCCACGGCATCCACTACTGCCTCGGTGCCCCGCTCGCCCGCCTGGAGGGCCAGACCGCGCTCGCCACTCTCCTCACCCGCCTGCCGGACCTCCAACTCGCGGGGGATTCGGTCGATTTGCGCTGGCGTGGGGGGCTCATCATGCGTGGACTGCGCACTTTGCCCGTGGAGTTCACGCCCGTCCGGTAATCGACCGAGGGGTCCGGCCTATCCCCGTGCGAGGCCGGATAAACATGACGCGCCCTCAAGTATGTGATCTTCACGTGATCTACGCGGCATTAACTTGTGACAAGTGATCGAACCCCTATACGTTCACGGACCAGCGCGGTGCCCCGTACCACCCGCCGCGCTGGTACTTGCTGTCTCGCGAAAGGCCCCTCCATGCTCTCCGGGAACGGTCGTCACCGTCGCCCCCGTCAGGCTCCGGCTCTCCTTGTGGCAGCCGGTGTGACGGGATCCGCCATCGCGATCCCACTGCTCGGAGCGACCGGAGCGAGCGCCGCCACCGGCACCACCTGGGACCACGTCGCGGAGTGCGAGAGCGGCGGCTCCTGGAGCGCGAACGACGGCAACGGCTACTACGGCGGCCTCCAGATGTCCCAGGAGAACTGGGAGAAGTACGGCGGACTCGAGTACGCCGAGACCGCGGACCTGGCCAGCCGCAACCAGCAGATAGCCGTGGCCGAGAAGCTCCTCGCGGACCAGGGCATCGCCGCGTGGCCGACCTGCGGTCTGCTCAGCGGTCTCAGCAAGGACTCGAGCTCGGCCGACGTCGACACGGGCCTGGGGAGCGGTACACCCTCCGCTTCGGCGTCCGGCTCGTCGGAATCGTCTGGTTCGTCCGGTTCCTCCAATTCGTCGGGCTCCGAGGAGTCTTCCGGTCTGCTCGACGCGCTGGACGGTTCGTCCGCGACGCCCTCGCCGTCGGCCACCCCCTCCGGCAAGGGTGCCGGTTCCGCCAAGCCGGACAAAAAGAACTCTTCGGAATCCAGCGACTCCGCCACGAAGGACGCGCAAGCCTCCGACAGCTCGCCCGTGGTGAGCCCGGAAGGGGACGAAGTGGACAAGTCGTGGCAGGAGGGCAGCTCTTCGGCCCTCGTGGACGTCGGCGCCCTCGGTTCCGGCAAGCACCGCGGCGACAGCGCCGAGGAGGTTGCGACGAAGAGCACAGCCTCCTCCGCGGGCGGCCGGCACGCCGCCGCCACCTACGTCGTCCAGGAGGGCGACTCCCTCGCCTCCATCGCCGACTCCCTTGGCCTCGACGGCGGATGGCGTGCCCTCTATGCCGAGAACAAGGACCGCATCGGGGTCGACCCCAGCAACATCACCGCCGGTCAGACGCTCGACACAGGGGCTGAATAGGGCTGAAAAGCCCAGAAAAACAGCGGGAGTTCACGTCACACTTCGCACCGAATGTCCACTTTGGTGAAAGTGTGGGATGAGTCTCAGAAGCCCTGATCGTCTTTGAAATTCCGCCGAGCGCATGTCTACGGTCGTGACCGCTCGGCAACCCGAGCCCCGTCTGTCGCAACGCCGAATCCTGCCAGCGGCCGTACGGGAACAGTCGTCGCGTCAAGCGCCGTAGGCAGGAGCGGGGGACCCAAGGTAAGTGCCGGGCCCAGCAGTTCACGCTGGACCGGCTTGGGGTTAAGCCGCGCACCGCAGGGTGCGCGACCGGGCAACTCAACCGGCCCGAACCCGACAGCTCACCTCGCAGGCGTCGGTGAGGGGATCCACCATGCTGTTTTCCGGCAAGGGCAAGCACCGCCGTCCGTCCAAGGCCACCCGCGCCGCCGCGCTCGCCGGCGTCACCGGTGTCGCCATCGCCGCCCCGCTGATGGCGGCCGGCAACGCCTCCGCCGCGACCGCCTCCGAGTGGGACACCGTCGCCCAGTGCGAGTCCGGCGGCAACTGGTCCATCAACACCGGTAACGGCTACTACGGCGGCCTGCAGTTCTCGGCCTCCACCTGGGCCGCGTACGGCGGCACGCAGTACGCCGCGCAGGCCAACCAGGCCAGCAAGTCGCAGCAGATCGCCGTCGCCGAGAAGGTCCTCGCCTCCCAGGGCAAGGGTGCCTGGCCGGTCTGCGGCACGGGCCTGTCCAGCGCCGGCTACAACGGCGGCAGCTCGTCCTCCTCCAGCTCGAACTCCAGCTCCTCGAACTCGGGCACCAGCAGCCGCTCGACCGACGAGCAGAGCGCCTCGCGTTCCACCGACCGTCCGGCGGCCAAGAAGACCGTCACCACCCCGACCGGCAAGAAGGTCAAGAAGGGTGACGGCGAGTACAAGGTCGTCAAGGGTGACACCCTCAGCTCGATCGCCGAGAAGCACAAGGTCAAGGGCGGCTGGCAGAAGCTGTTCAAGCTGAACAAGGACATCATCGACGACGCCGACTTCATCTTCCCGGGCCAGCAGCTGCACCTGAAGTAACCCCCAGCTGAACCACAGGGCCCTCACAGCCGTGTCCTTCAGGATGAAGGCCACGTGAGGGTCACCCCCCGTCCCCACGGGCTCCCCGCTCCGGTGCGTGTTCCCCCGTACGCACCAGGGCGGGGTTTTTCATGCGCCGGTGCGGGGACGTCTTTGTTCAGTTCAGAAACAATTTACTCTCGGTTCTGTCCATGGGTCGGTACATACGGTGGCCGATCCCCCGGAGCCGGTTAGGCTCGGTCTCGCAGAACCCACCGCGGTCCCGGCGGACCGTGTCACACCCCAAGAAGGAGATGCTCGTGCCGTCCATCGACGTCGTCGTAGCCCGGGAAATCCTGGACTCCCGAGGCAACCCCACGGTCGAGGTCGAGGTCGGCCTCGACGACGGCAGCACGGGTCGTGCCGCCGTCCCCTCCGGCGCCTCCACGGGCGCCTTCGAGGCCATCGAGCTCCGCGACGGTGACCCGAACCGCTACCAGGGCAAGGGTGTCGAGAAGGCCGTTCTGGCCGTCATCGAGCAGATCGGCCCGGAGCTGGTCGGCTACGACGCCACCGAGCAGCGCCTGATCGACCAGGCGATGTTCGACCTGGACGCCACCGACAACAAGGGCTCGCTCGGCGCCAACGCCATCCTCGGCGTCTCCCTCGCCGTCGCCCACGCCGCCTCCGAGGCCAGCGACCTCCCGCTCTTCCGCTACCTGGGCGGCCCGAACGCGCACCTGCTGCCGGTGCCGATGATGAACATCCTGAACGGCGGCTCGCACGCCGACTCCAACGTGGACATCCAGGAGTTCATGATCGCCCCGATCGGCGCGGAGTCCTTCTCCGAGGCGCTGCGCTGGGGCACCGAGGTCTACCACACCCTCAAGAAGGTCCTGAAGAGCAAGGGCCTGTCCACCGGCCTCGGCGACGAGGGCGGCTTCGCGCCGAACCTCGAGTCCAACCGCGCCGCCCTGGACCTCATCCTCGAGGCGATCAAGGAAGCCGGTTACATCCCCGGCGAGCAGGTCGCCCTGGCGCTCGACGTCGCCGCCTCCGAGTTCTACAAGGACGGCAAGTACCAGTTCGAGGGCAAGGACCGCTCGGCCGCCGAGATGACGGAGTACTACGAGGAGCTCGTGGCGGCCTACCCGCTCGTCTCCATCGAGGACCCGCTGTTCGAGGACGACTGGGCCGGCTGGAAGGTCCTCACCGACAAGCTGGGCGACAAGGTCCAGATCGTCGGCGACGACCTGTTCGTCACCAACCCGGAGCGTCTGGCCCGCGGTATCGAGGAGGGCGCCGCCAACGCGCTGCTCGTCAAGGTGAACCAGATCGGCTCGCTCACCGAGACTCTCGACGCCGTCGAGCTCGCCCAGCGCAGCGGCTTCAAGTGCATGATGTCCCACCGCTCCGGCGAGACCGAGGACGTCACCATCGCCGACCTGGCCGTCGCCACCAACTGCGGCCAGATCAAGACCGGCGCCCCGGCCCGCTCCGAGCGCGTCGCCAAGTACAACCAGCTCCTGCGCATCGAGGAGATCCTCGACGACGCCGCGGTGTACGCCGGCCGCAGCGCGTTCCCGCGCTTCAAGGGCTGAGCAGCGACAAGGGCTGACCCCACCAGGGTCAATCCTGAGCCAGTCGTACGTACGTCCCCGTACCGGTCCCGTACCGTGTGCGGGGACGTACGCACGTAGAAGGGGAGGCGGCGAGCCGATGGCCGTGAAGGACCGGGACCGTTTCTCCACCACGACCAGGATCAGGCTGCTCGGTGAGCAGACCGCGGCCCGGGTCTACCGCTCCCAGACCAAACGGCAGGCCCGCCGCTCCCGGCTGACCGGCCGGGCCGCACTGCTCGCCCTCGTGCTGTGCACGCTGGTGGTGGCGCTGGCGTACCCGATAAGGCAGTACGTCTCCCAGCGCGCCGAGATCGCCGATCTCCAGCGGGAGAAGGCGCGGGCCGCCGAGCGGGTCGAGAAGCTGCGCGACCTCAAGGCGCGTTGGCAGGACGACGCGTACGCGGAGCAGCAGATCCGGCAGCGGCTGCACTACGTGATGCCGGGCGAGACGGGCTTCATCGTCGTCGACCCCGACGCGGCGAGGAAGTCCCGCCTCGACCTGCGCGCGGCCGACCGCCCCTGGTACGCGAACGTCTGGGACGGGGTCGACAAGTCCGACGCCTCCGACCAGTGAACCGACCTCAAGACCTCAAGACCCAGAGAAAGACAGGCATGGAAACGCCTCCGCCCTCCACCCCGCGCACCGAGCCCACCGACGCGGACGTCGAGGCCTTCAAGCAGCAGCTCGGGCGGCCGCCGCGCGGGCTGCGGGCGATCGCGCACCGGTGCCCGTGCGGGCAGCCGGACGTCGTGGAGACCGCGCCCCGGCTGCCGGACGGCACGCCCTTCCCGACGACGTACTACCTGACGTGCCCGCGCGCCGCCTCCGCGATCGGCACGCTGGAGGCGAACGGCGTCATGAAGGAGATGACGGAGCGGCTGCAGACCGACCCGGAGCTCGCGGCCGCGTACCGGGCCGCGCACGAGGACTACCTCGCGCGCCGGGACGCCATCGAGGTCCTGGAGGGCTTCCCGAGCGCGGGCGGCATGCCGGACCGGGTGAAGTGCCTGCACGTCCTGGTCGGCCACTCGCTGGCCGCCGGACCGGGCGTCAACCCGCTGGGCGACGAGGCGATCGCGATGCTGCCGGAGTGGTGGCGCAAGGGCGCGTGCGTGACCCTTCCCGAGCAGAAGGAGGGTGACCGGTGACCCGCGTCGCCGCCGTCGACTGCGGTACGAACTCCATCCGGCTCCTCGTCGCGGACTGTGACCCGCAGACCGGTGAGCTGGTCGAGCTGGACCGGCGTATGACTATCGTGCGGCTCGGGCAGGGGGTCGACCGGACCGGGCGGCTCGCGCCCGAGGCGCTGGAGCGGACCTTCGCGGCGTGCCGGGAGTACGCGGCGGTCGTCAAGGAGCACGGGGCCGAGCGGCTGCGGTTCGTCGCCACCTCCGCCTCCCGGGACGCGGAGAACCGGGACGAGTTCGTGCGGGGGGTCCTGGACATCCTCGGGGTCGAGCCCGAGGTCATCTCCGGGGACCAGGAGGCCGAGTTCTCCTTCACCGGGGCGACCAGGGAACTCACCGGCAGCGACCACCTCGCCAAGCCCTACCTCGTGGTAGACATCGGCGGCGGTTCGACGGAGTTCGTCGTGGGCGAGGACCATGTGCGCGCCGCACGCTCCGTGGACGTGGGCTGTGTGCGGATGACCGAACGGCACCTGGTGCGGGACGGGGTCGTCAGCGACCCGCCGACCGACGCCCAGATCGCCGCGATGAGGGCGGACATCGAGGCCGCTCTCGACCTCGCCGAAGAGACCGTGCCGCTGCGCGAGGCGCGCACGCTGGTGGGGCTCGCCGGGTCCGTCACCACCGTGTCGGCGATCGCGCAGGAGCTGCCGGAGTACGACTCCGAGGCCATCCACCACTCCCGGGTATCCCGCGAGCAGGTCCGCGAGATCACCGGCCGGCTGCTGCGCTCCACCCACGCCGAGCGCGCGGCCGTGCCCTCCATGCATCCGGGGCGCGTGGACGTCATCGGCGCCGGGGCCCTGGTTCTTCTCACGATCATGGAGCGGATCGATGCCGAGGAGGTCGTCGTGAGCGAGCACGACATCCTCGACGGCATCGCGTGGTCTCTTGCATAGGCCCTGCCGGGCACCTCTGCTGAGCAGGCAGAACAACGTATGAGCGCGTCCGGGGGGCCCTTCGGGGCCCCTCTTTGACGTGTCGCCGAGAAAGTTCGTGAAGTTCTTCACAAGGAATTTGGTCCTACCGGACGACGAATGTGGTCCGGTTGACCCTTCCGGGGGCTCAACACCCCTGTGAACACGTTCAAAACGCTGAGTTGCGGACCTCGGGCGAGGGGTGGGGAAGATCCCCGCGAGGGCCCCTCACGGGGCACCTTTCGGCGCAGAGAGGCAGCTCACGCGGCATTGACAACGGGTCGCCGTACACCGTGGTTCCCGTTCCGCGCCATGACTTGGATCACGCGAGTCGCGGAGGATAGCACACCCTCCGAGGAAGCTTGTGAAGGGGCGCACGAGCGACCCCCCTGGGGCAGGTGGATACTCGATGCCATGAGCACCACGGAGCGTCCCAGGATCCTCGTAGTAGGCGGTGGGTACGTAGGCCTGTACGCAGCTCGGCGCATTCTCAAGAAGATGCGCTACGGCGAGGCGACTGTCACGGTCGTCGACCCCCGGTCGTACATGACCTACCAGCCCTTCCTCCCCGAAACCGCCGCCGGCAACATCTCCCCGCGCCACGTCGTCGTCCCGCTGCGACGCGTGCTGCCGAAGGCGGAGGTGCTCACCGGCCGGGTCACCACCATCGACCAGGACCGCAAGGTCGCCACGATCGCCCCGCTGGTCGGCGAGGCGTACGAGCTGCCCTTCGACTACCTGGTGATCGCGCTCGGCGCGGTCTCCCGCACCTTCCCGATCCCCGGCCTCGCCGAGCAGGGCATCGGTATGAAGGGCATCGAGGAGGCCATCGGCCTGCGCAACCACGTGCTGGAGCAGCTCGACAAGGCCGACTCCACGACCGACGAGGAGATCCGCCGCAAGGCGCTCACCTTCGTCTTCATCGGCGGTGGCTTCGCAGGCGCGGAGACCATCGGCGAGGTCGAGGACATGGCCCGCGACGCGGCCAAGTACTACACCAACGTCTCGCGCGAGGACATGCGGTTCATCCTCGTCGACGCCGCCGACAAGATCCTTCCCGAGGTCGGCCCCAAGCTGGGCACCTACGGCAAGGAGCACCTGGAGAGCCGGGGCGTGGAGATCTACCTCTCCACCTCGATGGACTCCTGCGTCGACGGCCACGTGGTCCTCAAGAACGGCCTCGAGGTCGACTCCAGCACGATCGTGTGGACCGCCGGCGTCAAGCCCAACCCGGTCCTCGCCCGCTACGGCCTCCCGCTGGGCCCGCGCGGTCACGTGGACACCGCCCCGACCCTCCAGGTCCAGGGCACCGACTACATCTGGGCCGCCGGCGACAACGCCCAGGTCCCGGACGTCGCCGCCCGCAAGGCAGGCGTCGAGAACGCCTGGTGCCCGCCGAACGCCCAGCACGCGCTGCGGCAGGCGCGGGTCCTCGGCGACAACGTGATCTCCGGGATGCGGGGCTTCCCGCAGAAGGAGTACAGCCACTCCAACAAGGGTGCTGTCGCGGGTCTCGGCCTGCACAAGGGCGTCGCGATGATCGTCATGGGCAAGATGAAGATCAAGCTCAAGGGCCGTCTCGCCTGGTACATGCACCGCGGCTACCACGGTCTGGCCATGCCGACCTGGAACCGCAAGATCCGTGTCTTCGCCGACTGGACCCTCGGCATGTTCCTCAAGCGCGAGGTCGTCTCCCTCGGCGCCATGGAGAACCCCCGCGAGGAGTTCTACGAGGCCGCGCGCCCCGTGCCGGCCGCCGAGCCGAAGAAGACCGAGGCCAAGGCCTCCTGACCCGCTCCGGTCATCTGACCCGCTGCGGTCATCTGACCGGTTCCGGTCGCTGATCCACCCGAAGGACCTCCCGCCATCCGTGGTGCGGGAGGTCCTTCGGCGTTCCCGCACCCGGCGGGTGTACATGGTTGCTACATGTGTTTTGCCCGTACATGACCCGCCAAAGGGAGTGCTCCCCGGCATGCCGCTGTTTACCAAGGTGGACAATTCCGGGATCCTCGTCACGGAGGTGTGCGTCATGGCAGATGCCGCGCTGCGGCTCAGGGACCTCTTCGCACAGGTGCTGGGAGTGCCGCTACCGGTGCGGATCCGCGCCTGGGACGGCTCGGAGGCCGGGCCGCCGGACGCGCCCGCGCTGGTCGTGCGCAACCGGCGTGCCGTGCGCCGGCTGCTGTTCAAGCCGGGCGAACTGGGCCTGGCCCGCGCCTGGGTCGCGGGAGACCTGGACATCGACGGCGACCTCTACACCGCCCTCGACCTGATCGCGGGGTTCGTCTGGGAGCGCGGGGAGGACGACAGGACCCTGTTCCAGGCCCTGCGCGAACCCGAGGTGCGCTCCGCCGTACGCCGGCTCGTCGCCCTCGCCGGGCCGCCGCTGCCGCCCGCGCCGCCGCCCGAGGAGATCCGCCGGGTCCGCGGCCATCTG
This sequence comes from Streptomyces sp. NPDC005483, assembly GCF_040606035.1. Taxonomy (NCBI): domain Bacteria; kingdom Bacillati; phylum Actinomycetota; class Actinomycetes; order Kitasatosporales; family Streptomycetaceae; genus Streptomyces; species Streptomyces sp. NPDC005483. The sequence continues at coordinate 142,213 of NZ_JBEXEA010000016.1, forward strand.
CACACCAGGCGCAGCGACAAGCGGGCCATCAGCCACCACTACGACGTCGGCAACGGCTTCTACGAGATCGTCCTCGGTCCGTCGATGGTGTACTCGTGCGCCTACTGGGAGGCGCCCGAACCCGAGGGCACCCTGGAGAACGCCCAGCGCGACAAGCTCGACCTCGTCTGCCGCAAGCTCGGCCTGGGAGCCGGGCAGCGACTCCTCGACGTCGGCTGCGGCTGGGGCTCGATGGCCATCCACGCCGCCCGCGAGTACGGCGTGAGCGTCGTCGGCATCACCCTCTCCCAGGAACAGGCGGCCTACGCCCGCAAGCGCGTCGCCGACGAGGGGCTCACCGACCGTGTGGAGATCCGGGTGCAGGACTACCGGGACGTCACCGACGGGCCGTACGACGCCGTCTCCTCCATCGGCATGGCCGAACACGTCGGCGCCGAAAGGTACTTGGAGTACGCCGAGAACCTGTTCAGGCTCCTGAGGCCCGGCGCGCGGCTGCTCAACCACCAGATCGCCCGGCGCCCGCAGCACGACGAGTCGTCGTACAGCCTCGACGGGTTCATCGACGCCTACGTCTTCCCCGACGGCGAACTCGCCCCCCTCGGCACCACCGTGACCATGCTGGAGCGGGCGGGTTTCGAGGTGCGGGATGTCGAGTCGATCCGCGAGCACTACGCCCTCACCCTGCGCCGCTGGGTCACCAACCTGGAGGCGCGGTGGCAGCGCGCGGCGCGGATCGCCGGCCCCGGGCGGGCTCGCGTGTGGCTGCTGTACATGGCCGCCTGCGCCCTCGCCTTCGAACGCAACCGCATCGGCGTCAACCAGGTCCTCGCGGTAAGGCCCCCCGAGTCCGGAGCCTCCGGACTGCCGCTGCGCAGCCGCACCTGGAACTGAGTCCCCGGGCAGCCGCCGGAGGGCGCCGTCCAGCTGGTAGCGATGCCGGAGCGGCGTCCCCGGCCGCCTGTTCCGGCTGCGCTGTCGGCAGTTTCCGGGGGAGCCGCCGGAAGGCGCCGTCCCCGCCGGTGGGGGTGGCGGAGCGGCGGCCGGCCCCGGTCGGCCGAACCGCTGCTCAGGCCGCCGGGTCGGTTCACCGAGTCGTCCCGGGGAACAGGTCCTCGTCGTCGGGGCAACCGTGTCCGGCACCTCCGGAACGCCGTCGAGATCCCGCACCTGGAACTGAGCCCCGGCCGGCCCGCCGTGTCGTTCGGGGTCCGGTCCGGGCGTAGGGGCGGCGGGTGTGGGGGTGGGGCCCGCCGTCCCTCCAACGCCGTGGCGGGCCCCACCTCGCTTACGGTTACTCGGCCTTGATGGCGGTCAGCATGTTCATGCGGGCCGCCCGGCGGGCCGGCCACAGTGCGGCGAGGATGCCGACCGTCGCCGCGAGCAGCAGGAACACCGCCATCCGGGCCCAGGGCAGGACGAGTTCGTACGTCGCCATCTTCGTGCCGAGGAGCTCACCGGCGGCCCAGCCGAAGAAGACGCCCAGCGAGATGCCGAGGACTCCGCCGAACAGGGAGATGACCAGGGACTCCAGACGGACCATCCGCTTGATGCCCTTGCGGTCCAGGCCGATCGCGCGGAGCATGCCGATCTCCTGGGAGCGCTCGAAGACCGACATGGCCAGGGTGTTGATGACCCCCAGCACCGCGACGATCACCGCCATGGCCAGGAGGCCGTAGAGCATGTTCAGCATCAGCGTGAACATCTGCGCGATGGAGTCGGACAGGTCCTTCTTGTCCTGGACCTTGATGGCCGGGTTGGTGCCGAGGGCCTTCTCCAGCTCGGCCTTGGCCGCGTCGGAGGCGCCGTCGGACGTCTTCAGCATGACCTGCATGTCGGACCGGTCGCTCAGGTGCGGATCAAGGGTCGCGGTGTCGAGCATGATGCCGTTGAGCAGGTCGTTGCCCTCGTAGACCCCGGCGACCGTGAGCCGCTGCGCCTTGCCGTCCTCGAAGTGCGCGGTAAAGGCCGAACCGGCCTTCCAGCCATGCGACTTGGCGGTGTCCTGGTCCACGACGACCCGCGTGCCGCCGACCTCGAAGGTGCCGCTGTCGACCTTCAGGTCCGTCAGCTTCCCGATCGCCGGGCCGTTGACCCCGGTCAGGTACTCGGTCTCGCCGCCGATGCGGGAGAGCGCGTTGCGCAGCGGGCTGACGGCGGTGACGTCGTCGACCTTCGCCAGTTTCTTCTCGACGTCCGGCGAGAGCTCGTTGCCGTTCGCCATGGAGACGACGTAGTCCGCCTTGATGGCCGCCGACGCCATCTTGTCGATCGACTTCTGGAGGCTGCCCGCCATCACCGTCATGCCGGTGATCAGGGTGAGGCCGATCATCAGCGCGGACGCCGTGGCGGCCGTACGGCGCGGGTTGCGCACCGAGTTCTGGCGGGCCAGCTTCCCCGAGATGCCGAAGACGCGCAGGACCGGCGCCGCCGCCGCGATCAGCGGGCGGGACAGGAGGGGGGTGAGGATGAAGACACCGAGGATCAGCAGGACCGCGCCCATACCCATGGGGGCCTGGCCGTCCGAGCCGTCCATGGTCGTGGCCGCCAGGACGACGGCGACACCCGCCCCGCTGAACAGCGCGCCCAGCGTGTTGCGCAGCACCAGCGACTTGGTCGTCGCCTTCGCGTGCACGCTGCTCATCGCCGCGACCGGCGGGATCTTCGCCGCCCTGCGGCCCGGCAGCCAGGCCGCCAGCATGGTGATCAGGACACCGACCGCGAGGGCCACGCCGACCGTGCCCGGCGTGATGATCAGCGGTCCGGCCGGGACGGTCGCGCCGAGGGTGCCCATGAGGGACCTGAGCCCGGCACCGATGCCGATCCCGGCCACGAGACCCGTCACGGCGGCGACAAGACCGACCACGAACGCCTCGGCCAGCACCGACCGCGTGACCTGCCTGCGGGACGCGCCGACCGCCCGCAGCAGCGCCAGCTCCTTGGTGCGCTGGGCGACCAGCATGGTGAACGTGTTGGCGATGATGAAGGTGCCGACGAACAGCGCGATGCCGGCGAAGACCAGCAGGCCCTGCTTGAGACCGCTCATCGAGGAGGAGATCAGCCTGGCCTGGGAGTCGGCGAGTTCCTTGCCGGTCGTGGTCTCCACCCGGTCTGCTGGAAGCGCCTTGTCGAGAGCCGCCCGCAGCGCGGTCTGGGAGGTGCCGGCGGCCGCCTTCACGTCGATCTCGTCGTACGTTCCCGGCTTGCCGAACAGCTTCTGGGCGGTGGCCGTGTCGAAGAGGGCGAGGCTGCCGCCGGCGGCGACGTTGCCGTCGTCGGTGGTGAAGATGCCGGTGACGACGGGCTTCAGGACCGGTCCGTCGACCGAGAGGCGCACGGTGTCGCCGACCTTGTAGCCGGCCCGCTTCGCGGTCTCGGAGTCGATGGCGACCTGCTGCGCGCCGTGCGGCGCGGCGCCCTGGGCGAGCGGGTACCGGGGGTCCTTGTCGCCGTAGTAGTTGCCGCCCTGCGACTGGAAGCCGCCCCCGATGAGCTTGCCGTCCTTGTCGGCGATGGCGGTGAAGCCGTTGACGACGCCGATGGCGTTCGCGGCGCCCGGGACCTTGGCGCTCTGCTCGAGGAGGGCCTGGGTCAGCTCGTGGCTCTTGCCGATCGTGTTGCCCTTGTCCTCCTCGGACTCGGCGGTGACGGCTACGTCGACCTGGCCGAAGCCCTTGGCCGAACTCTTCTGGTAGGCCTCGGAGATGGTGTTGGTGAAGACCAGCGTGCCGGACACGAAGGCCACGCCGAGCATCACGGCGAGCACGGTCATGAGCAGTCTGGCCTTGTGCGCGAGTACGTTGCGCAGGGCGGTGCGGAACATCAGGAGGTGCGGCCCTTCGCGTCGAACTGCTTCATGAAGTCGAGGACGTTCTCGGCGGTGGGCTTGTACATCTCGTCCATGATCCGGCCGTCCGCGAGGAACACCACCCGGTCCGCGTACGCCGCGGCCACCGGGTCGTGGGTCACCATGACGACGGTCTGCCCCAGCTCCCGTACGGAGTTGCGCAGGAAGCCGAGGACCTCGGCGCCGGAGCGCGAGTCGAGGTTTCCGGTCGGCTCGTCACCGAAGATGATGTCGGGCCTGGACGCCAGCGCCCGGGCCACGGCGACGCGCTGCTGCTGGCCGCCGGAGAGCTGGGCGGGGCGGTGGCTGAGCCGGTCCCGCAGCCCGACCATCCGGATGACCGAGTCCAGCCACTCCTTGTCCGGCTTGCGGCCCGCGATGTCCATCGGGAGCGTCATGTTCTCCAGGGCCGTCAGGGTCGGCAGCAGGTTGAACGCCTGGAAGATGAAGCCGATCTTGTCCCGGCGCAGCTTGGTCAGCTGCTTGTCCTTGAGGGAGCCCAGCTCGGTCTCGCCGATGCGCACCGAGCCCGAGGAGAAGGTGTCGAGGCCGGCCACGCAGTGCATCAGCGTGGACTTGCCGGAGCCGGAGGGGCCCATGATCGCGGTGAACTCGGCCTGTTGGAACTCGACGGTGACCCGGTCCAGGGCGACCACCTGGGTCTCGCCCTGTCCGTAGATCTTCGACAGATCCGTGGCGCGTGCGGCCACGGTGGTGGCCCGGCCGGCGACGGGTGTGGTGGTGGTCACGGGATGGAACTCCTAGCGGGACGACGTCGTTGAGGGACGTCTTCCATCGTGGTGGCCGGAGCCCGTCGTGTAGTCAGCCGCAGTTCTGGTTCCGAAGGCAGACTTCGGAGGGACCGTGCCGCTCGGTGTCATACCTGGGGATGACGGCGGCCCCTGATCCGGGGGGTGCGCGGAGAACAGGTGGAGCGTCCTCGTTCGGACGGTGAAATTCCGTCATTCCGCATGCGTGGTCGAGGCTCGCACGTAACGCTATTGGCAAGTGCGGATGGCGTGTTCCGCGGTCTGATGCACCCTCAGACGTCAATAAAATAAGACAACATCGGTCCGCCCGCCCGCTGTTCGGGGGATGCATCCCGATAGGCTCGGGACCTCGACGCGGAGCCCATGGCCTGCCCGGATGGTGGAATGCAGACACGGCGAGCTTAAACCTCGCTGCCCCTTCGCGGGCGTGCCGGTTCAAGTCCGGCTCCGGGCACTTTTCCGCCCACGCGATGATTTCTCACGCGTGGGCCGGCGTTCCGTCGTCATCCCTCGTAGACGGTCAGTACGGCGCCGTCGATCTCGATCCGGCGGCCGGCGCGCATGCCGTCGCGGCGCAGTGTTCTCAGACAGGTGTGGAACAGGGGCAGCTCGTCCGCGTCCAGGACGGCGGCGGCCAGTTCCACGAGTTCGGTCACTGACTGATCGGTCAGTACCTCGGGCAGCTCGCCGGAGAGCAGAACGACTGATTCTCCGGCGGGCCCGCGGACCACGGCCGTGGCCGGCCCGCCATGCACGAACAACACATTCCCCCCTGGGAGCCCGGGGTCGTGCGGCTCTCGCTCCTCGGGCAGGACGAGAGACTAGCGGGGGAGTCCGGTGCTGTCGGGCACAGTCGAATTCTTTTTCCGGACTCCACGGAAGAGTGAACATCCGCGATCGCAGACCGGCGGGACCGGCTTCCGGACGGTCACTTCTTCGGGTGGCGCGGGGTCGGGGCGGAGGGGGAGAGCCTCGGGGACGGCCGGTCGGGGGTGGCGGCTGCTCGCGTGGTGCGAGATCGGGTTCCGCGCTGTGGCCGCCGCTGTGATGCAGGGTGGGACCGCCGCGAGGAGTGCGTCCTCGGGGTGGACCGGTGCTGGGGCGATCGCCTGCACGGCACGGGCTTGACGGCGGAAGGGGCATCACCGGGGCGGACCGGTCTCTGGGCTGCTGCTTGTGTGGTGTGGGGTTCGGGGTCGGACGGCTGCACGCGCCACGCGGGGGTGGGTCCTTCAGGGGCGCTCGTGCGCTGTGGGTTCGGCCCCGGAAGGGCGCATCCTCGGGGTCGGCCGCCCCCGGAGGACGCTTCGTGGAACGGGTGGGGTGCGGGGTGGCCGTGGGTGCCGCGCGGAGGCGGGGCGCGTGCGGGTGCTTGCCTGGTGCGGGTTCGGTCTGGCGGGCGGCCTCTGGGTGGTCGCTTGCCTCACGGGGCGGGTCTCGTCACGTGGGGGCGCTCGCCCGGCGCGGGGTCGGTCTGGCGGGGGGACCTCGGGGTGGTGGCTTGCCTCACGGGGCGGGTCTCGTCACGTGCGGGTGCTTGCCTGGTGCGGGGTCGGTCTGGCGGGGGGACCTCGGGGTGGTGGCTTGCCTCACGGGGCGGGTCTCGTCACGTGGGGGCGCTCGCCCGTCGCGGGGTCGGTCTGGCGGGGGGACCTGGGGGGCGCTTGCCCCGTGGGGCGGGTGTCATCACGTGCGGTAGGGGGATCACGCGTCCGGGTGCTCCGGTTCGAGGGCCACGGCGCTCTCCGTGGAGGCGGCAGCCTGCCAGGCGTCCTTGCTGAGGAGGGCCGGACACCGACACCTACCCAGTCGTGGCCACGGCTCCGAGTCGCTGGCTCCTGCGCGTGGCCACGGCCCCCCAGCCGCTGGTTCCGGCGCCTTGGCTGCCTGTGCCGCCAGGCGGGACGCCATCGGGCCGGCTCGTGCGGCGCGGTAGGCCGCGGTCCCCGGCAAGTCGGCCCGGACCGGTCGGTCGCGGCGCGGTAAGGCGCGGTCGGTCGTGTGGCGGGGGTTACTTCTTCGGGGTGCGGTCCAGCAGGGACTCCACGAGGGCGGCCACGTGGCGGCGGTCGTCGGCCGAGAGTTTCTGGAGGCTGGCGATGAGGAGGTCCACCTCGGGGTCGGCCGGGCGGGCGGTGCCCTCGGGGTCCTGGCCGGCCGGTGAGCCGTACACGTGGATGCCGCAGGCCTCGGCGGCGGCGCGGCGGACGGTGTCCAACGGGAGTTCCAGGCCCTTGGACAGTCCCTCCAGCGTCGTCGACTGGGGCATCCGGACGACACGGTCGGTGGTCGCCAGGTGGTGGACGGTGGAGCGCGGGACGCCGCCGCGGCGCGCCACCTCGCCGTAGGACCAGCCCTTGAGGTCCAGGCGCTCACGGATCAACTGCTGGAGTGCGTTGGCCACGGGTGGGTCACTTCCTGCTCGCCGCTCGGCGGAACCGTCCATGTCGGGGCCGATTCTACGGGCGGCCCTACCCGCCGCCGGAAGGGTGATTCCCCGAACGGGTTGCGCGGTGGCCCCGCGAGGCCCTAGTGTCCAATCTCGTTGGACAGAACGTCCGACCAGGTTGGACAGAGTGTGGGGGGAACCTGACTCGGTCCGACCGGAAATGCCCATCCCTGAGGGGGACTTGATCATGATGGACGCTCACGAGCTCGAGGCCGAGTCCGCGGAACTGCTGCCGGGCCGGGAGGCCCTCGGCCGTCTGAAGTTCAGCTTCAACAAGACGACCAACGTCACCAAGCACATCGCCAACGTCGAGGCCCACAACTCGTCCCTGGCCGTCAACGACCACTCCTTCGCGTCGGCCGCCGCTTCCAGCGCCGGTCAGAACATCACGGTCACCCAGTAACGCCCGCGCACCACCTCGAACCCGTTCCACACCACCTGAAAGGACGTCCGTCATGAGCATGGACATGCACGAGCTGGAGACCGAGTCCGCCGAGCTGCTGCCGGGCCGGGAGGCCCTCGGCCGTCTGAAGTTCAGCTTCAACAAGACGACCAACGTCACCAAGCACATCGCCAACATCCAGGCCGACAACCAGTCGGCGGCGCTCAACGACCACTCCTCCTACTCGGTCGCCGAGTCGCAGGCGTCGCAGTCGATCGTCGTCAAGCAGTAGCACCGGCGTGAGAACGGCCGTCGGGGTGGGCCGCCCGCACCAGCGGTGCGGTCCACCCCGACGGCCGTGCAGGGGGGAACGGGGAGGACGTGGGGGGAGACCACATATGACAGTGCTCGGAGACGGGCCCCCGACGCTGTACGACTCCGGGCCGGTTCCGGGGCCGGGTGGCTGGCCGGTGACGTACGAGCAGGTGGCGACGGGCAGCCTGCCGGTCGTCGACCAGCGGCTCGTACCACGGCTGAGCGCGGGACTGCGGCTGCACGGCGAGTACCAGGGGTCGGGCTTCACCGAGCCCAAGTACATCGCCCGTCGGGGGGACGGGCAGGTCGTACAGCTGTCGCGGCTGCTCTACCTCGTGGCGTCGTCCGTCGACGGCGTACGCGACAGCGAGTCGATCGCCCACCGGGTGAGCGCGAGATTCGGCCGCGAGGTCAGCGGGGACAACATCCGCTTCCTGGTGGAGAAGAAGCTCGAACCCCTCGGGGTGACGGTCCCCGAGGGGCAGGAGGGCGACGAGGTCGACGCACCGCGCTCCGACCTGCTGCTCGCCCTCAAGGGCCACCGGATCATCTTCGACGAGCGGCGCACGGCACGGATCGCGCGGATGTTCGCGTGGCTGCACCGGCCGGTCGTCGTCGCGGCCGTGCTGCTGGCGACCGTGGCCATGGACGTATGGCTGTTCGGCTTCTTCGGGGCGATCGAGCCGGTCCTGGAGGTCCTCGACCAGCCGGTGCTGATCCTGATCGTCTTCGCCCTGACCGTGGCCTCGCTCGTCTTCCACGAGTTCGGCCACGCCTCCGCGTGCAGATACGGCGGCGCCCGGCCCGGGTGCATCGGCTGCGGGATCTTCCTGATCTGGCCGTCGATGTACACCGACGTCACCGACGTGTACCGGATCGGACGCGGCGGGCGCATCAGGACCGACCTGGGCGGGGTCTACTTCAACGTGGTGTTCATGCTCGGCATGGCCGGGCTGTACTTCGCCACGGGGGAGCAGTTCTTCCTGGCCGCGGTGTATCTCGGGCACTTCGAGATCCTCGAACAGTTGATGCCCGCGGTGCGGCTCGACGGCTACTACATCCTGGGCGACCTCGCCGGCGTCCCTGACCTCTACGGCAAGATCAAGCCGATCCTGCTCGGTCTGGTGCCGGGGAGGAGGGGACGGGCCGCGCGCAAAGAGGTCGCCGGGCTGAAGAAGTCGGCGCGGACCATCGTGGCCGCGTGGGTGCTCACCATGGTGCCGCTGATCATCGGTGAGATGGGATACGGGCTGTGGAACCTGCCCCGGATCATCGCCACGATGGCCCGGTCCATGGTCGAGCAGTTCTCCGGCACCGGGGCGGCCTTCGCGGACGGCGAGGTCGTCGAGGGGCTCGTCGGGGTGCTGGGCTGTCTGATGCTGCTGATCCCGATGGGCGGTGTCGTCTATCTGACCGTGAAACTCGGCGGGCGGATCTGGCGGGCCGCGAAGCGGGCCACGGCGGGGCGGCCGACGTTGCGGGTCGCGCTGTGTGCGGTGGTCCTCGCCGGGCTGGCGGGCCTCAGCTACGCCTGGACGTCCGGACTGACGCCCCAGCCGCTCCCGAAGAAACCCCCGATCGCGCCGATCCTCCAGCCCGGGGTGTCGACGGAGGAACCACAGCCCCGGCAGGCCACGACTCCGGACGGCGATGCGTCGACCTCGGACGACGGCCCGGCGGGCGACCCGTCAGGCACCGGTCCCGGCGCGGTCCCACCGTCGGCGGCGGGCGGGTCCTCGGGCTCTGGCGCCCCGTCCGCGGGCACCTCCGCGGCCTCGGCGTCCGCCTCCCCGGCATCGCCGGCGGCATCGCAGGGCGCGGCGAGCGGGGGTTCCTCCCGGGGACCGGCGTCCCCGGCCCAGGACACCTCGGCGGGTCCGGAACCGTCCTCTCCGGGCACGGGTGAGGGCCCGTCGAGCCCACCCCCGTCCCCGATCCCGTCGGAGAGCATCCCGCCGTCCCCGGCAGACACCCCTTCCCCACCACCGGCCAGCGGATCACCTGGGGCGTCCTGAGGGGGTGGGGCGGCGACCGTACGGACCGGACCGGCGGCTGTTCCGAGTTGTTCTCCCCCCGTCACCCCCACACCCGTATCCATCCATCCACCCAAGGAGATCCCTTGACCAGCCACCGAAAACCCCGTACCTCGACCCCCTTCACCCGGCGCGCCGTTCGTGTCGGGCTGTTCGCCGCCGGGGTCGCCGGTGTGGCGTCCGCCGTGCCGGCGCAGGCCGCCACCGGCGGGGCCACCAAGGTCGCCGTCGCGTCGGACCATGTCTTCAGCCACGCCGACCGCCTCGATCACACGGAGGAGAAGGACTCGTTCACCATCCGGCAGTTCGGAAAGGTGACCGCCGCCTCCGTGCGCAACCAGGCCAACGCGGTCTCGTCGGGGTGCACCGCCGACGACGACTGCCGTTCGGTCGCGCTGTCGTTCCAGATCGTCACCGTCGCGGGCGAACACACCCGCCTGAACGCCGTGAACCTCAGCGACGCCACCAACAAGAGCTGCACCGGTTGCCAGACCCTGGCCGGCGCCTACCAGTTCGTGGTCTCCACGCCCGCCCCGCTCACCCTCGACTCCGCACATCGTCGCCAACTCACCGACATCCACCGCCGGCTGGACGCCCTGACCCGCTCCGACGTCCCCGCCACCGACCTGCGCACCCGGGCCGACGCCCTCGCCGCCGAGGTCAACACCGTCCTCCAGGACGCCGTGGCCGACGCACCGAAGGGGGACGCGCAGGAGGACGTCACCATGCACCGCCACCTGGACGGCTGGCCCAGCCGCTGACCCGGCCGGCCGTCCGGCCCGCGGCAGCCACCCGCGGGCCGGACGGCCGCGCAGACCGTTGACATCGGCAGACCCTGGGCGCAGACTCGGCTCACTCAAGTGAAATAAACTTCACCAGGCGAACACGAGCTATTGCGCGCACCAGCCACAAGGTCTCCGAAGGGAACGCCCGATGCGCACCACCGTCGGCATCATCGGAGCCGGCCCCGCCGGTCTCCTCCTCGCCCGGCTCCTCCACAACGCCGGCATCGACTCGGTCGTCCTGGAGAGCCGCGACCGCGCCTACGTCGAGCACCGCCAGCGCGCCGGGATCCTGGAGCAGGGCACCGTCGACGTACTGCGCGCGGCCGGCGCCGGCGAGCGCATGGACCGCGAGGGGCTCCCGCACGACGGCATCGAACTGCGCTACGACAGGAAGCGCCACCGCGTCGACTTCCCCGCCCTCACCGGCGGCCGGTCCGTGATGGTCTACGCCCAGACCGAGGTCTGCAAGGACCTCATCGCCCTCCAGCTCAAGGACGGCGGCCCGCTGCTGTTCGAGGCGGAGGCCCTGGCCGTCGAGGGCGCCGACACCGACACCCCGCGCGTCCGCTTCCGGCACGAAGGCCGCGAGGACGTCCTGGAGTGCGCGTACGTCGTCGGCTGCGACGGCTTCTGGGGTGTGGCGAGGAAGGCGATCCCCGCCGAACTGACCAAGGTGTTCGAGCGGACGTACCCCTTCGCGTGGCTCGGCATCCTCGCCGACGTCCCGCCCTCCCACGACGAACTCGTCTACGCCCGCCACGACCGCGGCTTCGCCCTGCTGTCCATGCGCTCCCCGTCCGTCTCCCGCCTCTACCTCCAGGTCCCCGAGGGCACGGACGCCGAGAGCTGGGGCGACGAGGAGATCTGGGACGAGCTGGAGCGGCGCTTCGAGACGGACGACGACTGGAGGCTCGACAGGGGACCGATCACCCAGAAGTCCGTCACCCCCATGCGCTCCTACGTCCACGAGCCCATGCGCCACGGCCGTCTCTTCCTGGCCGGCGACGCGGCACACATCGTCCCGCCCACCGGGGCCAAGGGCCTGAACCTGGCCGTCGGGGACGTCGTCACCTTCGCGCGGGCGCTGACGTACCAGAAGGAGACCGGCTCGGCGGAACGCCTCGACGCCTACTCCGAGACCTGTCTGCGCCGGGTGTGGCAGGCCGAACGGTTCTCGTACGACATGACGGGCCTCCTGCACCGGTCGCCCGACGCCACTGACTTCGAGGACCGGATGCAGCTGGCCCGGCTGGAGCGGATCGCCGGATCGCGGGCCGCCGAGACCGACCTCGCCGAGGGGTACACCGGCTTCCCCTTCGAATGAGGCCCCTCCAGTGCCGGGAATCACGCGTGCGCGTAGCGTGTTGGCCGACACGACGAGGGAAGATCCTCCTCAAGCACTAGGGTCATTCCTTTGCCTACCCATTACTCTTGAGGGCAAGGTCCACACACGGTGGCCATGGAGGAGTGAAATGAGGAGCAGCAACCCGGTCTTCTCGCGACGGGGGTTCAGCCGCGACAACGGCTACGCGGGCTTCAACACCGCGCCGCAGGCCGGGGGCGCAGCCGTAGGCACGCAGGGCAGCCCCTACGCGCAGCCGCAGGGCAACCCGTACGCGACCAACCCCTATGCCCAGGACCTGCAGCAGGGCGCGCCGCCACAGGCGCCGGTGAGCACCGGCCGGATGACGATGGACGACGTCGTCATGCGCACCGGCACCACGCTCGGCATCCTGATCGTCACGGCCGCACTCGCCTGGGCACTGCTGCCCGTCGACGACGCCAACATCGGCCGCTCCTACGGCATCGGCATCGGCGCCGCGGTCATCGGCATGGTCCTGGCGCTCGTGCAGTCCTTCAAGCGCACGGCCTCGCCCGCGCTGATCCTGTCGTACGCCGCGTTCGAGGGCGTGTTCCTCGGCGTCGTCTCCAGCGTGGTCGACAACCGCATCGCGAGCGGCGCGGCCATGCAGGCCGTGATCGGCACCCTGGCCGTCTTCGCCGCCGTGCTCGTGGCGTACAAGGCCGGCTGGATCCGCGTCAACCGGCGGTTCTACGGCTTCGTCATGGCGGCCGCGCTCGGCTTCATGCTGCTGATGGTGGTGAACCTGCTGTTCGCCGTCTTCGGCGGCGGTGACGGCCTCGGCTTCCGCAGCGGCGGCCTCGGCATCCTGTTCGGCATCATCGGCGTCCTGCTCGGCGCGTGCTTCCTCGCCCTCGACTTCAAGCAGGTCGAGGACGGCATCGCCTACGGCGCCCCGCGCGAGGAGGCGTGGCTGGCCGCGTTCGGTCTCACGCTGACGCTGGTGTGGATCTACATGGAGTTCCTGCGACTCGTCGCGATCCTCAACAGCAGCGACTAGCCCCGACGGTCGTACGGCGAAGGGCCCCGGGCTTCCTGCCCGGGGCCCTTCGGCATGTGCGCAGCTCAGAAGTACCTGCGCGCGGCCCTCCTCAGGTCGTACTCGTGGATGATCGCCTTGGCGTGGCCGTACGCGAGGTTGTGTTCGTGGCGGAGCCAGCTGACCTTTTCCTCGAAGCGGAAGAGCGCCGGGCCTTCGTCGACGGTGCGGAGCCAGTCGGACACTTCACGACCGGTGCAGTGGGGGATGCGGGCGAGCATGTTGCGGTGGGTCTCCTCGGAGAGGACGTGGGACATCGGCGCCTCCGGACGCAAAGGGGATGTAAGCCGGTCCTTCAGGTCACCGTGCCTGAGCGTTCGCCCGTTGGCAACAGTCCCGGGGGGACGCGTACGGTTGCCCGGTGGCTGATACTTCGCGTCTGACCCGGGCTGTGGACCACTTCGCCGACCGTCTGCGGGCCGCGCCGCAGAGCCGTTTGCAACGGGGCGCAGCCGCCGAAGCACTGGGGCTGGCCCGGGAGTTCGCCCGTCGGACGCAGGTGCTGGAGGAGCCGGGGACCGAGCTCCGCGAGATGCCGGACGCGGGGATGTTCGCCGCCGCCGACCAGATCACCGTGGCCGTACACGACCTGGCCCTCGTCCTGACGGACGAGGGCCAGGTGGAAGAAGCGATGGAACTGGTGGCACAGGCCCAGCAGCGCGCCGGAGTGTGACTCCTACAGCGACGCTATGACCCGGTCCGCCAGGATGTAGACGTTCTCCTCGCCGCACGCGAACGTCAGCGTGTACGCGCCCGAGACACCCGAGCCGCCCAGCAGGACCGGGGTCTCGCCCGCGCGCAGGGCCGCCGCGAGGCGCTCGGCCGTCTCACGGTGGCCCGGGGTCATGCACAGGGTGGTGCCGTCGGCGAAGACGTAGACGTCGAGGGTGCCGAGGGGACCGGGACGGACGTCGGCCAGTCCGGTGCCGGAGGCGGCCAGGTCCTCCAGGGTCGCCACCGTGCGTTCGTGGTCGCCCACGAGCGGTGAGCCGACCGGCACGAAGTCCGGGTGGGACGGGTGGCGGCGGCGGGCCGCGGCCAGTTCGGGGCTGTCGCCGGCGAACTCGTCCGCTTCGGCCGAGGACTCCGAGACCGGCTCCAGCGGCTCCAGACCCACGAAATCGGCCTGCCGGGGCAGGAACAGCTCGCTGTCGGGCAGGCCGAGCAGCGAGGGCGCGTCGGAGGCGTCACGGGCCTCCTGGGCGGCCCAGAAGGCCCGCGCCTCGGCGAGCTCGCGCTCACGCTCCTCGGCGAGGGCCTCGGCCACGGCGGTGCGTATCTCGTCGACGTCAGCGGCGGGACGCGCTGCCGGTACGAGACCCCGGACGGACGCGGTGTTGTTCCTGGCGAGCTCGGCGTGCAGGGCGGCGACCTGCCGGCGCAGCACCATGAGGGTGCGCAGGACGGCGACGCCCACGGCGCCCGTGGCGGCCGTGGTGACCAACAAGGCGATCGGCATGGCGCTCACTGACGTACTCCCGGTTCAAAGTCGACCCCCGACTTCCTACATCAGCTTGAAGGGCGGACTATCCAGCTGTCAGTGCGTAACGTCACGAATCGGACAGGAACTTGGGCCCGGTGTTTCGTGGTGAAACGGCTCTGAGCTGCGCAAATCCCTTGGCGAAGGGAGATAGGTCACATCCTGAGGGAGATTGGATCACAAATCGGCCCAGAACCTTGGAGTTTCCACGGTTCTGGGTCGAAGAGTGACACTCAGTCTCCGTAGGGACACGGAGAGTTGAGTGATCAGCTGAGGCGCTCGATGACCATCGCCATGCCCTGGCCGCCGCCCACGCACATGGTCTCCAGACCGAACTGCTTGTCGTGGAACTGGAGGGAGTTGATGAGCGTGCCGGTGATGCGGGCGCCGGTCATGCCGAAGGGGTGGCCGACGGCGATCGCGCCGCCGTTGACGTTCAGCTTCTCCAGCGGGATGTTCAGGTCGCGGTAGGAGGGGATCACCTGGGCCGCGAACGCCTCGTTGATCTCGACCAGGTCGATGTCGTCGATCGTGAGACCGGCGCGGCGCAGCGCCTGGTTGCTCGCGTCCACCGGGCCCAGGCCCATGATCTCGGGGGACAGGCCGGAGACACCGGTCGACACGATGCGGGCGAGCGGGGTGAGACCGAGCTCGCGGGCCTTGGTGTCGCTCATGATGACGACCGCGGCGGCACCGTCGTTGAGCGGGCAGCAGTTGCCGGCCGTGACCATGCCGTCGGGGCGGAAGACCGGCTTCAGGCCCTGGACGCCGTCGAGCGTGACGCCGGCGCGGGGGCCGTCGTCCTTGGCGACGACCGTGCCGTCGGGGAGCGTGACCGGGGTGATCTCGCGCTCCCAGAAGCCGTTCTTGATGGCTTCCTCGGCGAGGTTCTGCGAGCGGACGCCGAACTCGTCCATGTCCTGGCGGGTGACGCCCTTGACGCGCGCCAGGTTCTCCGCGGTCTGGCCCATCGCGATGTACGGGTCGGGGAGCAGGCCGTCCTCGCGCGGGTCGTGCCAGGAGGTGCCCTCCTGGGCGGCCGTGGCGGCCGTGCGGGCCTGCGCCTCGTCGAAGATCGGGTTCGTGGTGTCCGGGAGGCCGTCCGAGCTGCCCTTGGCGTAGCGGGAGACCATCTCGACACCGGCCGAGATGAAGACGTCGCCCTCGCCGGCCTTGATGGCGTGCAGGGCCATGCGGCTCGTCTGCAGCGAGGAGGAACAGTAACGGGTGATCGTGCAGCCCGGCAGGTGGTCCATGCCCATCTGCACGGCGACGATACGGCCCAGGTTGTAGCCCTGCTCACCGCCGGGCAGGCCGCAGCCGAGCATCAGGTCGTCGATGTCGCGCGGGTCCAGCTCGGGGACCTTGGCGAGGGCGGCCTGGATGATCGTGGCGGTCAGGTCGTCGGGGCGCAGGTCCTTGAGCGAGCCCTTGACGGCGCGGCCGATGGGGGAGCGGGCGGTCGAGACGATCACGGCTTCGGGCATCACGGCTCCATTGGCATGCGGGGGTGTTCTTCCGGACGGGGCTCTCTGGGAAGTTACCCGTACGTATGGCCTGGGTCACGGGGGTGGCGGTGTGACCTATGTCTAAGCGCTTGCTTGGGTCGCTGGTGGTGGGGTCCACGCGGTCGCGCGAGTGCCCCGGCCGGCACCGTTCACCGGACGCTCGTGGTGCTGGAGGGTGACGGCTCCGTCGCCCGCACCCGCCGCCTCCGCCTGCGCTTGAGCAGTGCCCAGGGCCCCGTCGGGCCGGTCGGCATCGCGGCCGCGACCTCCGTACCCGCCTCCGACGCCGCCTCCGCAGCCGCCCGCGCCACCGGCAGGAAGCCCTCGCGGCGGGAGACGTCCGGGCGGTCCTCGTCGGCCGGCCACAGGCTCAGGGCCGCGCAGACCGTCGGCAGCACCGCCATCGCCGCCGTCGCGTACCCCTCCGCCGAGGGGTGGTAGTGGTCGGGACCGAACAGCTCACGCGGGTTCGCCTCGAACTCCGGACCCAGCAGGTCGCCCAGCGACACCGTGCGGCCGCCCTGCTCCACCGCGCCGATCGTCTGGGCCGCCGCCAGCTGACGCGAGGCCCGCCGGGCCAGCCACCGCAGCGGCTGCTGGACCGGCTCGATCGTGCCCAGGTCGGGACAGGTGCCGACCACGACCTCGGCACCGGCCGTGCGCAGCCGCCGTACGGCGGACGACAGATGCCGCACGGAACGGGTCGCCGGCATCCGGTGCGTGACGTCGTTCGCGCCGATCATGATCACGCAGACGTCCGGGACCAGTTCGGGATCCGCCAGCGTCAGCGCCACCTGACGGTCCAGATCGTCCGAGGTGGCGCCGGGAAGGGCGACGTTACGGAACTCCACCGGGCGCTCCGCCACCGCCGCGAGCCCGGACGCCAGCAGCGCGCCCGGTGTCTGGCCCGCCCGGTGCACCCCCTGCCCCGCGGCCGTGGAGTCGCCCAGCATCGTCAGGCGCAGGGGCGGAACCCCCGCGGCGGCATAGACGTGGCCGTACCGGCCCGCGGCCTGCGGGACGTGCGGCGCCGTGCCGTTGCCCACCTGCCGCCTGGCCAGCCGCACCTCCGCCAGCAACAGCCCCATGGCCGCCGCGCCGACCAGACCGATCCCGCCGCCGCCGTATGCGGCGCCGGCCGCGATCCGCCGGGCCACCCTCGCCCTCGACATGCTCGTCATACGTCGCCGCCACCTCCGTCGTACCCGCTACACCCACTCCTTGCCCCGCACGGACCGTGGCCCAATCCCAACGGGGAGTGAACGACCTTCATGGCGCCCGATCAGGCCATAGGCTGGCTGGACCACTAGGACCACTTCTTTTGCAAGCATCCGGAGACAACGGTGCAATTCCACGACTCGATGATCAGCCTCGTCGGCAACACCCCGCTGGTGAGGCTCAACAGCGTGACCAAGGGCATCAAGGCGACCGTCCTGGCCAAGGTCGAGTACTTCAACCCCGGCGGCTCCGTGAAGGACCGCATCGCCCTGCGCATGATCGAGGCGGCGGAGGAGAGCGGCGCGCTGAAGCCAGGGGGCACCATCGTCGAGCCGACCAGCGGAAACACCGGGGTCGGACTCGCCATCGTGGCGCAGCAGAAGGGGTACAAGTGCATCTTCGTGTGCCCCGACAAGGTGTCGACGGACAAGATCAACGTCCTGCGCGCCTACGGCGCCGAGGTCGTCGTCTGCCCGACCGCCGTGGACCCCGGGCACCCGGACTCGTACTACAACGTCTCCGACCGGCTGGTGCGCGAGACGCCCGGCGCGTGGAAGCCCGACCAGTACTCCAACCCCAACAACCCGCTCTCGCACTATCACTCCACCGGCCCCGAGCTGTGGGAGCAGACGGAGGGGAAGATCACCCACTTCGTGGCGGGCGTCGGCACCGGAGGCACTATCTCCGGCACCGGCCGCTACCTGAAGGACGCCAGTGACGGCACGGTCCAGGTGGTCGGAGCCGACCCCGAGGGCTCGGTGTACTCCGGCGGCTCCGGACGGCCGTACCTCGTCGAGGGCGTCGGTGAGGACTTCTGGCCGACCGCCTACGACCGGACCGTCGCCGACGAGATCGTCGCCGTCTCCGACAAGGACTCCTTCCAGATGACCCGCCGCCTCGCCAAGGAGGAGGGCCTCCTGGTCGGCGGCTCCTGCGGGATGGCCGTCGTCGCGGCCCTGCGGGTCGCCGAGCGCCTGGACGAGAACGGCGTCGTGGTCGTCCTGCTCCCGGACAGCGGGCGTGGGTACCTCTCGAAGATCTTCAACGACGAGTGGATGGCCGACTACGGCTTCCTGGAGGACGAGGGCCCCAGCGCCCGCGTCGCCGACGTCCTCAACGACAAGGTGCACGGCGCCATCCCCTCCCTCGTCCACATGCACCCGGACGAGACGGTCGGCGAGGCCATCGAGGTGCTCAGGGAGTACGGCGTCTCGCAGATGCCGATCGTCAAGCCGGGCGCCGGTCACCCGGACGTGATGGCCGCGGAGGTCGTCGGCTCGGTCGTCGAACGCGAGCTGCTCGACGCCCTGTTCGCCCAGCGGGCATCGCTGGAGGACCCGCTGGAGAAGCACATGTCGGCCCCGCTGCCCCAAGTCGGCTCCGGCGAACCGGTCGGCGACCTGATGTCGGTCCTCGGCCGGGCGGACGCGGCCATCGTCCTCGTGGAGGGCAAGCCCACCGGCGTCATCAGCCGCCAGGACCTGCTGGCCTTCCTCGCCAAGGGCGGGAAGTAGCGGTAGACGTCCGGTGAACCCCGGGTGCCGGAGGCGAACTTGCGGTTTCCCACCGAAAAGGTGGACTTCGCGGAACTGGTACGAGCGCGTCACGTCCGCGCAGCACACGCTTAACACGGGTCCGGCACATTGGTGGATGTCGGCAGGGCGGGAGCGGCTCCCCGCCCGAGCCGGCACCGAAACGTCCAAGGACCTCCGGAGCGGCTCCCGGACCTCCATGGACGCCGGACGTGAGACCTGGCCTGACCCGGTCGACGTCCTTCGCGGGGACCGCCGTCGTCCCGCCCCCCGGTAACGGGGGTGCGGCGGTCCCCGCGCATCACCTTTTCTCAGCGCGCTTTCTCAGCGCGCGGGGCTCGATGCCCAGCTCCCCAGCAGCGCCAGCCTCTCCGCCGTCTCCGATCCCGGTTCCGGTGTGTACACGAGCAGGGTCTGGTCGCCGTCTCCCGGGATCGTGAGGGTCTCGTACGGGAACACGAGCAGGCCCGCCACCGGGTGCTGGAGGCGCTTCACGCCGTAGGCGCACTCCTTGACCTGGTGGTCGGCCCACAGGCGGCGGAAGTCCTCGCTCTTGAGGGAGAGTTCGCCGACGAGCGAGGTCAGTTCGCGGTCGTCCTGGTGGTGGCCCGCCAGGACCCGCAGGTGGGCCACGCTCTGGGCGGCCACTGCCTGCCAGTCCGGGTAGAAGTCACGGGCGGCGGGGTCGAGGAAGACGTGCCGCGGGATGCTGCGGGCCCTGGCCGTCGTACCGCTGTAGCCGAACACCGCGTCGGCCAGGGGGTTCCAGGCCAGGACGGTCATGCGGCGGTCCAGGACGAAGGCCGGGGTCCGGTCCATGGCGTCGATCATGAGCTGGACGGCCGGGCGGACGCGGGGGCGCGTCGGGCGGTCGGCCTGTCTGCGCGGGCGGGCCACGGCGTGGAGGTAGGCGCGCTCGGTCTCGTCCAGGCGCAGGACGCGCGCGACGGCGTCCAGCACCGCGTCGGACACTCCCCCGGACTTCGTCCGGGAGGGGCCCCCAGGGCCCCTGCCCTGCTCCAGCCGGATGTAGTAGTCGACGCTCACTCCGGCCAGCTGTGCCACCTCCTCCCGGCGCAGGCCGGGCACGCGGCGCCGCCCGTGCGAGGGCAGCCCCACCTCCTCGGGCCGGATGCGGGCGCGGCGTGAGCGCAAGAAGTCTCCGAGGTCCCCGTCCATGGGTTCGATCGTAGGGGAGGTCCGGCTGGTGAACCTGGTACTGGCAGACCCAGGAAAAGCGCATCCCTGGGTAAGGCGGCCCGGGCGCCGCAGGGTGGTGGGCGAGGCCGGGGAGTCACCCCGGCGGACATCCCACCGAGGAGCACTTCCATGTCGTACGAGAATCTGGCCGGACGTACCGCTGTCGTCACCGGGGCCGCGAGCGGGATCGGTGAGGCGGTCGCCGTGCTGCTGGCCGAGCGGGGGGCGCGGGTCGCGCTGCTCGCGCGGTGTGGTGAGCGGCTCGAGGCGGCCGTGGGGAAGATCCGGGCCGGCGGCGGTCAGGCCCTGGCCGTGGTCGCGGACGTCACCGACGACGCGTCCGTGGCGGCCGCCGTGGAGAGCGTCCACGCGGTCTACGGGACCGTCGACCTGGTGGTGAACAACGCGGGCGTGATGCTGCCGAACCCGATCGTCGACGCCCGCATCGACGAGTGGCAGCGGATGATCGACACCAATGTGACCGGTGTCCTGCGCGTCATCGGCGCCTTCGCCCAGGACCTGAACGAGGCGGCCGCGCAGGGGCGCAGCGCGGACCTGGTGAACGTCTCGTCCATCGGCGCCCACGTCACGGGCTTCACGAACTACGCCGTGTACGGGGCGACGAAGGCCGCGGTCACGCATCTCTCGGCGCTGCTGAGGAGCGAGTTCGGGCCGCGGGGCGTGCGGGTCACCAACATCGAGCCGGGGCTGACGGAGAGCGAGCTGGCCACGCACATCGACAACGACGGGCTGCGGGAGCAGATCGGTGGGATGGTCGAGGCGATGGGCACGCTGGCGGCCGCCGAGCTCGCCGACGTCGTCGCCTACGTCACCAGCCGGCCCCGCCACGTCAACCTGCGCCAGGTCATGGTGCTGCCCACCGCGCAGGTGTGAGCGCCGGGTCAGCCCTCCCAGTCGCTGGTCCCGGAGGACGCCTTCGCGCGCCGGCCCCGGAAGAGGTCCGGGTTGACGCGCAGCGCCTGGAAGGCGTTGACGCCGACGATGCCGACCCAGGAGACCAGCAGGCCGGGCAGGTGGGCGACGCCGCCGCCGATCGCGGAGAGCGGGATCGCCAGCACCAGGGAGACGATGCCGAAGCCGAAGCGTTCGCCGAAGGAGTCGGTGGGCTTGGGCGAGCGGGCGCCCCGGGCTGTCACCATCTGCTGCTCGGCGAGCTGCCGGCGCAGCCGGCGGTCCACGGCGCCGTCGATCCGCTGGTCGACCTTCTCCAGGAACGAGTCGACCAGCGCGGACTCGTACTCCTCGCCCAGTTCCCTGCGGGCCTGCAGGGTGGCGTCGAGTTCCTTCTTGAGTTCGGGGTCCCGCGCATCAATTCCGGTCATGAGGTCCACGGTAGGCAGCGGAAACGCCCCCTGCACTGGGGTTAGCCCCCCTGTTGCGGCGGGGGCCCTTCCTAGGCAAGCCCGTGCTGCTTCGCGTACGCGTTCGCGACGTCCTCCGGGTCCTTCTTGTCGTTGTCGACCTGGCTGTTGAGCTGGGTGAGCTGGGCGGTGGTGAGGGTGTTGCCCAGGCGGGCGAGGGCCTTGCGGACGGTGTCGTCGGCCTTGCGGTCGGCTATGAGGGGGACGATGTGCTGGCTGGGGATGAGGTTCTTGGGGTCGGTCAGGACGACCCAGTCGTGGGCGGCGATGTCGGTGTCGGTGGTGAAGAGGTTCGCCACGTCGACGTCTCCCTTCTTCAGGGCGCCCTTGACCAGCGGGCCGTCGGAGTCGAGTGACTTGAACTCCTTGAACTCGACGCCGTAGACGTCCTTCAGACCGACCGCGCCCACCCGGCGCTTCTTCACCTCGGGGGCGGCGCCGATGACCAGCTCGCCGTTCTGCTCGGCGAGGTCGGCGAGGGTGACGAGGCCGTACTTCTTCGCGGTGGCCCGGGTGACGACGAAGCAGTCGGAGTCGGCGGCCTGGCCGTACGGGAGGACCTGGAGGCCGCCGGGCATCGCCAGGGTGAGCGCGTTCTGCATGGTGCCCGGTTCCGCGGAGGCGTCCTTGGGGGCGAGGTAGTTCAGGAGGGCGCCCTGGTATTCGGGGAGCAGGTCGATGTCGCCCGCCTTGAGGGCCGGGATCACGATCTCGCGGGTGCCGAGGTTGGGGCGGACCTTCACCTTCACGCCGGCCTGTCGCAGCACCGCCGCGTACAGGTAGCCGAGGACCTGGTTCTCGGTGAAGTTGGCGGTGCCGATGGTGACTCCGCCCTTGCTGGAGCCGCTGCCGCCGGAGGCCGTGCCGCCGCCGTCGAGGGAGGTGATGCCGCTGGAGCAGGCGGAGAGGGCCGGGACGGAGGCCGCCGCGAGGAGGCCGCCGAGGAGGGTGCGTCGGTTCATCTCAGGGGTCCTTACGCGGTGCGGTGGCGGAAGAGGAAGCGCTGGAGGCCGGAGAGCAGCAGGTCGAGGGCTACGGCGATCACGGCGACCAGCACCGCCCCGCCGAGCACCTGCACGAGGTCGCGCTGGGCGAGGCCGTCGAAGACGTAGCGGCCCAGGCCCCCGAAGGAGACGTACGCCGCGATGGTCGCGGTGGCGACGACCTGGATCAGTGCCAGGCGCAGGCCGGTCATGATCAGGGGGAGCGCGAGAGGCAACTCGACCTGGAACAGCACCTGGTGGCCGCGCATGCCCTGGCCGCGGGCGGCGTCCTTCACGTCCGGGTCGACGGCCGTCATGCCGGCGTAGGTGTTGGTGACGATCGCGGGGACCGCGAGGGCGACGAGGGCCACGTAGACCGGGAGCATGGACAGGCCGCCGGCCAGGAAGACCAGGACGACCAGGCCGACGGTGGGCAGGGCGCGGCCGAAGGACGCGAGGTTGATCGCGACGAAGGCGCCCTTGCCGGTGTGGCCGATCAGCAGGCCGAGGGGGAGGCCGATCGCGGCCGCGACAAGGGTCGCGAGGAGCGAGTACTGCAGGTGCTCGGCGAGGCGGTGGGCGATGCCGTCCGTGCCGGCCCACTGGGAGCCGCTGGTCAGCCACGCGCCGAGGTTCTTGAGGAGTTCGTACATGTCAGGCTCGCCTCCGCCGCCAGGGGGTCAGGACGTACTGGAGGGCCACCAGCAGGGCGTCCGCGACCACCGCGAGCAGGAGCGTGAGGACCACGCCCACGATCACCGGGGTCGGGAAGTCGCGCTGGAAGCCGTCGGTGAAGAGCTGGCCGAGGCCGCCGTCGCCGATGTAGGTGGCGACCGACACGAGGGAGATCGACATGACGGTCGCGATCCGCACCCCCGCCATGATCACCGGGAGGGCGAGGGGAAGTTCGACGGTGAGGAGGGTGCGCAGCGGGCGGGTGCCCATCGCCTTCGCGGCCTCCTTGGTCTTCGCGGGGACCGAGTCGAGGCCCTCGACGGTGTTCCGCAGCAGGACGACCAGGGTGTAGACGGTCAGGCCGATCACGGTGGTGGTGCGGGTCAGGCCGCTGATCGGCAGCAGGAGCACGAAGATCGCGATCGACGGGATCGTGAACAGGACGTTCGAGAGGCCGAGCAGGAATCCGCGCAGGGGGCGGATGCGGTGGGCGACCACGGCGAGGGGGAGGCTGATCAGCAGGCCGAGGAAGACGGCGCTCAGGGCTGCCTGGAGGTGCGAGACCGTGAGGGTGGTCAGGTCGTCGGTGTGGCCGGATATCCACGACCAGTCGATGGTCATGCGGCCACCCGGGCTTCCGAGTGCGCCCGGCCGGCGTGCCGGTGGACGTCGTCGCGGGAGGTGACACCGGTGAGGACGCCGTCGTCGTCGACGCGGGCGACCAGGCCGGTGGGGGAGGCGAGGGACTCGTCCAGGGCGGCGAGCAGGGAGTCGCCGTCCCGGAGCGGCCGTACGGGGAGCTCGGTCTCCCGTGAGGCCCAGTGCACGGGCCTGCCCGCCTCGTCGCATACGAGGGTCCAGGCGTCGCCCTCCGGTGCCGGGCCCTGCGGGACCTCGGCCAGGGTCTTCAGCGAGAGCAGCTTCAGACCGCGTTCGGCGCCCAGGAAGTCGGCCACGAAGTCGTCGGCGGGCCGGGCGAGGAGTTCGGCGGGCGGGGCGCACTGGACGAGGTGGCCGCCGGTGCGGAAGATCGCGATGCGGTCGCCGAGGCGGACGGCCTCGTCGATGTCGTGCGTGACGAAGACGATGGTCTTGCTCAACTCCTTCTGGAGCCTGAGCAGTTCGTCCTGGAGCTGGGTGCGCACGACCGGGTCGACCGCGCCGAACGGCTCGTCCATGAGCAGGACCGGCGGGTCGGCGGCGAGGGCGCGGGCGACGCCGACGCGCTGCTGCTGGCCGCCGGAGAGCTGGTGCGGGTACCGCTTGCCGGCCTCGGCGGTCAGGCCGACGGTCTCCAGGAGTTCCGCCGCCCGGGCGCGGGCCTTCCTGCGGCCGTGGCCGAGCAGGAGCGGGACGGTGGCGATGTTGTCCAGCACCGTGCGGTGCGGGAAGAGGCCGGACTGCTGGATGACGTAGCCGATGGAGCGGCGCAGCTCCGCCGCGTCCTGGTGGGTGACGTCCTTGCCGCCGACCCTGATGGTGCCGGAGGTCGGTTCGACCATCCGGTTGATCATCCTGAGGGTGGTCGTCTTGCCGCAACCGGAGGATCCGACGAGGACGGTCACGCCGCCTTCCGGCATGTCGAGGGTGAGATCGTGCACTGCTGTCGTGCCGTTGGGGAAGCGCTTGTGGACCGCGTCGAACTGGATCATGAGATGTCCCTTGCCCGGCTGTATAACGTCATGCAGAGTTCTCGGTAGCTGAATAGTTTGTCAACGGTTCGGTGTTAATCCGAGGTAACGGATGACCGCCAGGCAAGATCAGGTGTCCGCGTTGAGGGGAGTTTGGGCTATATGTCGTCTCGGATCGTGGACTCTCCTGATCCCATCGCGGTCGGGCACACCGGCCTGGTGATCCTCGACGGGATCGCGCTCGGCGTCGCCGACGTCGTCCGCCTCGCCGACGGGAGCGCGCGGCCGGTGCCCGGAACCGACGCGATGAAGCGGGTCACCGAGTCCTGGGACGCCGCCCGCCAGATCGCCGCGACGGGACGCGTCTACGGCCGCTCGACCGGCGTCGGCGCCAACCGGAACGAGAACGTGCCCACCGAGGCGGCCGCCGAACACGGGCTGCGGCTGCTGCGCAGCCACGCCGGCGCCATCGGCGAGGAACTCCCCGCCCGGCAGGTCCGCGCGATGCTCGCGGTCCGCGCCAACCAGCTGCTCGCAGGCGGCGCGGGACTGCGGCCGACCGTCGTCACGGCCCTGTGCGAGGCGCTGGAGAGCGGCGCGTACCCGGTCGTCAACGAGTTCGGCTCGGTGGGAACGGGCGACATCGCGGCCCTGGCCCAGGCGGGGCTGGCGCTGGCGGGGGAGCACCCCTGGCGGGGGGCCGGCTTCGGCGGGGCGGGCGCGGGTGGGTCCGGCCTGGGGGGAGCGGGGGGCGAAGCGGGGCTCGGCGCGGCCTCGGTGCTGTCCGGCGGTCGGGGGGCCGGTGACTCGGGTGGAGCGGGCCCGGGTGGAGCCGGTCCGTGGGGAGCCGGGGGTGAGGTGGGGCCCGGTGCGGGTGGGCGCGTCGAGTCGGGCGGGGGTGTATCGGCCGCTGCGGGCCCGGTGCTGTCCGGTGGGCCGTACAGCGTGGTCGGTGCACCCGAGCCGCAGCTCCTCGACAACAACGACGCCCTCGCCTTCATCAGCAGCAACGCCCTCACGCTCGGACAAGCCGCCCTCGCGTTGCACGAGTTGCGCGGGCTGATCGAGGCCACGCAGGTCGTCGGGGCGCTCTCGCTGCTGGCCGTGGACGGGTCGCACGAGGCGTACGCCGCCCCCGTGCACGCGGCCCGGCCGCACCGCGGGTCCGCCGAAGTGGCCCGGCGGATGCGGGAGTTGATCGGGGCCGAGGACCGGCCCACCCCTCCGCTCGGGCGCATCCAGGACCCGTACGGCTTCCGGTGCCTGCCCCAGATCCACGGGCCCGCCCACGACGCCGCCGACGCTCTGGAGGAGGTCCTCGCGATCGAGATCAACGCGGCCGCCGAGAATCCGCTGATCGACGCCCAGGACATGGCCGCCTATCACCACGGCGGCTTCTACCAGGCCCAACTCGCCCTCGCCCTGGACCACTTCAGGCTGGCCCTCACCCAGGTCGCCCGGCTGTCCACGTCCCGGCTCTCCACGCTCAACGAGCCCGCCTTCACCCGCCTCAGGCCCTTCCTCGCCGACCCGGAGCCCGCCTCCTCCGGCGTGATGATCCTGGAGTACGCCGCCGGGGCCGCCCTCGGCGACCTGCGGGCGTTCTCGGCGCCCGCCTCCCTCAGCCACGCTGTACTCTCCCGAGGCGTCGAGGAACAGGCCAGCTTCGCCTCGCTCGCCGCGCGTCAGACACTGCGGGTGTGCGGCGCGTACCGTCTCGTCGTCGGCTGCGAACTCGTCGCCGCCGTACGGGCGCTGCGCCAGCGCGGCCTCCGGCCCGACCCGGACCTCCCGGTGGGCCGCGCGCTGGAACTCGCCGAGACGGTGCTGGCGGAGGACCCGGCCGACCGGCCGCTCACGGGTGACGTGACGGCGGCGGCCGCACTGCTCGACCGGTTCACGGAGATCTGGAGGGGGATCGAGGCATGAGCGACATGGGAGGGGCGGGCGTGGCGGACACTCCCGCGGGACGGCTTCAGACACTGTTCGAGGGGCACCGGCTCACGCCGACCCAGCGGCGCATCGCGCACAGCATGGTGCGGCGGGCCGCCGACGTGCCCTTCCTCTCCAGTGTGGAGCTGGCCGAACTGGCCGGGGTCAGCCAGCCCTCCGTCACCCGCTTCGCCGTGGCCCTCGGCTTCGACGGCTACCCCGCCCTGCGCCGGCACCTGCGGGAGGTCGCGCCCGCCGAACAGGCGGCGGCCTCGGCGTCGTACAACGAGTACCAGCAGGCCGTCGAGGCCGAGATCGAGAACCTCAGGCACCTGGCGGAGGTCCTGGCCGACCCGCGCCCGGTGCAGAAGGCCGGCCGGCTGCTCGCCGCCTCCCGCCCGCTGCCGGTGCTCGGGCTGCGGGCCGCCGCGTCCCAGGCGTACGGCTTCGCGTACTTCGCCGCCAAGGTCCACCCGGACGTACGGCTGCTCAACGAGGGCGGCACGATGATCCACGACCGCATCGACGCCGCCGTCCGCGCGGGCGCCTCGACTTTGCTGTGCTTCGCGCTGCCCCGGCATCCGCGCGAGGTCGTCGACACCCTTGCCTACGCCAAGGAGGCGGGCCTGACCGTCGTCACGGTCGCCGACTCCGCCTTCGCCCCGGTCGCCAAGGTCTCCGACGTGCTGCTGCCCGCCGCCGTCGGTACCGGCCTCGCCTTCGACACCGCGTGCGCGCCGATGCTGCTCGGCCGGGTGCTGCTGGAGGCCATGTGCGACGACCTCCCGGACGCACAGGCCCGCCTCGAGGAGTTCGACGCGCGGGCGGCGACGCGCGGACTCTTCGTGGAGTAGACGGCGCGTTTTTTCAGACTCGTCTCAGGTTCGCTCGCTACCCTCCCCGACCGGCAGGACTGTGCCAGGACGACGAGGAGGCGGGACGTGGCACGCGCAGATCGCAAGGCTCAGGGGCTGGCTCGGGTGGCCGTCGTCGTGCGCGCCGGGGCCGCACCCCTGTGGTGGCTCGGAGTGTTCGCGGCGGGCGTCGGGCTGCTGGTACCGGGGCTCACCGGGCGCCGGATCGGGGTGATGGCGGGCGCGGCACTGTTCATCGTCGCTGTCGCCGTGGTGTCGTACGGCCGCCGCAAGAGGTACACGACGCTGGGGCGGGCGGCCGTCCGTGCGGGCAAGCACGACGTGCTCCAGGATCGTGCGGTCAGTGTGCGCAACTGGCGCCGGGGACACCGCTGGTGGCTGCTGCTGGCCTGGCTGGTCGCGCTGCTGAGTTCGTTCGCGGTGCCCGTCGCGGGCGGCATGCTGCTCGCCGGATGCGGTACGGGCCTCAGGCTCAAGGCCGCCTGGCTCGGGCGGCGCGAGCGGGACCTGGACGCGCTGCTGTGGGTGCGGGTGGACTGGCTCGCCGCGAACGGCGGACGCCCGGCCGGCAAGGCGGTCAGGGCGTACCGCAGCACGGGTATCGCGGCGGGCGACGCGGCCCCGGGAGGAGCGCGCCGCCGCACCGCGGCACTGGTCTAGGGCCTGTCGTCTGGATCAGGCCGGCTGTGAGGCGCGGTGCTTTTCAGCCGACCCGAGCGGGGTCTGGTGCGTGCAGCTGCAAGGCGGAGGAGGGAGTCGACGCGATGGGGGTCCCCCCGCTCGAGCGAAGCCGAGAGTGGGGGGAGCCGGCGACCGACGACAACGCCGCTGGGGGTCCCCCCACGCCTTTTGGGCAGTGGGGGAGGCGTGCCAGACCCCGCGACACCGGGATGATCCAAACGACAGGCCCTGGTTCCGGCGGTGCCGGGTCACACCTCCAGATCGGTTTCGATGGCCCGCAACTGGTGGCGGGCCATCGCCAGGTTGGCCCGCTTGGCGTCCAGGACCAGGTAGAGGAAGAGGCCGTTGCCACCGCGCCCGCTGATCAGGCGGATCAGGTGGTACTGGTCGGACAGGGTGATCAGGATGTCCTCGATCTGGCCCTTGAGGCCGAGGTGCTCCATCGTGCGCATCTTCGCGCGGATCACGTCGGTGTTGCCGGCGGCGGCCACGTTCAGGTCGAAGCCCTTGCTGCCGCCCATGGTGCCGAGCGCCATGCCGCTGGTGTAGTCGACGAGCGCGACGCCGGTCGCGCCCTCGATGGAGGCGAGGGCTTC
This sequence comes from Streptomyces sp. NPDC005483, assembly GCF_040606035.1. Classification (NCBI taxonomy): domain Bacteria; kingdom Bacillati; phylum Actinomycetota; class Actinomycetes; order Kitasatosporales; family Streptomycetaceae; genus Streptomyces; species Streptomyces sp. NPDC005483. Next base: position 170,886 of record NZ_JBEXEA010000016.1, read on the forward strand.
CTTCAGTGCGGTTTCGGTGTTGGCCATGACTGTGTCTCCTCGGTTCTCTCAACTTTCGGTGGTGGTACGGGCCGCCGTCGGTGCGGTGGCCGCGGCGCCGGTGTCCACGGGCTTGGCCCGGGACGTGCGGGCCGCTCTGGCGCGTGCCGGAGCAGGCTTCGCGGGCGCCTTCGCGATGGCTTCTGTGGGCTCGGCGACCAGGTTGTCGACGAGCTCGGCGATCCGGGCGCCGGCCCGGCGTCCCTCCAGATGGAGGCGGCCGACGTTGACCCGGTCCTGCGCGAGCAGCGTGATGACGGCCCCGGCGCCCGCCGCGTACGTGGCGACGTAGCCGTACACGCCCCGTACGAGGAGCTCACGCAGGTCCCCCTGGCCGGTCGCGTCGGCCAGCTGGGCGGCGAGCACCCGGGTGGTCCCGGTGAGCGCGGCCACGGCCTGTGGATCGACGCCCGGGGTGTCCTGGGCCAGGACGAGACCGTCGGCGTCGGCCGCGAGGGCGCCGGTGAGCTGTGGCACCCGGGCTCTGAGCCGGCGCAGCTCCTCCAGGATCGCGTCCTGAGCTGCTGCCATCAGATCTCTCCTCTCGGCGCGGGTCCGCTGCCGCTCAAAGGGCCTCCAGCGCATCCCTGAGCCTCTTCAGCAAGGTGATGTGGGGATCGACGTGCTCGACGGCATTGACAGCGGCGACGGCATCGACGGTCCCGGCGCTGAGACCGACGCCAGGCGGACCGGGTGCCGGCTCGGGCAGGGTGAAGGACAGCGGCGGGCAGGGTGAGATCACTCCGGCCGCCACCAGCCGCCGTACGTCCACCAGGGTGTGGAAGGCCGGGCGGCCCAGTTCGCGTGCGATCTCCGACGCCGTGCGGACGCCGTCCACGCGGGCCAGCACCGCCTGCCGCCGGGCCGTGAGCGGCGGGGGCGCGGGGCGGTGGTCCCGGGTCAGCGGCACCTCGTCCGGCAGGGCGTCCGGCCAGATGCGGTGCAGCAGGTCGCGGCGGCGCAGGGTCTCGCGCTCCAGGTCGGCGACCGGGACGGGGCGCGGGGCGCCGGGGGTGCCGTCGGGCTCCCGGGGCGCGTCGGCGGGAGCGTCCGGTCCGTCCTCGGTGCGGTAGCGGAAGCGGCCCGGGGTGCTGCTCGGGGCGAGGGCGAAGTACGCCGCGTCGTACAGCGCGGTCAGCCGGCACATCTCCAGGGCGCCCGGGGTGAGCAGCCCGCCCGCGACCAGCCGGCGGCCTGCCCGGTGTACGGCCTCGGCGCCGGTGAGACGGCGGGCGCCGGTGCCGGGGCTCCCCGAACTCGCGACACTCTCGGCCAGGGCCTGCCGCCAGACGTCGGCGTCCAGCGTGCCGTGGGCGGCGAGGAGGACGTCGGCGCCGGGGGCGGCCGGGCTCTCGGCGTGTACGACCTGGCCGTCGGCGAGGTGCAGGGTGCCGCGTTCGCGTACCAGGATGCCGGTGGCGCGCTCGGCGGCCAGCCGGGTCAGCATCGGCGAGACACCGCCCCAGCCGCGGTCCAGGGCGGCCGCCTTGTCGCGCACGGGCAGCCGGGGTGGCGGGGTGGCGGGCGTGGTGCGGAGCGTCGTCATCCGAGCTCCAGCCGTCCGGCCATCTCACCGAGCCGGATCCGGGCCAGCGCGAGGTTGCCCTCCGCGCGGGCCAGCCACAGGTGCAGGAACACGCTGCTGTCGAAAGACGTCGGCACGAACCGCAGGACGTGGTAGCTGTCCCGGTTGCTGAGGATGAGGTCCTCGACCGGCGGGTCCGGCTGCTCTCCGGTGGCCCCCTCCTCGGCGGTCGGGGAGCTCTCGGAGGCGAAGGCGCGCTGCTCGGCGGCGAGCCGGGCGAGCTCGGCGGCCTCCGCGGCGGCCGCCTCCTGGTTGCCGCCGGGGGATTCCCCGACGGCGCCCAGGGCCAGCCCGCTCGTCCAGTCGACCAGCGCGGCCCCCCGCGCACCCGGCAGTCGCATGGCTTCCAGCAGGCACTCGTCGATTCCCTGCACCGTGGTTCCCCTCCCACCTGGGGTTCGGCTGAGTGACGCCGAAACTACGCAACGTGTGCGCGAGGGGTGAGGGATCTGGCATTTTCCGGTGGAACATGCTCGGGATGACTAGAGTGGGTCAACTTGCCTTGTTCACGGGCCCATTGATCAGTGGTCCCGCCGGCGCGTGTCAACTGCTCCCGGGTGCGTGCAGGGTGGTGAGCGCACCCGCGTGCGCCCCTCCGGATTCGGCCACGATGGAGTCGAGTGTCTGCGGATCCCGCACGGTCGCGAAGCGGACGCCTTCCGCGTGGCCGGGGACGAAGCCGTAAATGCCCGGCCGGGCAAGCGAGTTGTACGCGTAGTGGTGCGCGAAGTAGTACGCGCCCGTGTCCAGCGCCGCCGCGTAATCCCCCTGGTCGAGGAGCGGGAGCGCGCGCCCCTCGGCCAGCAGGTCGCCCGCGAAACAGGCCGGACCGGCGACGTCCTGCACCACCTCGGGCCCGCTCTTGGGCCGCCCCTTGCCGTCGTACGCCGCGATCCGCAGCGGCCACGACCCCGGTACGTACACCGTCCGCGTCGCCACCTGTACGCCCGCGTGCGTCACCGCGACCGGCCGTCCGCCCGCGCTCTTGGCGTACTCCACCCGCGCCACGATCGTGCCGTGCTTGGCCAGCAGCGACCGCCCGAACTCCGTGACCAGCCCGTACCGCCCGTCGAACAGCCCCGGCACCGCCTCCCTGAGCGCCCGCGCGTACTCGGCGTACGTCGGGGCCGTCGCGTCCGAGGCGAAGTTCACCGGCAGCCCGCCGCCGATGTCGATGGTGTCGATCTGCGGCCGCCCGACGCGCCGGTTGATCTCCTCGGCGAGCGCGTACGTCTCCGCGATCCCCTGGGTCATCAGGGACAGCGGGATGCCCTGCGAGCCGGTGTGCGCGTGCAGCCGGGACAGCCAGGGCCGCTCGGTGCAGGCGCGCACGACCCACTCGCGCGCCCCCTCGTCCCGCAGCGCCACCCCGAACTTCGAGGTGGCCGTGGCCGTGGAGGTCGCCCCGATGGAACCGCCGCCGACCTGCGGGTTGACCCGGATGCCGAGCGGAGAGTGGCTGACCGCGGACCGCATGAGGCCGTCGATGCGGTCCAGCTCCTGCGGGTTGTCCACGTTGACGGCGATCCCCAGGGCCAGCGCCTCCCGGAGCTCGGCCGGGGTCTTGGCGGGCGAGTCCAGGACGGTCCGGGCGGGTGAGAGTCCCGCCGCCCGCGCCAGCGCGAGTTCGCCCGGGCTCGCCACCTCCGCGCCGATGCCCTCCTCGCGCAGCAGCCGCAGCACCGGCACCAGCGGGGTCGCCTTCACCGCGAACGCGTGCAGTACCGGCGTGCCCGGCGCGGTGACCTCGTCGAAGGCCGCGCGCAGCTCCGCCGCCGACTCCCGGATGCCGGTGACGTCGAGAAGCCCGGCGATGGGGGAGTCCGGCCCCAGCAGGCCCTGCTCCACGGCCGCCCGCACCGCCTCGTCCCGGCGGGCGGCCCGCCCTTCGCCGGTGCTGCCGTACTCGTCCATCACGTCCCCGTCCTGCTCGTCACCCGCGTCTCGGACGGCCGGCCGCACATCCCCGGCCAGGACATCCATGTCCTGAAACTTCACTGTCCTACCGATGCTGACGCGAGAACGTATTGACTAGTTCTATTCAGAAAGCCAGGATGTGAATATCGGCAGCAACAACCGGCACGCGACCATCCGCAGCAGAGCCCCCAGGAGGCAGACCATGTCAGGACCCCGCCCCGTCCGAGCGCCGCGCGGTACGGAACTGAGCGCCCTGGGATGGCAGCAGGAGGCCGCCCTGCGGATGCTCCAGAACAACCTCGACCCCGAGGTCGCCGAGCACCCCGACAAGCTCGTCGTCTACGGCGGCACCGGCAAGGCCGCCCGTGACTGGCGCTCCTTCGACGCCATGGTCCGCACGCTGCGCACCCTCAAGCAGGACGAGACCATGCTGGTCCAGTCCGGCCGCCCCGTCGGCGTCATGCAGACCCACGAGTGGGCCCCGCGCGTCCTGATCGCCAACTCCAACCTCGTCGGCGACTGGGCCAACTGGGAGGAGTTCCGCCGCCTGGAGGCCCTCGGCCTGACCATGTACGGTCAGATGACCGCGGGTTCCTGGATCTACATCGGCACCCAGGGCATCCTCCAGGGCACCTACGAGACCTTCTCCGCGGTCGCCGCGAAGAAGTTCGGCGGCACCCTCGCCGGGACGATCACCCTCACCGCCGGCCTCGGCGGCATGGGCGGCGCCCAGCCCCTCGCGGTCACCATGAACGACGGCGTCGCGATCTGTATCGACTGCGACCCCCGTGCCATCGAGCGGCGCATCGAGCACCGCTACCTGGACGTGAAGGCGGACAGCCTGGAGCACGCGCTCCAGCTGGCCGTCGAGGCCCGTGACGCCCGCCGGCCGCTCTCCATCGGCCTGCTGGGCAACGCCGCCGAACTGCTGCCGCGCATGCTCGCCGAGGGCGCGCCCATCGACATCGTCACCGACCAGACCTCCGCGCACGACCCGCTCGCGTACCTGCCGGTGGGCGTCGACTTCGACGACATGGCGTCCGCCGCGGCCAAGGACCCGGCCGGGTTCACCGTGCGCGCCCGTGAGTCGATGGCCCGCCATGTCGAGGCCATGGTCGGCTTCATGGACGCCGGCGCCGAGGTCTTCGACTACGGCAACTCGATCCGCGGCGAGGCACAACTCGCCGGGTACGAGCGGGCGTTCGCCTTCCCCGGGTTCGTCCCCGCCTATATCCGCCCGCTGTTCTGCGAGGGCAAGGGCCCCTTCCGCTGGGCCGCGCTGTCCGGTGAGGCATCCGACATCGCCAAGACCGACAAGGCGATGCTGGAGCTGTTCCCGGAGAACGAGTCCCTCGCCCGCTGGATCAAGATGGCCGGGGAACGGGTCCACTTCCAGGGCCTGCCCGCCCGCATCTGCTGGCTCGGCTACGGCGAGCGCGACAAGGCCGGCGAGCGGTTCAACGACATGGTGGCGAGCGGGGAGCTGGCGGCACCGCTGGCCATCGGGCGCGACCACCTGGACGCCGGATCCGTCGCCTCCCCCTACCGGGAGACCGAGGCCATGCTCGACGGGTCCGACGCGATCGCCGACTGGCCGCTGCTGAACGCCATGGTCAACGTGGCTTCGGGCGCCTCCTGGGTGTCGATCCACCACGGCGGCGGCGTCGGTATGGGGCGGTCCCTCCACGCCGGGCAGGTCACGGTGGCCGACGGTACGAAGCTGGGCGGCGAGAAGGTCCGGCGAGTGCTGACGAACGACCCGGGCATGGGCGTCATCCGGCACGTGGACGCCGGGTACGACATCGCGGAGTCCGTCGCCGACGAGCGGGGCGTGCGGATCCCCATGCGCGAAGGCGGCTCGGAGTGACGGTGGGCGGCAGTTCCGGAACGGCTCAGGGCCACAGCACATCCTCCTTTCACCAGATGTGGCGCGAGCTCCTGCCCATCGGCCGGCACCCCGACTCCCACGGCTACCGGCGGTTCGCCTGGACGGGGGCCGACACAGAATGCCGGGCCTGGTTCAAGGAGCAGGCCGAGGCCCGGGGACTGGCCTACGAGGTCGACCGCAACGGCAACCAGTGGGCCTGGCTCGGTGACCCCGCCGAGGGGGACGCCGTCGTCACCGGGTCGCACCTCGACTCGGTGCCCGACGGGGGCGCCTTCGACGGCCCCCTCGGAGTCGTGTCCTCCTTCGCCGCACTCGACGAACTCCGGGCCAGGCGGGCCGAGTTCGCCAAGCCCCTCGGCCTCGTCAACTTCGGTGACGAGGAGGGCGCCCGCTTCGGGCTCGCCTGCGTCGGATCGCGGCTCACCGCAGGGCAGCTCACCGTCGAAGGGGCGCACCGGCTGACCGACGGGCAGGGCGTCACGCTCCCGCGGGCCATGGAGGCCGCCGGGCACGACCCCGACGGCATCGGCGCCGACCCGGAGCGGCTCGCCCGCATCGGCGCCTTCGTCGAGCTGCACGTCGAGCAGGGCAGGGCGCTGGACCTCTCCGGCGACCGGGTCGGGATCGCGAGCGCCATCTGGCCGCACGGCCGCTGGCGGTTCGACTTCCGGGGCGAGGCCAACCACGCCGGCACCACCCGCCTCGTGGACCGCCGCGACCCCATGCTGTCGTACGCCGAGACCGTCCTCGCCGCCCGCCGCGAGGCCGAACTCGCCGGTGCCGTCGCCACCTTCGGCAAGATCGCCGTCGAGCCGAACGGCGTCAACGCCATCCCCTCCCTGGTGCGCGGCTGGCTCGACTCCCGCGCCGCCGACCAGAAGAGCCTCGACCAGGTGGTCGGCGGCGTCGAGAAGGCGGCCAGGGAGTACGCGGAGGCGCACGGCATCGAACTCGACGTGGTCCGGGAGTCCTTCACCCCCGTCGTCGAGTTCGACCACGCCCTGCGCGACGAACTCGCCCGCATCCTGGGCACCGGCACCGATCTCACGGTGCCCGTCCTGGGAACCGGCGCCGGACACGACGCCGGGATCCTCTCCGGGAACATCCCGACCGCCATGCTGTTCGTGCGCAACCCCACCGGCGTCTCGCACTCCCCGGCGGAGTTCGCCGCCGAGGACGACTGCGTGGCCGGAGTCCTCGCGCTCGCCGACGTACTGGAAGGGCTGGCCTGCAGGTGACCTTGAAGACGTACTGGATGGAGCACGCCTGGCTCGACACCCACGTCGAGCCGGGCGTGGCCGTGACGGTGTCGACCAGCGGCTCCGCCGCGGGGGCGGACGGCCGCGTCACCGCCGTCCGCACCGGCACCGACACCCCGCCCCCCGGCGCCGAGATCCTGCGCGGCCTGACCCTGCCGGGGCTGGCGAACACCCACTCGCACGCCTTCCACCGGGCCCTGCGCGGCACCGTCCAGGTCGGTTCCGGGACCTTCTGGACCTGGCGCGAGGTCATGTACGCCACCGCCGACCGCCTCACCCCCGACACCTACCGCGACCTCGCCCGTGCCGTGTACGCGGAGATGGCACTGGCGGGCGTCACGGCGGTCGGTGAGTTCCACTACCTGCACCACGCCCCCGGCGGCACTCCCTACGCCGACCCCAACGCCATGGGCGAGGCCCTGATCGAGGCCGCCGCCGACGCCGGCATCCGCATCACCCTCCTCGATACCGCCTACCTGTCCGCCGGCTTCGGACAGCCGCCCACCACCCACCAGCTCCGCTTCTCCGACGGCAGCGCGGACGCCTGGGCCGCACGCTGTTCAGTTCTCAAGGACCGGGATCACGCGCGGATCGGTGCGGCGATCCACTCCGTACGGGCCGTGCCAGCCGACCAGTTGGCGACCGTGGCGCGCTGGGCCGAGGAGCGGCGGGCCCCGCTCCACGTCCACCTGTCCGAGCAGACCGCCGAGAACGACGCGTGCCGTGCGGCCCACGGGTGCACGCCGGCCGAACTGCTCGCCGAGCACGGTGTCCTCGGGCCGCGCACCACCGGCGTCCACAACACCCACCTCACCGACGAGGACATCGCCCTGATCGGCGGCAGCGGCACCGGCACCTGCATGTGCCCGACGACCGAGCGGGACCTCGCCGACGGCATCGGACCGGCCGTGGCCCTCCAGCGGGCGGGCTCACCGCTGTCCCTCGGCTCCGACAGCCACGCCGTCATCGACCTGCTCGAAGAGGCACGCGCGATGGAGCTCGACGAGCGTCTGCGCACCCGCAGACGAGGTCACTGGACGGCGGCGGCCCTCCTGCGGGCGGCCTCGGCCGACGGCCACGCGGCCCTCGGCTGGGACGGCGCCGGCACCCTGGAGCCGGGCGCGCTCGCCGACTTCACCACCATCGCCCTCGACTCGGTCAGGACGGCAGGACCGCCTCCGCGGCTCGGGGCCGAGACGGCCGTATTCGCCGCGTCGGCAGCAGACGTGTCGCACACGGTCGTGGGAGGGCGGCACGTCGTACGGGACGGGGTCCACGCGCTGGTGCCGGATGTGCCGAAAGCCCTCGCGGACGCCGTCGCCGCGCTGCACGGATGAAGCACCGCAACCCGGGCGGCGAACCCGCCCCCACCGCAGACCAGGCCACCGAGGACGCCATGAGCAACGCGACGACCGTCAGCCCCGCCCACTCCGCGAGCACCGCGAGCACGCTCATCACCAACATCGCCGCCCTGGTCACCAACGACCCCTCCTCCGGTGACGGATCCCCCCTCGGACTGGTCCAGGACGCGGCCGTCGTCATCGAGGGCGACCGCGTCGTGTGGACCGGTGATCAAAGCAAAGCACCCGCCACTGACAATCGGGTCGACGCAGGTGGAAGGGCGGTCCTCCCCGGCTTCGTCGACTCCCACAGCCACCTCGTCTTCGCGGGCGACCGCACCCAGGAATTCAACGCCCGCATGTCGGGGCGGGCCTACAGCGCGGGCGGCATCCGTACGACGGTCGCGGCGACGCGGGCGGCGAGCGACGAGGAACTCGAACGCAACCTCACCCGCTACCTCGCCGAGGCCCTGCGCCAGGGCACGACGACCTTCGAGACCAAGTCCGGCTACGGCCTGACCGTCGAGGACGAGGCGCGGGCGCTGCGCATCGCCGCCGCCCACACCGACGAGGTCACCTACCTCGGCGCCCACATCGTGCCGCCGGACCACGCGGACGACCCCGCAAGCTACGTCTCCCTCGTCACCGGCGAGATGCTCGACGCCTGCGCCCCGTACGCCCGTTGGATCGACGTCTTCTGCGAGAAGGGCGCCTTCGACGGCGACCAGGCCCGCGCGATCCTCGCCGCCGGCAAGGCGAAGGGCCTGCACCCCCGCATCCACGCCAACCAGCTCTCCTACGGCCCCGGCGTCCAGCTGGCCGTCGAGCTGGACGCCGCCAGCGCCGACCACTGCACCCACCTCACGGCCGAGGACGTCGACGCCCTGGCGAACAGCCGTACGGTCGCCACGCTCCTGCCCGGCGCGGAGTTCTCCACGCGCGCCGAGTGGCCCAACGCCCGCCGCCTCCTGGACGCCGGCGTCACCGTCGCCCTGTCCACGGACTGCAACCCGGGTTCCTCCTTCACCTCCTCGGTCCCCTTCTGCATCGCCCTCGCGGTACGCGACATGCGGATGACCCCCGATGAGGCCCTCTGGTCGGCCACGGCGGGCGGGGCGGCAGCCCTCCGCCGCGACGACATCGGCCGCCTCACCCCGGGCGCCGTCGCCGACCTGATCCTCCTGGACGCCCCGAGCCATGTGCACCTGGCGTACCGGCCGGGGGTGCCACTGGTCAGCGGGGTGTGGCGGCGCGGCGTACGCGTCGTCTGAGCCACCAGCACGAGACGGCCGCGACGACTACGAGGCCCCCGCCCGCCACCGCTGCTCCGCACCCCCGGTCAACGGCTCCAGCGAGACCGTGTCCCCGCCCCCGGGTGTCACCCCCGTCGCGATGGCGATCGCCGGGCGGATCACCCCGTCGGGGTCGACCGTGAAGCGCAGGTTGTCGGCGTGGTCGCCTTCGACTGAGTCGCAGGACCAGATGCCGAGACCCTTGTCGACGTCGCCGCGGCTGTCGAGGCAGAAGTCGGGGTCGGCGTACGACTGGAGGACACCGCGGCCGGTGTCGACGCGCCAGCGCTGGGAGGCGGCCGAGGTGCAGGGGGCCGTGACGACGTCCGTGCCCTCGGAGAACCCCCCGGAGACGTCCAGGCAGCGGGCCGTGGAGACATTGACCACCTGGGCGTACGCGCCGCTCGGCGGGCGGAACGGGGGAGCGGACTTCCGGGGCGGCGCCGAACTCCTCGTGGGGGAGGGTGAGGGCGGCCTGCTCGTGGCGGACGCGGAGGGGGAGAGCGAGGGGGAGACCGTCGTCGTCACCGTCACCTGCGGTGGGCTGGGCAGCGCCCCGCCCACCGAAGCAGGGGGTGAGGTGGAGGCCGACGCGCCCGCCGGAGGGCCGTCCTCCTGCGAGACCAGGAACAGCAGCAGCGGCGCCACAGCCACTCCCAGCGCCGCCGAGGCCAGGACGAGTCGGCGTGGTCGCGGCCAGGTGCCGGACGGCGTGCGGGACCTGGCCCGTGGCCGGGTCTCCGGCTCGGCCGGGCCGTGTCCCGCGTACGCCGTCCCGCCCCATGGCAGCAGTCCCTCCGCCAGTGCCGCCCGCGGGGTGTCCCGCAGCGCGCACAGCTCCTCGTGAGCCGCCGTGCAGTGCGGGCAGCGGGCCATGTGGGCGTGCAGGTCGGTGCTGGGGCGGGGGTTGTCCGGTCGTACGGACTCCTCGATGAGGCGGTGGAAGTCCGCGCACCGGGGGTCGTCCGAGGCGGCGAGGCGGAACCTCAGGGACGTCCGGGCGAGGGCCTGCAGGGCCCCCTCCGTGCCGTAGAGCACGTCCTCGCGGGTGAGGCCCAGGTGGCCGGCGGTGCGGGACTCCGGTTCGCCCTCCACCAGGCCGTACCAGACGAGGCCCTGGGTGCGGGCCGGCAGGGACTCGAAGGCGGCGAGCATGGGCGGCACCGGGCCGCCGGGCCCCGCCGTGTTCAGGAGCAGCAGGACGCTCGGGTCCAGGCCCGCCGCCCGGTCGTCCCCGGCCCAGTCCGCCGCCGACCGTGCCGTCAGCAGCAGGAGCCGGTGGCGCCACGGGACGCCGGGGTCGACCCCGCGGGCCGTCTCCCGGGCGGCGAGGGTGAAGGTATGTGCGGCCAGCTGCCGGGCGGCGGACTCGCCGGCCGTGCAGAGCCGGGCGTAGGCCAGGACCGCGGGCTGGTGGCGGGCGCGGAGCTCCAGCAGGGCCGCGTACGCCGTGGCCGTGTCGGCGCGCAGCAGCTCCGTGAGCCGGGCGTCGGACGCCCCGTCGGGGCGAGTCATGCGCACCCTCCTCCTGACGTACCGGCCAGTCTGTGAGGGACCATAGTGGGGGAAGCAAACCCCTGGGGAAAGGGTTTCGCCGGGTAATCAAGCCGGTGATCAAGAGGTGCCGTGGACGCACGGTGCCCGGTGTCCCACCGGACACCGGGCACACGCGCAGGTCAGCAGTGCCGACGCGTCACTCCTCGACGGTCAGGCCCTTCCGCAGGCGCACCAGGGTCCGCGACAGCAGCCGCGAGACATGCATCTGCGAGATCCCGAGCTCGTCGCCGATCTCCGACTGGGTCATGCCCGCGACGAAGCGCAGCGAGAGGATCTGGCGGTCCCGGGAGGGAAGTTCGGCGATGAGCGGCTTCAGGGACTCGACGTACTCGATTCCCTCGAGCCCGTGGTCCTCGTAACCGATCCGGTCGGCCAGCGCGCCCTCGGAGTCGTCCTCCTCCGGCTGGGCGTCCAGCGAGGAGGCGGTGTACGCGTTGGACGCCGCCATGCCCTCGACGACCTCCTCCTTCGACAGCCCGAGGCGTTCGGCGAGCTCGCCCACGGTGGGGGCGCGGTCGAGCTTCTGGGCCAGCTCGTCGCCGGCCTTGGCCAGGTCGAGCCGGAGCTCCTGGAGGCGGCGCGGCACCCGCACCGACCAGGACGTGTCACGGAAAAAGCGCTTGATCTCGCCCACGATGGTTGGCATCGCGAAGGTGGGGAACTCCACACCCCGGCTGAGTTCGAAGCGGTCGATCGCCTTGATCAGGCCGATGGTGCCGACCTGGATGATGTCCTCCATCGGCTCACTGCGGGAGCGGAACCGGGAGGCGGCGAACTTGACCAGGGCGAGGTTCAGTTCGACGAGCGTGTTGCGGACGTACGAATATTCGTGCGTGCCCTCCTCCAGCGACTCCAGCCGCGCGAAGAGGGTCTTGGAGAGGGCTCGCGCGTCCACGGCCCCCACCTCTTCGAAGGGTGGGATGTCCGGAAGCCCGGCGAGCACATCGCCTTCGCTGTCCTGCTCGATGGGATTCAGATGTTCCGGGGGGGATGTCGACGTCGCCTGATGGGTATGCGAGGCGTCGAGCCGGGGTGACATGATGTCCTCCATCGTTCTCGGCATAAGGCTGCCGAAGCCAGTTCGTGCACTGCGGTGTGCGGCGCCTCCAAAGCCGGCCGTGTCGAGTTCGTGTCTCTACTAGCCCTACCCGGTTTCCCGACACGACCGCAAGTGTGTTATGTGCGGTTATGTCCGTTTGCGTGTGATTGTTCGGGTGTCGGAGGGTGTGGAGAAGGCGTAGTGTTCGAGGGCGTCATCAGCAGCCACGACGTCGGGAGAGAGAGACGGCATGGACCGCGGGACGGTCGGCAGCGCACAGTCTGGCCGGCTTCTGGTTGAAGTGCGGCAAGAGGGCTCCAGCGCCGTCGTGACTCCAGCAGGTGAGTTGGATCACCACACGGCCGATTTGTTGCGTGAGCCACTCGAGGAGTGCCTCGCCAAGGGGAAGAGCCGGCTTGTCGTCGACTGCACACGGCTGGAGTTCTGTGACTCCACCGGACTGAATGTGCTGCTGGGGGCACGGCTGAAGGCCGAGGCGGCGGGGGGTGGCGTACACCTTGCGGGCATGCTGCCGGTCGTGGCACGGGTCTTCGAGATCACGGGCGCCGACGCGGTCTTCACGGTGCACGACACCCTGGAGGAAGCCCTGGCCGGCGAGTCCGGCGAATGAGGCGGCGGAGTCGGGCGGCGGCCCCGGTGGCCCCGCTCGTGTCCCGTTCGTCTCCTCCGGCCGGTGTCCACCGGGTGTCACACCTCCCGTGGCGGACATACGTCCCGAATGGAGGGGTGTTCTACCGGCCCGCTCGGGCAGGAGACATCCGTAACGACTGTTCGGTGCGCGACCATGCAGTGACGTTGTGAATCGTGAACCGGTGAATCGGTGAGGTGAAGCGCTGATGAGCACCACCCGGCCCTACTCGCCGGGCGACCGTGACCCGGAGCCCGGCGTGGAGCCTGGCGGCGAGGCCGAGGCGCCGACGGGACGGCAGGTCCGCCGGCTGAGCTTCGAGGGGGAGAGCGGGGTCGTCCCGCTCGCGCGCGACTTCACCCGGCAGGCGCTGCAGGCGTGGGGGTGGCTGCCGGCGGCGTCCGCGGACCGGCGGGCCGTGACGGAGGACGTGCTCCTCGTCGTCTCCGAGCTGGTGACGAACGCGTGTCTCCACGCGGAGGGCCCCGACCAGATGTGGATCTCCAGTGACAACAAGGTGATCCGGGTCGAGGTCGCGGACCGGGGGACCGGACAGCCGGCACCGCGCACTCCGCACCAGGCCGGGCGGCCCGGCGGGCACGGCATGTTCATCGTGCAGCGGCTCTCCCTGGACTGGGGGGTCGTACGGGCTCCCGGAGTGTCCGGCAAGACCGTGTGGGCGGAGCTCGGAGCACCCGCCTAGCCCCGTCCGGCGCGCACCCGCCGTCGTCCCCACAGTTCCGACACTTACTTTCTCTTCCTTCCTCTGGTGCCCCGGCGTACCTTGACGGCCGATCTGATGTGCCGTCAGGAACGAGTAAGGGGAGCGGAACCGTGTCGTACCCGAAACGAAGCGCCGCGCTCGCGTCCGTCGCGGCCCTGGCCGGCTCGGCGGTGCTGATGGCCGCCCCCGCTGCCCGTGCCGAGGTCGTGAGCGTCAACTACCAGTGCAAGACGCCCATCGGTGACAAGAGCGCCGTCTCGCCCATCGACATCGCGGGCGTCAAGAGCGGCGGCGGCTACAAGATCACCATGTCCTGGCAGAAGGGCGTCTCCTCCAGCCCGGTCGATCTCGGCAAGGGGGCGATGAACCCGAGCGCCACCATCAAGCTGGGCGGCGCGGACAGCGGGACGATGAACGTGACGGGCCCCGCCAACCAGGCGACCGTCCCCGCGAACACCCCCATCAAGATCAACGACCTGACCGGGACGTACAGCCCGAAGAAGACCGGCAAGGTCACCTTCACCCCGGGTGTCCTCACCATCAAGGCGCTCGGTACGACCACCACCTGCACGCCGACCAACAGCCCCGGGGCCGCACTGACCCTGGACGTCACCGCCGCCTCGGGCTCCTCCGGCGGCGGCACCCGGAGCGACGGCGACAGCGGCTCCGGCGCCGCACTCCCGCAGACCGGCCCCGCGGACTCGGCGATCGCCCTCGGCACGCTCGGCGGCACGGTGCTGCTCGCCGGTGCCGCGGGCACGCTGTGGCTGACCCGGCGCAACCAGGCGGCCCGCGCGCGCCGCTGAGCGGTCCGGTCCGCTCTCGTACGGCAGCCGGGGCGGGACCGACACGCCCCACGGCGTGGCGGCCGGGGGCGGTTGGTTCGCCGTACGGCGGCCAGGGAGCCGCACCACCGGGCACCTGCGAAGCGACCGGGTCCACCACGAATCCCCGCCCGAATCCCCGTGTACGGAAGCCGAGTTGACGGGAGCGACGACGTGAGCCCGAGCGGCAAGGTGCGGTGGGCGGCGATGGTGGCGGTGCTCGCGCTGCTGCTCGCGCCCCTGGCGGGGACGGCGGCCGCGGCGGACAGGCCCCGTGTGCAGCTGTCCAAGTCCCAGGCGGGGACCGGCGGTTCGATCACCGTGAGCGGCAGCGGATGGCGAGTGCGGGCCCTGCTGATGATCCTGGTCTGCGGACAGGCGGTGCCGTCGCGCGGGGTGCCGGGCGGCACCAACTCCTGCGCCAACGCGGACGGCCGGGCCGTCACCACGGACGCGAAAGGACGCTTCAGCAGGAAGCTGCCCGTCGCCGAGCCGCCGGTGCCCTGTCCCTGCGTGGTCCACGTGGCCACAGTGACCGGGGCGAAGGCCGAGGCCGACGCGATCTTCCAGGTCGCCGGGCACGCCGTGGAACCGCTGCCCGCGCAGACGGACGGCGGGCGGCTGTCCGTCCTCACCGACACCCGGCTCGACGGCTCCGGCTCCCTGCTGACCTGGTTCGGGGCGCCCCCCGCCCGCACTCTCGTCTTCACCGTCGGCAACGTAGGCACCTCCGCCGTCAAGAACCCCGTCTTCCAGGTCGGCACCGCACACGGCGTGTTCGCCCCGCAGTGGGAGGAACAGCAGTGGCGCGGCACGATCCGGCCGGGCGGCAAGGCGCGGATCGAACTTCCCGTCGAGCTCACCGGCGGCGCGCACGGCGAGTACACCGTCTCGCTGAAGTACGGCGGCAAGGTGCTGGCCGAGCAGCCCTGGGACGTGGGCCGCCCCTGGGGCGTGACCCTGTTCTGGCTCCTGGTCTGCCTGGTCGTGCCGGCGGCACTGTTCCGCATCGGCATGGCGGTGGTGGACCGGGTGCGGCCCCGGCCCGCCGGAGGCCTGCGGCACCGCGGCCTGCGACTGCCCGAACTCGCCCTGCGCCTACCGGGGTTCAGGCCCTCCACGGCCGCGCACGCGGCCACCCCGACGCCCACCCTGCCGTGGTTCACCCCGGACGCCGATCCGGGCGCGGCCGGTGGCCGGCTCTCCGCACCGCACGACGACTGCCCGACGAGTCCCACGACTCCCACCAGAGAGGGTTCCACGTGAGCAAGCGAAGGAGAGTCACGCCGGCCGACGGGCCGAGAAGAGCGGGCGCGGCCGGTGCCGCGCTGGTGCTGGCCGGGGCGGGCGCGGTGCTCGGCCTCGCCGCCGCACCGGCCCAGGCCGCCGAGGTGTCGTTCGCGACCCGGTGCGTGCCGCCCGCGGGCGTCGGACTCGACCCCGTCAACGGCACCACCAAGGTCGAGATCACCGCGCCGGCCGGCGCGAAGGTCGGCGACGCGATCGACGTGGTGTGGAAGTTCACGCAGGCCGCGTCGAAGAACCCGAACATCATCGACCTGCCCGCCGACTCGGTCCAGCCGACCGGCACGTTGAAGGCGTCCGGCGCGCAGAGCGCCGACATCGCGATGACCGGCCCGCGCGAGAACCCGGCCATCCCCAAGGGCGGCGACATGGTGCTGTCCGACATGAAGGGCACCCTGAAGCTGACGGCGGCCGGGAAGCTCACGCTGACACCGGGCGCCTACACGGTGAACGCGATGGGGACGAACACGGTGTGCACGCCGACGGAGACGGTGCCGGCGGCGGGGACGATCGACGTGGCCGCGGGGGACGGTACGCCGACACCGACACCGGATCCGACGGACACCCCCACCCCCACCCCGACCGACACGGCCACGGCGGCCCCGAGCGACTCCCCGTCCTCCTCGTCCTCCTCCGACGACGGCCAGACCGACTTCACCGGCAAGGCGGTCGACATCCCCTACACCTGCCAGTCGCCCCTCGGCGAGAAGAAGGCCACCTCCACGATCCAGATCAACGCCAAGAAGAACGGCGGCAGTTACGGCCTGACCGTGCAGTTCAAGAACTCCCCCATGGACAGCCCCGCCGACATCCCCGCGGACTCGGTCAAGCCCTCCATGGACGTGGTCCTGGGCGGCGCCGACAAGGGCTCGGTCCACGTCGAGGGCCCCACCAACTCCGGGGCCATCAAGTCGGGCGACCCGATAGAGATCCCGGACATGACGGGCACGTACAAACCGGGCGCGACCGGTGAGTCGACCTTGTCGCCGGGTGTCCTGACGATCAAGGCCCTGGGCACGACCACGACCTGCAAGCCGGACAGTACGGCGGTCTCCCTGACCCTGACCACGGAAGAGCAGGAGGGCGGGGCGTCGGGCGGTTCGTCGAGCTCAGGAGGCACGAGCGGTTCGTCGACCAGTGGCGGTCTGGCGGCGACGGGCGCGGACGACCACGGGGCCCTGAAGGCGCTCGGCCTGGTGGCGGGAACGGCGGTGCTGCTGGGGGCGGCCGTGTTCACGTTCATGCCTGGAAGGCGGACCAGGTAGGTCACTTCAGTGGCACGCACAGCACGGAAAACTACGGGGCCGTCGGAACCCACGCGGATTCCGACGGCCCCGTAGTTTCAGATCTGCTCAGCTCAGCGAACGTCCCCCATGAGGGACTTCACCTTGCGCCGGTACATCCACACCGCGAACCCGGCGAGAGCCGCGAGCGCGGCCTCCCCGAACACCGCGGACGTCCCGCTGAGATCGGCCCCGGCGATCGCCGGGTTGGACAGCAGGCTGGTGATCGAGTCGCCCGCGGTGACCGCGAGGAACCAGACACCCATCATCTGCGAGGCGTACTTCGCGGGAGCCATCTTCGTCGTCACCGACAGGCCCACCGGGGACAGGCACAGCTCACCCACGGTCTGGATGAAGTAGATGCCCACCAGCCACATCGGGCTGACCGCGGTGCCGTTCGCCGCCATCGCGATCGGGATGAGGAAGAAGAAGAACGAGACACCGACCAGGACCAGGCCCATCGCGAACTTCACGATGGTGCTCGGCTCCTTGCCCTTGCGGTTCAGCCACACCCACAGCCAGGCGAAGACCGGGGCCAGCGCCATGATGAACAGCGGGTTCAGCGACTGGTACCAGGAGGTCGGGAAGTCGAAGCCGAGCAGCGAGCCGGCCGTCTTCTGGTCGTTCGAGCCGAACGCCTGGACCGTGGACGCGCCCTGGTCGTAGATCATCCAGAACACGGCGGCCGCGACGAAGAACCAGATGTAGCCGGACATCTTCGACTGCTCGCCGGCCGTCAGCTCCTTGTCCCGCTTGATGCGCAGCAGCACACCCGCCGGGACGAGCAGACCGATGACGGTGAGCGGGATCATCGCCCAGTTCAGCGTGAAGTGGCCGGTGAAGCCGACGACGCCGTAGAAGACGGTCGCGGCGATCACCCAGAACAGGCCCTTGCGCAGCCAGGCCGCGCGCTCCTCGGCCGCCAGGGGCTTGGGGACGACGTTGCTGATCGGGCTCAGGTTGCGGGTGCCGAGCAGGAACGCGGCCAGACCGATCGCCATGCCGACCGCGGCGATGCCGAAGCCGAGGTGCCAGCTGACCTCCTGGCCGACCGTGCCGATGGCCAGGGGGGCGAAGAAGGCACCGGCGTTGATGCCCATGTAGAAGATCGTGAAGCCGCCGTCGCGGCGCGGGTCGTCCGGGCCGTCGTAGAGGTGGCCGACCATCGTGGAGATGTTGGCCTTGAGCAGACCGGAACCGGCTGCGACGAGCGCGAGTCCGGCGAAGAACGGCGCCTGGCCGCCGGGCACCGCCAGGGTGAGATGGCCGGCCATGATCGTGACGGCGGCGATGGCCACCGTCTTGCGGGGCCCCCAGACGCGGTCGCCGAGCCAGCCGCCGGGCATGGCGAGCAGATAGACCATCGCCGAGTAGACGGAGACGATCACGGTGGTGGTCGCCAGGTCCATCGCGAGGCCGCCGCCCATGCTGCCCTTGCCGGCGTCGGGGCCGCCGGAGAGCAGATAGACGGTGAGCAGGGCCTTCATCCCGTAGTAGGAGAACCTCTCCCACATCTCGGTCAAGAAGAGTGTGGCCAGTCCGCGGGGGTGGCCGAGGAAGGCTTTGTCGGAACCGGGGGTGCCCGGAGTCACCGAGTCCTTCGTCAGGCTGGACGCCATGGTCGTTCCTTGCTGGTGGGGATCACCGCACACAAAAGAGACCTTCAGCGACGGATGCGCGCCAAAGGTCCCCACGATGCGACAGGCATTGAATTCACCATACGACAGGATACTGACGGAAATGGAAGGACTTGAGAGGTGAATCACAGGTGCCCGAGGAACCGTACACCTGGTTTCTAAGGTCCTTACACAATTGGCACCGCATAGTCACAGGTTCACACCAGATCCGTGAAAGGTAAGAACCAGTCGGTTGCGATCACACCCCAGCATCTGTCAAGAGCGGTCTACCATCAGCTCATGACCCGTGTACTGCTCGCCGAGGACGATGCGTCCATTTCGGAGCCGCTGGCCCGCGCCCTGCGCCGGGAAGGGTACGAGGTCGAGGTGCGTGAGGACGGACCCACCGCACTCGACGCCGGAATGCAGGGCGGTATCGACCTGGTCGTCCTCGACCTGGGTCTGCCCGGCATGGACGGCCTCGAGGTGGCCCGCCGACTGCGCGCCGAGGGCCACGCCGTACCGATCCTCATCCTGACCGCCCGCGCCGACGAGGTGGACACCGTCGTCGGTCTCGACGCGGGCGCCGACGACTACGTGACCAAGCCCTTCCGGCTCGCCGAGCTGCTCGCCCGGGTCCGGGCCCTGCTCCGGCGCGGGGCGGCCGAGCCCGCGCAGCCGCCGGCCACCCACGGGGTGCGGATCGACGTCGAGTCGCACCGGGCGTGGATGGGCGACGAGGAACTGCAGCTGACCGCCAAGGAGTTCGACCTGCTGCGGGTCCTGGTGCGGGACGCCGGCCGCGTGGTGACCCGGGACCAGCTGATGCGCGAGGTCTGGGACACCACGTGGTGGTCGTCGACCAAGACCCTCGACATGCACATCTCCTGGCTCCGCAAGAAGCTCGGCGACGACGCGGCCAACCCGCGGTACATCGCGACGGTACGAGGCGTGGGCTTCCGCTTCGAGAAGAGCTGAACCCCGGGTACCCGTCGGGGTATCCGCCTGGCAGGTAAGAGGACATGCGCCGTCGACTGATCCAGTCCACGCTCGCCGTGGTGCTCGTGGTGATCGCCGTCTTCGGCGTCTCCCTCGTCATCGTCGAGACCCGCACCATCAGCAACAGCGCGCAGGAGCGGGTCGACTCCGAGGCGATCCGGCTGGCCGGCATCGTGGACAGCCGGCTGTTCGCCGCGGAGGACGTGACCGCGGAGATCCTGCGCGACCAGGTCGGACCCGACCGCCACGCCGTGATCCGGATCTCCGGTCAGCCACCGATCGAGGTCGGCGCCAAGCCTTCCGGCCAGGTCATCAGCTCCACGGAGAAGGGCGAGGAGGGCGAGACGGTCACCGTGCAGGAGCCGCGCTCCTCGGTGACCCGGGAGGTCGGCCGTACGCTCCTGATCATCGGCCTGGTGGCGCTGCTCGCGGTGATCGCCGCGGTGCTCCTCGCGATCCGCCAGGCCAACAAGCTGGCCTCGCCGCTGACCGACCTCGCCGAGACCGCGGAACGCCTCGGTTCGGGCGACCCGCGGCCCCGGCACAAGCGCTACGGCGTCCCCGAGCTGGACCGGGTCGCCGATGTGCTGGACTCCTCGGCCGAGCGCATCGCGCGCATGCTGACGGCGGAACGGCGCCTGGCCGCCGACGCCTCCCACCAGCTCCGTACGCCCCTGACCGCGCTCTCGATGCGCCTGGAGGAGATCACCCTCACCGACGACCCGGACACGGTGAAGGAGGAGGCGAACGTCGCACTCACCCAGGTGGAGCGGCTGACGGACGTGGTCGAGCGGCTGCTGACGAACTCCCGTGACCCCCGGGCGGGCAACGCGGTCACCTTCGACCTCGACGAGGTCATCCAGCAGCAGCTGGCGGAGTGGCGGCCCGCGTACCGCAGTGCGGGCCGGGCGATCGTGAGCTCCGGCAAACGCCACCTCACGGCCGTGGGCACGCCGGGCGCGGTGGCACAGGTCCTCGCGGCGCTGATCGAGAACTCCCTCATGCACGGCGGCGGCACGGTGGCGCTGCGCACCCGCGTCACCGGCAACCAGGCCGTCATCGAGGTCACCGACGAGGGCCCCGGCGTCCCCGCCGACCTCGGGGCACGGATCTTCGAGCGCACGATCAGCGGCCGCAACTCCACGGGTATCGGCCTCGCGGTCGCCCGGGACCTGGCGGAGGCCGACGGCGGCCGTCTGGAGATGCTCCAGGCCCAGCCCCCGGTCTTCGGCCTGTTCCTCTCCCGCACGCCGCTGAAGTCGGCGGTGCTGGACGACGACGAGCCGATGGTGCGGTGAGCTGCGCGGCTTGAGCGGTGGCGGGTCGGTGGGGGCGGGGGTGGCTGGTCGGGTGCGGGCTGGTGGGGGCGGGCGTTTTTGCGCAGTTCCCCGCGCCCCTGAGCCGCTCCCGGCGCCCGTCTCGCAGTGCGCTCCGCGGAACCTCGTGCCACCCCGTCCCCGCCCGGAGTGCGTGAGCGTCAGAGGACTCGCTGGCGTGGTCGGAGTTTCCTGGCCGCACCCTGCTCCGCCTCCTCCAGGAAGGACTCCGCGCTCGCCACGGCCTCGCGGGCCGGGAGGGCCTTGAAGACCCAGCTGCGGTAGGACCAGAAGCGGAAGAGGGTGGCGATGCCGATGCCGACGAACTTGAAGATGTTGCTCTGCAGGGGGCTGTCCCAGCCGAAGCCGTAGGTCGCGGCGTACAGGATGCCGTTCTCGATGACCAGGCCGACGACGCTGAACAGCAGGAACAGGGTCAGTTCCTTCGTACGGCCGCTCTTGTCGCGGTCACGGTACGTGAAGTAACGGAACCCTATGTAGTTGAAGACGATCGACACGACCGTGGCGACGACGCTCGCCCGGACCACGGGAAGGTCGGTGAGGTGCCGGACGACGTTGAACACGACGAGGTTGACGAGGAGCCCCGCTCCGCCCACCGCGCCGAACTTGGCGACCTCGCGAACGATCCTTTGCAGCCCTGAGGAACCATGTCCCATGGTTGTACAGTCCCCCAGTCGGGTCGGTCGGTCGAGTGATTTCGTCAACTCGGCCATGCTAACCATCCCCTCTACCCGTTGCCTGTGGATGAACTCACACACAGGGAAACAAGCTGGTAAGAGGACCGGTAAGAGGCGCGGAATCCGGCCGCCGTGGCGTGACCGATACCCTGGGGTCGTGACGTTCCCCGTAGTCGGCATGGTCGGCGGAGGCCAGCTCGCTCGTATGACACACGAGGCAGGCATCCCGCTCGGCATCAGGTTCAAGCTCCTCAGTGACACCCCTCAGGATTCCGCGGCGCAGGTGGTGAGCGACGTCGTCATCGGCGACTATCGCGACCTCGACACGCTGCGTGAGTTCGCGCGCGGGTGCGATGTGATCACCTTCGATCACGAACACGTACCCACCGAGCACCTCAGAGCCCTGGAGGCGGACGGCATCCCCGTGCGCCCCGGCCCCGACGCGCTCGTGCACGCCCAGGACAAGGGCGTGATGCGCGCGCGGCTCGACGCGATCGGCGTCCCGTGCCCACGGCACCGGATCGTCAGCGACCCCGAGGACGTGGCGGCCTTCGCGGAAGAGGGCGACGGTTTCCCCGTCGTGCTCAAGACCGTCCGCGGCGGCTACGACGGCAAGGGCGTGTGGGTCGTGGACTCCGTCGAGGAGGCCGCCGACCCCTTCCGGGCCGGTGTGCCGGTCCTCGCCGAGGAGAAGGTCGACTACGTCCGCGAGCTCGCCGCCAACGTCGTACGGTCGCCGCACGGCCAGGCCGTCGCCTACCCGGTCGTCGAGTCCCAGCAGGTCAACGGCGTCTGCGACACCGTGATCGCCCCCGCGCCCGACCTGGACGAGACGCTCGCGCTCAGGGCCGAGGAGATGGCGCTCAACATCGCCAAGGAACTGGACGTCGTCGGCCACCTCGCCGTCGAGCTGTTCCAGACCCGCGACGGCCGCATCCTCGTCAACGAGCTCGCGATGCGCCCGCACAACTCGGGCCACTGGTCGATGGACGGCGCGATCACCTCGCAGTTCGCCAACCACGTCCGGGCCGTCCTGGACCTCCCGCTCGGCGACCCGCGCCCCCGCGCGAAGTGGACCGTCATGGTCAACGTCCTCGGCGGCGACTTCCCCGACATGTACTCCGCGTACCTGCACTGCATGGCCCGCGACCCCAAGCTGAAGATCCACATGTACGGCAAGGACGTGAAGCCCGGCCGCAAGGTGGGCCACGTCAACACCTACGGCGACGACCTGGACGACGTTCTCGAACGCGCACGTCACGCTGCCGGCTACCTGAGAGGCACGATCACCGAATGAGCCCCGTTGTAGGCATCGTCATGGGTTCGGACAGCGACTGGCCCGTCATGGAGGCCGCCGCCCAGGCCCTCGACGAGTTCGAGATCGCGTACGAGGTCGACGTCGTCTCCGCGCACCGCATGCCGCGCGAGATGATCGCGTACGGCGAGCAGGCGGCCGAGCGCGGCCTGAAGGCGATCATCGCGGGGGCCGGGGGAGCCGCCCACCTCCCGGGCATGCTCGCCTCGGTCACCCCCCTCCCGGTGATCGGCGTGCCGGTGCCGCTGAAGTACCTCGACGGCATGGACTCGTTGCTCTCCATCGTGCAGATGCCGGCCGGTGTTCCCGTCGCGACCGTCTCCGTCGGCGGCGCCCGCAACGCCGGTCTGCTCGCGGCCCGCATCCTCGCCACGCACGACGAGGAACTCCTCGGCCGTATGCGGGAGTTCCAGCAGGAGCTGAACGACCAGGCCACCGAGAAGGGCAAGCGCCTGCGATCCAAGGTCGAGGGCTCCAACGGCTTCGGCTTCGGCAAGTGACCGCCCTGTCGCCGCTGGAGACGGCCCGGGAACTCCTGCGTGAGTTCCCGGTCGTCGACGGCCACAACGACCTGCCGTGGGCGCTGCGCGAACAGGTCCGCTACGACCTCGACGCCCGTGACATCGCCACCGACCAGTCGGCCCACCTGCACACCGACCTGGCGCGGCTGCGGGCCGGCGGGGTCGGGGCGCAGTACTGGTCGGTGTACGTCCGCTCGGACCTGCCCGGCGCGGTACCGGCGACGCTGGAACAGATCGACTGCGTACGGCAGTTGATCGCGCGGTACCCCGCGCAGTTGCGGGCCGCGCTCACCGCCGCGGACATGGAGGCGGCGCGCGCGGAAGGCCGTATCGCCTCCCTCATGGGGGCCGAAGGCGGCCATTCCATCGCCAACTCCCTCGCCACGCTACGCGCGTTGTACGCGCTCGGCGTGCGCTACATGACCCTCACCCACAACGACAACGTGGACTGGGCGGACTCGGCGACGGACGAACCCGGCGTCGGGGGGCTCTCCGCCTTCGGTCGTGCGGTGGTGCGGGAGATGAACCGCGAGGGCATGCTCGTGGACCTCTCGCACGTGGCGGCGACGACCATGCGGGACGCGCTGGACGCGAGCGAGGCGCCGGTGATCTTCTCGCACTCCTCCGCGCGGGCGGTGTGCGACCACCCGCGCAACATCCCGGACGACGTGCTGGAACGCCTCCCGTCCAACGGTGGCATGGCCATGGTGACCTTCGTCCCGAAGTTCGTCCTCCAGGCCGCCGTCGACTGGACGGCTGCGGCCGACGAGAACATGCGCGAGCACGGCTTCCACCACCTCGCGACCACCCCGGAGGCGATGAAGGTGCACCGCGCCTTCGAGGAGCGCACCCCGCGCCCGGTCGCCACGGTCGCGACCGTCGCCGATCACCTGGACCACATGCGCGAGGTGGCCGGCGTGGACCACATCGGCATCGGCGGCGACTACGACGGCACGGCGTTCACCCCGGACGGCCTCGGCGACGTCTCCGGTTACCCGAACCTGATCGCCGAGCTCCTCGACCGAGGCTGGTCCCGCACCGACCTCGCCAAGCTGACCTGGCAGAACGCGGTACGGGTGCTCGGCGCGGCGGAGGACGTGGCAAGGGAGCTCCGGACGACGCGGGGGCCGTCCAACGCGACGATCGGAGAACTGGACGCCTGAACCTCGACCGTGTGTGAGTGGTCGGTGGGGTCAGGGTTCGACGGGGTTGAGCGGGGCTCCGAGGCGAAGTCGGGTGAGCAGGGTCCGTGTCGGCGAGGAAGGGGCGGCCGAGGGCGATCAGGTCGGCGCCGGTGGCCAAAGCTCCTCGGACGCGCGGCCCACGGCCTCTGTGGTCGGTTCGCCGAGGACGGGGTGGAGGTAGGCGAGGCCCAGGGCCTGCTGCGAACCGGCCATACGTCAGGCGGCCACCGTCACTACCCGGAGGCGGCCGTCGACAGGGTCATCCGGATCCAGGAGCTGTACGCGGCAGGATCGCGCAGCCGTCGCCGTGCATGCGGGACGCGGACGGGGGGCCGTCCGCCGTTGCGACGCCTCGCCCGGTCTCCGACCTCGCGGAGGAACGTGACCGCGTCGACCGTATGATCGCCGATCTGATGCGCTCCCGGGACACCCCGGACGAGGTCATCGAGGCGGCGCGCGGCACCTGATCCGCCGTACCCCCGAACGCCCCGCCCACCAGGAAGCCCCCCGCGCTCCGTGCGACGGTGACCGTACGGCGATCAGAAGATCACGACGTACGGAGCCCGTCATGGCAGATCTCCAGGACGAACTGCACCCCGCGGCCGAGATGGGAGAGCTGCCCCAGCTCTTCGAGGCCGTGCCGGAGCCGTACACCTCCGGCTCCGACCCGGACGCCGCGCTTCTGGAGCGCGCCCGTGCCATCCTCGCCGCACACCCCGTCGCCGACGGCTACAGCGGGCTGCCCTGGGCCCTGAGACACCTGCCCTGGTTCGACCTGGAGGTCGGGGAGAGCGCTGTGGACACGGATGTGCCGAGGCTGAGGGAGGGGCACGTGGGCGCCCTGATGTGGTCGCTGCACCTGCCCGAGGGGCTCGACGGGGACCGTGCCGTCGGCGCCACCCTGGAACAGCTCGACCTGGTGAAGACGGTCGTGGGCAACCATCCCGAGGGCCTGCGTCTGGCCCGCACCGCGGGACAGACCACCGACGCCCGCAACTGCGGCCGCGCCGCCGTCCTGCTCGGCCCCGCCGGTGCCGCCGCCCTCGGCGACTCGCTCGGCATCCTGCGCTCCCTGCACGCCCTCGGCCTGCGCGCCCTCACCCTGTCCGGGGTGTCCTGGGCGAGTGGGGCGGGGCTCACCCGGTTCGGCGAGGAGGTGCTGCGCGAGATGAACCGGCTCGGAGTCCTCGCCGATCTCTCCGGCGCCTCCGAGGCCACCACCCGGCGGACCCTGGCGGTGTCCAAGGCGCCGGTGCTCTTCAGCCGCTCCGCCGCCCGCGCCCTGCGCCCCCACCCGGCCAACCTCCCCGACGACCTGCTCGCCGAGCTGGGCGCCGCCAAGGGCCTGTGCATGGTGCCGCTGACCGCCGAGCAGACCGGCCCGACGGTCCGGGCCGTCGCCGACCACCTCGACCATGTGCGCGCGGTCGCGGGTGCCGAGTGCGTGGGCCTGTCCGGCACCTACGACGTCGGCACCGCCCACCCGCAGGAACTCGGCGACGCCTCCCGCTACCCCCACCTCGTCGCCGAGCTGCTGCGCCGAGGCTGGGACGAAGCCGATCTCGCGCTGCTGACCTGGGGCAACGTCCAGCGGCTGCTGCGCGAGTCCGACTTCACCGCCCGGGCGGCGCAGCGGCGGCGGGGGCCGTCCACGGCGAAGATCGCCCAACTCGACGGGTGACCGGCTGCTCTACCTGACCGGCTCCGCTACCTGACCGGCCGCGCTACACCGGGTCGATCCGGCACAGGCAGAAGGGGTGGCCCGCCGGGTCCGCGTACACCCGGAAGTCCTCCTTGTCCTCGGCGTGCAGCAGCCGGGCGCCCAGCTCCAGCACCTTGGCCTCGGCCGCGTCGATCTCCTCCCACGTGGTCCCGCCGTCGAAGTCCAGGTGGAACTGCTGGGAGTTGCGGTCCGCCCGCGGCCACTCGGGCGGGGTGAGTCCCGGTGCGCTCTGGAAAGCCAGCCGGGGGCCTGCGGGGACACGCAGGACCACCCAGTCGGGGTCGTCGTCCTCCGGGGTGCCGCCCACGATCCCGGCGTAGAAACGGGCCAGCGCGCGGGGGTCGGGGCAGTCGATCACGACGGAACGGAAGCGTGCGACAGTCACGAGAGGTCCTCCTGGTTCGACCGGCGGGTTCAACAGGCGCAGAGGCAGAACGGGTGCCCCGCCGGGTCGGCGTACACACGGAAGGTGCGGGAGCGGTCCTCGGCGTCCAGCGGCTTCGCCCCGAGCGCCAGCACCTCCTTCTCGGCCGCGTCCAGGTCCTGGACGGTCAGGTCCAGGTGGAACTGCTGCGAGGCGTCGGGTGCGGGCCACTTCGGCGGTACGAAACCGGGGGCGGCCTGGAAGGCCAGCGACGGTCCGCCGGGGGTCCTGAGGTCCACCCAGTCGCCCTCGCCCTCGACGGTGCCGCCGAGCACACCGGCGTAGAAACCGGCGAGCGCGCGGGGGTCCGGACAGTCCAGTACGACGGCTCCGAGTTCGGCGATGGCCATGGCTTCCTCCTTGAAGCGCGGTTACCTGTAGGTGCGGGTAACCAGTAACCGTTACCGCATGCTCCCGCATCGGAGGTAACGTCGCAAGGGAATTCCCTAGCTAGGTAGCGTGCAGCCATGAGTGAGCGATCGCCCGCGCCCGGAGGGCTGGCCCTCGTCGAGTCCCTGGTCAACACGGTGGACCTGGAGTCGGGCGCCGATGCGCTGGACACGGCGGAGGGGCGGGCGCGGTTCGGGATCGCCGAGGGTGAGGTGGCGCGGGCACGCGAACTGAGGGAGTCGCTGCGGGTCGCTCTGCTGGCCCATGCGGGGCACCCGCCGCACCGCACGGTGACACCGCTGGGGGAGTTGCTGGCCGCGGCACCCCTCGTCCTCACGGTCGCCGCGGCCGACGGCTCGGCGGCCCTCACCCCCGCCGACGCCCGGCCCCTCCTCTCCCGGGTCGCCGCCGCCGTCGCCGATTCGCTGGTCGCGGGGACCTGGATCCGCCTGAAGGCCTGCGAGGCCGTGGACTGCCACTGGGCGTACTACGACCGCAGTCCGGCGGGGCGGGGGCGCTGGTGCTCCATGCAGGTGTGCGGGGCCCGGGCGAAGATGCGGCGCTACCGGGCCGCCAGGGGGTGAGTCCTGCCGTCAGGGTGCCTCCCGCTGCGCTCGGGACGTCCTCGAACCCACGAGCAGCAGACACAGGACCGCCACCCCGGCCACCAGCCCGGCCAGGACCAGCAGGGGATCCAGGGGGCGGGCCGTCGAGGCCGCCGCCTGGGTCGCGGGCGGTTGCGCTGCCGCCGCCGGCGCCGTCGTCTGCGGTACGGCCGCCTCGGGCGCCGACGGTGTCGGCGACGGCATCGTCATCGCCGGTGCGGAGTTTGCCGTACGTGACGGGGTGCGGGCCGGTGTCGTGTGCACGTGCTCTCGCGGTGCCGCCGAGGTCCTTGCCGGTACCGGAGCCGGAGCCCGTGCCGCCCGGACCGTGATCCCTGCCGTCATGTCCGGATGGACCGTGCACACGTAGCCGTAGGAACCGGCCGTGGTGAACGTGAAGCTCCAGCTCTGGCCCTTGTTCAGCATGGGGGAGTGGAGGGAGAGCGGACCGGAGGTGGTCTTCACGTCGTGCGGGGCCGTGTCGTAGTTGGTCCACGTCACCGTGGAACCGGCGGGCACGCTCAAGGACGCCGGCGAGAAGGCGTACCCCTTCATGGCCACGGAGTAGCTGGCCGCCGACGCCTGTCCGGACGGCAGCAGCCACACGGTGAGGAGGGCGAGCGCCGCCGCGGCCCGCAGCAGCCCCCTCATGCGAAGTCCGCCGCGACGAGCAGCCTGAGACGCGTGGCCGGCAGTCGCCACGGCAGCCGGAATCCGGTGGCCCGGCGCAGCAGCCGGTAGGGCAGCCGGGCGGTGCCCACCACGAGCAGCCGGCCCTCGGCGCGCTCGACCACGCGCATCCGCAGCAGGACGGGAAAGGCGGTGTCGTCGAGGACGAGGTCGGCGGTGAGCTGGAGGCGGTCGCCGGGCAGGTCCTCGACCCGTTCGGAGGTGAGTACAGCCCGCAGTTCGCTGTGGTCGAACTCGAAGCGGAACGCGGGGTGTCCGGCCTCCGGGGACGTCTCCAGGGACGCTGTGGCGAGGGGCACCCGACGCCGCCGTACCGGCAAGGGCCCGTACCAGGCGGTGAGTTCGGCGAGGGAGCGGCCGGGGGCCACGGTGAGGCGTCGGGGCGGCGGAACGGTGGGCAGGGTGACGGTTGTCATCCCGAACTCCTTGGAAAGCGGTTCCCGAAATGTGGTGAGGGTGTGGAGAATGGCCGTGGACGCCGTTCCGGCCGGCTGAGCCCCGGCCGGAACGGCGTCCACCCAGCTGTCAGCAGCTGGTGGTGAGGAAGTCCGTGGTGGGCGTGAGCAGGTGCTCGGCCCAGACGGTGTGCATCTTCACGTAGGCGTCGGGGTTCAGCAGGTCGGTGACCTGCTGTCCGAGCGACTCCTCCAGGTGCGCGGAGTTGATGTGGGCCAGCAGCACGCTGAGCGTGCTGTCGAGCACCGTGCCGCCGTCGTTGACGGCCGGCTTGAGGATGCTCTCGATCCACACCGTGTGCATCTTGATGTACGAGTCCAGCGACAGCGCGTCCTGAACCTGCTGGCCGGGCGACTCCTCCAGGTGTGCCGCGTAGAGGTGCTGGAGGATCGGCAGCAGTTCGTTGCGGATGCTGGTGCACTGCTCACCGGAACCGGAGCCGCCGCCGCTGGTGGGCGTGGCCGTCGGAGTGGCGGTCGGCATCGGCATGCCGGTCGGTCCCGACGTGGGGGTGGCCGTCGGCGTGGCCGTGGGGGCCGTCGTCGGTCCTGCCGTGGGGGTCGTCGCGGTCGGCGTCGGCGCGGGAGTCGTACCGCCACCGCCGGAGGCCGCCACCACCTTCACGGACGACACCATGTCCGGGTGCACCGCGCAGTAGTACTCGTAGGTGCCGACCTTGGTGAAGGTGTACGACCACGAGTCGCCCTTCTGAAGCGTCCCCGAGTCGAAGGCCACCGGGGCCTTGGTCGTGGTCACCGTGTGCGGGGCGCTGTCGTGGTTGGTCCACCGGACGGTCTGGCCGACCTCGACGACGAGCTGCTTGCCGTCGCCGAACTTGTAACCCGTGATGTCGACCTGGTAGTCGGGGGTGGCGGCCTTCATGTCGGCCATGTCGGCAGCGGCGGCAGCGGGCGCCTGAGCCGCGCCCGCGGCCTGCTGCGAGGCCGTCGTGGAACCCGTGGCCGCGCTCAGCAGTCCGAGACTGAGTACGGCGGCGAGGGCCGCGCCGAGGCCGGCGAACAGCAGGGACCGGTTCCCGGTCGGCGACTTGCTTCGCCGGCCACCGGACTCGTCTTTGCTTCTCACTACAACTCCTATTGCTTTTCAGGGAGTTCAGCGGCCGGGATCGGCCGTGACCAGCAGACTCGTCACGGCGAGCACGACGAGGGCCAGCCCCGTCTCGGCCGCGACCGAGTAACCGAAGGGCCGCACGGTGGCGGCGTCGCCGCGCAGCAGCACGGCGAGATCGAGGCGGGTGCGCACCCACTGGCGGCTCGCGTAGGCGGCGACCAGGACGCACCCGAGGACGGCTGTCTTGACGAGCAGCAGATGTCCGTAGGAGGTGTGCAGGAGGGCGCCGTACGACCCCACCACCTGCCACGCGAGCACCAGCCCGGCGCCGACGATGCCCGTGACGCTGACCGCCGCGAGCCGCGCGTAGCCCGGCACCACCTCGGCCAGCTCCGTGACCCGCCGGCGCGGCAGTACCGCCAGCGCGAGCATGGCGAGCCCGCCGATCCACAGCGCGGCCCCGAGCAGGTGGACGAAGTCGGCGACGGCTCCCCAGGTCGGCTCGCCGCCCTCGGAGTTGTGGCCCGTCATACCGGTCGTGCGCAGCAGCCCGAACGTCACCGCGAGCGCGCCCACCCGCCAGCCCGGCGAGCGCGCGGCACCCTGGAGCAGCGCGGCGAGCACCACCGCCGCGAGCACCCACATCAGGCCGCGCGCGGCGAGCACGATGCCGGGTTCGGTGGCCAGGACGTCCGCGTAGGTCGCCGGGCGCAGTGCGTCCCGCAGACCGCCGAGGGCGGCGTACGCCCCCTGCAGTCCCACGGTCGCCACGGTTGCCAGCAGTCCGCCCGTCCAGGCCAGGCCCAGCAGCGCGCGGGCCCGCGGCTCGTACGCCCCGCCCGGCCACAGCAGGGAGACGAAGGCGAGCCCGCCGACGAACAGGGCCAGCGCGAGATATCCGGCCCAGCGGACGGCGACGAGGCCCTCGCGCACCGAGGGGGACGGTGCGGGAGCGGCGACCGGGGCCTCGTCGCCGCCGGTCCTGGTGGCGGCCCCCACGGCGAAGGCGATGCGTCCGGAGGAGGTGTGCCCGTCCTCCTCGTCCACGACGGACCACACGAGGGCGAACTTCCCGTCCGCCGGGCTGCCGAGGGCCACCCGTACAACGTTGTCCTTGCCGGCGCGGGACGCGGGCAGCCGGTCCCCGTCCACCGTCAGCACCCGTACGTCGGACAGGTCGACGGCCTCGTCGAAGGTGAGGGTGAGATGGCCGGGGGCCTTCGCGAGCGTGGCGCCGTCCTTGGGGGAGGACTTCACCAACTCGGTGTGCGCGGAGGCGGGTTGGGCGGCGCCGAGGAGGGCGCACAGGAGGGCGGCGAGGAGCAGCAGGGCCCGGTGCGTGGTCCTCATGGGGTCGCCTCCGGCTGCGGGGAGGCGGAGGGGGAGGGGGAGCCGGCGAGGACCCCACCGAGCAGGCTGGAGACGGGAGCGAGGCCGACGCAGGGGGAGGGTGTGGGCGTCGGCGAGGGGGAAGCGCTTGCCCCGGAGCCGCCCAGGAGGCCGATCACGGGCTCGGTGAGACCGGCGAGCAGCGGCTGTACGAGGGTGACCTGACCGTCCTTGCAGCCGGCCGTGGCGGAGGGGGTGGGGGTCGGACTGGGCGTGGGGGAGCCGGTGCCCGGGGCCGGCGGTGCACTCTCGTGCCCGGTGTGGCCGCCGCCGTCCGCTCCGCCTCCCACGACGGGGCCGGAGCCGCCGGTCACCACGCCCCCGGAGCCGCCGTATCCGATGCCGGCACCGCCGCCGCCGTATCCGAGGTCCGCGCCGGCCCCGCCACCGCCGTACGGCGGCAACGCACCGGAACCCACCGGAACCTGACCGCTTCCCGGCATGGTTGCCGCCGGTGCCGTGACCGCGGGCGACGCGGCGGGGGGAACCGCGGCCTCGGCCGTTCCGGAGCCGGCCGGGGCGCCGATGCCCGAGGCGTACCCCAGCACGATCACCACCGCACCGACGAGCGCGCCGGCGACCAGCTCGTCGCGGTGATCCCGCGGCCACTCCCCCCTGCGGAACAAGGGCATGACTCACTCCTGACGTGCTCATATCAATCCGGCCGAAGAGCTCGGCGGACGACGAACAGTGGAGTGGAGGGTGGATTCCGCTTGACTACGCATCGGTTAACCGACCGTTGCCTACCTCTCCTTTACGGGGGCGTGGTCTGTGAGAACGGTCAATTCGCCGATGTACTCGAATGCAAATCGAACTCGTCTTGAGGATTCCGGGGAAGCCTGCATATGCCGATCACAGCGTCCGCCTGTGCCGGGTGGTCCGCGAGCCATGCGGAGACGTGTTCCCGGACGACCTCCTCGACGCAGGCACGCACCTCGGCGCCGCCGAGCAGACCCCTCGTGGCGCCCTCGAACTCGGGACGGTCCGGCCGCACCGACACCACCGACGTCAGTACCCTGCCGATCCGGCCGGGCCGAAGTCGGGATCGGCCACCGTCAGCAGCCCCGGGTCCGCCCGTGCGCGCTGAGCGCGCCCGGGTCCGCCCGTGCGCGCTGAGCGCGGCGGCCAGTCCGGCGCGGAAGCCCGCCGTGTGCGCCCCGCCCTCAGGGGTGGCCCGGCTGTTGGTGAAGGACCGCATCCGCTCCTCGTCCGAAAAGGGGTCCGAACCAGTCACCGCATCGTCCCCAGGGCTGCGCCGAGACCGCCTATGGGCCGATACCCCTCGTCGTCCTGGGCGCCGGTGAACCCCTGTTCTGAAGCCCCGTCACAGCGGCCGTCGGCGCTCAGGCCGTAGGCCGTCCCATCGCCCGGTACGTCCAGCCGGCCTTTCGCCACAGCACCGGGTCCAGGGCGTTGCGGCCGTCCAGGACGACCTTTGCCGCCGCGACCTCGCCGAGGGCCGCCGGGTCCAGTTCGCGGAACTCCCGCCACTCCGTGAGGTGGAGTACGACGTCGGCGCCCCGGACCGCGTCCACGGCGGTGTCGGCGTAGCCGAGGGTCGGGAACAGACGGCGGGCGTTGTCCATGCCCTTCGGGTCGTAGACCGTGACCTGGCCGCCCTGGAGGTGAATCTGCCCGGCGACGTTCAGCGCGGGGGAGTCGCGGACGTCGTCCGAGTCGGGCTTGAAGGTGGCGCCGAGCACCGCGACCCGCTTGCCGAGGAACGGCCCGCCGCCCAGTATCTGCCGGGCCAGCTCCACCATCTGCCCGCGCTGACGCATGTTGATCGAGTCGATCTCACGCAGGAAGGTCAGGGCCTGGTCGGCGCCGAGCTCACCCGCGCGGGCCATGAAGGCGCGGATGTCCTTCGGCAGACAGCCGCCGCCGAAGCCGATCCCGGCCCGCAGGAACTTCTTCCCGATCCGGTCGTCGTACCCGATCGCCTCCGCGAGCCTCGCGACATCGCCGCCGGAGGCCTCGCACATCTCCGCCATCGCGTTGATGAAGGAGATCTTCGTGGCCAGGAAGGAGTTCGCGGAGGTCTTCACCAGCTCGGCGGTCGGGAAGTCGGTCACCACGAACGGCGTGCCCTCACCGAGCGGCGTCGCGTACACCTCGCGCAGCAGCTTCTCCGCGCGCTCACTGCGCACGCCGACCACGATCCGGTCCGGGTGCAGCGTGTCGTTCACCGCGAAGCCCTCGCGCAGGAACTCCGGATTCCAGGCCAGCTCGGCGTCCGCGCCCGCGGGGGAGTGGTCGGCCAGGTAGCGGGCCAGCCGGTCGGCGGAACCCACGGGCACGGTCGACTTGCCGACGACGAGGGCCGGGCGGCTCAGGTGCGGGGCGAGGGAGGCGATCGCCGAGTCGACGTACGACATGTCGCAGGCGTACTCGCCGTGCCGCTGCGGGGTGTTCACACAGACGAAGTGCACGTCACCGAAGGCGCCCGCCTCGGCGAAGTCCATGGTGAAGCGGAGCCGGCCGGTGGAGCCCTCGATCCCGGCGACATGCTTGCGCAGCAGGTCCTCCAGGCCCGGCTCGTACATCGGGACCTCGCCCCGCTGGAGCATCTCGATCTTCTCGGGCACCACGTCGAGCCCCAGCACCTCGAACCCGAGCTCGGCCATGGCCGCGGCGTGGGTGGCGCCGAGGTAGCCGGTGCCGATCACGGTGATCTTGAGGGCCATGGAGACTCCAGGAAGAGGGACGGGCCAGTGCGCGCCCGAGCATAGTCGGAGGGTCTGACGGGCATTTTTCCCGCTGTCGCCAAGCTCACGTATCACTCGCGTGGGCCGGGCCCTAAAATTTGAGTTACTTAACGGTAATTAGCACAGGCATCGCAGCGTCCTTGGAGCGTGAAGACCTTGGCCGGATCGGCTGACTTCGACCTGTACCGCCCGTCCGAGGAGCACGACATGCTCCGGGACGCCATCCGTTCGCTGGCGGAGGCGAAGATCGCGCCCCACGCCGCCGCGGTCGACGAGGAGGCCCGCTTCCCGCGCGAGGCCCTGGAGGCACTGGTCGCCAACGACCTGCACGCGGTGCACGTCCCCGAGGAGTACGGCGGCGCGGGCGCCGACGCGCTCGCCACGGTGATCGTCATCGAGGAGGTCGCCCGCGCCTGCGTCAGCTCTTCCCTGATCCCCGCCGTGAACAAGCTGGGCTCCCTCCCGGTGATCCTCTCGGGCTCCGAGGACCTGAAGAAGAAGTACCTCTCGCCGCTCGCCAAGGGCGAGGCGATGTTCTCGTACGCCCTCTCCGAGCCGGACGCCGGTTCCGACGCGGCCGGCATGAAGACCAAGGCGGTCCGCGACGGCGACCACTGGATCCTCAACGGCGTGAAGCGCTGGATCACCAACGCGGGCGAGTCCGAGTACTACACGGTGATGGCCGTCACCGACCCCTCGAAGCGCTCCAAGGGAATCTCGGCGTTCGTCGTCGAGAAGTCCGACGAGGGCGTCTCCTTCGGCGCCCCCGAGAAGAAGCTCGGCATCAAGGGCTCCCCGACCCGCGAGGTCTACTTCGACAACGTCCGCATCCCCGCCGACCGCATGATCGGCGAGGAGGGCACCGGCTTCGCGACCGCGATGAAGACCCTGGACCACACCCGCATCACCATCGCCGCCCAGGCTCTCGGTGTCGCCCAGGGCGCCTTCGACTACGCCAAGGGCTACGTCCAGGAGCGCAAGCAGTTCGGCAAGGCCATCGCCGACTTCCAGGGCATCCAGTTCATGCTCGCCGACATGGCCATGAAGATCACCGCCGCCCGCGCCCTGACCTACCAGGCTGCGGCCGCCTCGGAGCGCCTGGACAAGGACCTCACCTTCCAGGGCGCCGCGGCCAAGTGCTACGCCTCGGACGTGGCGATGGAGGTCACCACGGACGCGGTCCAGCTGCTCGGCGGGTACGGCTACACGCGGGACTACCCGGTGGAGCGCATGATGCGCGACGCCAAGATCACGCAGATTTATGAGGGCACGAACCAAGTTCAGCGGATCGTCATGGCGCGCAACCTGCCGTAGCCGGCCCGACCGGCGACGACCGAGCCCCCGGACGTGTTCCGGGGGCTTTTGTCGTACTGCGGGTGGGGTGTTTCGGGGTGGATTGTTCGCGTCCGCCGGATGGCGCCCCGCCGGGGAGGGGCGTAGGACGGAAGGGCACGGGGCCCGCCCCGGGTTCCCGCATCCCCCAGGAGGAGCCATGACCCAGGCCGAGAACATGTCCGCGATGAGCAAGGAGATGCAGGACTGCGTGGCGGCGTGCATGGAGTGCCACAGCGTCTGCGAGGAGACCATGAGCTCCTGCATGCAGATGGGCGGCCAGGGGCAGATGCAGATCATGCGCGCGCTCATCGACTGCGCCGACATGACCCGCATGTGCGCCGACATGATGATGCGCCGCTCGCCCATGTCGGCGGAGATGTGCGCGATGTGCGCCAAGGCGTGCGAGATGTGCGCCGAGGCGTGTATGTCCATGCCGGACGACCCCCAGCTGATGCGCTGCGCACAGGCGTGTCGCCGCTGCGTGGAGACCTGTCGGGCGATGGCGGGCATGGCGATGTGACACACCTTGCCCGGGCGTGGCCGGGGGCACCCCCCGAGGTGCCCCCGGCCACGGATGCGGCAGGCTACGGGGCATGACCGCACCCGAGCACACGACACCGCCGCCCGCGGACGCCACCGAGGCCTTCGACGCCGCCGAGCGTCAGATGTGGAAGGGCCGCACCGAGGCCTACGCCGGCAGCTTCGCCCGTCTGTGCGCCTACCCCGTGGAAGCCCTGCTGGACGCGGCCGGCGTCGGTGAGGGCACGCGTGTCCTCGACGTCGGCACCGGCGCCGGTACGGCGGCCGTGGCGGCACTGGCGCGCGGTGCCCGGGTGAGTGCCGTGGACGCCGACGCCGGGATGGTGGCGGCGGCGCGGGCCCGCGGGGTCGACGCGCGCACCGGCGAGCTTCCTGAACTCCCCTACCCGGACGGTGAGTTCGATGCCGTCGTCGGGAACTTCGTCCTCAACCACGTCGGCCGCCCCCGCACCGCCCTCGTCGAACTCCACCGCCTCCTGCGCCCGGGAGGCCGGATCGCCCTCACCACGTGGAGTGCGCGGCGCGGCGCCGGACAGGACCTGCTCGGCCGGGCCTGCGAGGCGGGCGGGGCCGTACCGCCGCCGTACCTTCCGCGGCTGGATCCGGCGGAGGACTGGCCCCGCACGGTGGACGGTCTCGCCCAACTCCTCGGCGGAGCGGGCTTCGTGGCCTCCGAGGCGGCCGAACTCACCTGGGACCACCGGGCCGGCGTCGAGGAGTGGTGGAGCGGTGCCGCCGGCGGCGTGGCCACCATCGGGCTGGTCGTCACCTCGCAGGACCCGGAGACCGTCGTACGGATCCGGCGGGAGTACGAGCGGCTGAGCACCGAACACACGGTGGCGGAAGGGCGGTTGGCCCTTCCGCACATCGCGCTGCTCGGCTCGGGACGGCGGGCGTAGGGCCCTGGCCCTCAGTTGCCGGAGACGGTGACCTTCTCGTCGTTGTTCAGCTCCTGCACCAGCTGCTTCACCTTCGCCTTGTTCCAGACCAGGTTGCCGTTGGTGGACCCGGAGATCGGCATGTTCAGCGAGGTGCCGTCGCCGCCGTTGACGCCCTTCATCGCGAAGAACATGGACCCCAGGTCGTACAGGCCCATGTCCTTGTCGACGATGAGCGAGTCCAGGCCCGCGCCGAGCGTCGGGTAGAGCTTGAAGGGGTTCAGGACCGTTCCGGGGGTGGCCACCTCGTGGGCGAGGGCCGAGAGGAACTTCTGCTGGTTCTTGGTGCGCTGCAGGTCGGACGCGGCGAACGCGTGCCGGGTGCGGACGAAGGCGAGCGCCTGGTCGCCGTTCAGGGTCTGCTTGCCCGCCTGGAAGTCGGCGCCGGAATACTTGTCCTTGAAGCCCTTGTCGATGTTGATCTCGACCCCGCCGACCGCGTCCACGATGCTCGCGAAGCCGGCGAAGCCGATCTCGACGTAGTGGTCGATGCGCAGCCCGGTGTTGAACTCGACCGTCCGGACCAGCAGTTCGGGCCCGTCCTCGGCGTACGCGGCGTTCAGCTTCACGTGCCGGCCCGTGCCCTTGTAGGTCTTGCCGGACTCGGAGCCCACGAAGGTCGGGATCTCCACGTCCGAGTCACGCGGCAGCGAGACCAGCGTGTCGCCGTTGCTGCCGGTGTGCAGGATCATCATCGAGTCGGTGCGCTTGCCCTCGGCGGAGCCGGTGTGCAGCTGCTTCTTCTGCTCCGAGGAGAGCCCGGCGCGGCTGTCGGAGCCGACGATCAGGTAGTTGGTGCCGTCGCCCTGCTCCGGCCGGTCGATGACCTTGGACAGGTCGACCTCGCGGTTGAGCTTGGAGTCGGCCCAGAAGTAGGTGCCCACGGTCGTCACCACCAGCCCGGTGATCACGACGATGGCGGTCCACTTGATCCGCTTGCGCCAGTTCGGCGCGGGCCGCGGGCCGCGGCCGCCGCCCGGGTCGGCGGGCCCGCCGGGGCCACCGCCGCCGTAGACCTGGCCGGTGTTGTAGCCGCTGTCGTACTCGTCGTAGTCACCGCCGTGACCCCGGCCGTCGACGTACGACGGCTGCTGGGGCACACCGTTGCCGTACGGCGGCGCGGACGGCCCCTGGCGGCCGTACGCACCCTGCCCGGGCGCCGCCCGACCGCGGCGGACCTGCCGCATCACGCGGGCGCTCTCGGGCTGTGCGCTCGCGCTGCCGCGTCCGTACCGGTCGCCGCGGTTGTCGCCGGACCATCCCTCGGGCCAATCGTTCATGGGCCCCAGTGTGCCGGTACCCGCTGTGCCCTTTACAAGGGTCGTCGGAAAATCAGGGCAGCGCTGTTGCGAAGCTGACACAAATTCCCGAATTGTCATCGGCATAGGGTGGGGGTCATGACAGACCAGGCCATCGCCGCGCACCAGGGCGCCCCGGAGATCCCGGGCAAGCCCACCTCGGCGTCCCGCACCACGCTGAGCCACATCATGACCCAGGCCGACACCAACCTCCTCGGTACCGTGCACGGTGGCGTGATCATGAAGCTGGTGGACGACGCGGCGGGCGCGGTGGCCGGGCGGCACAGTGGCGGCCCCGCCGTCACCGCCTCCATGGACGAGATGGCGTTCCTGGAGCCGGTCCGGGTCGGCGACCTCGTCCATGTGAAGGCCCAGGTCAACTGGACCGGCCGGACCTCGATGGAGGTCGGCGTACGGGTTCTCGCCGAGCGCTGGAACGAGTCAACGCCCGCCACCCAGGTCGGCTCCGCCTACCTCGTCTTCGCGGCGGTCGACGCCGACGGCAAGCCCCGCCGGGTCCCTCCGGTGCTCCCGGAGACGGAACGGGACGAGCGCCGCTACCAGGAAGCCCAGATCCGCCGCACCCACCGCCTCGCGCGCCGCCGGGCGATCATGGAGCTGCGAGAGAAGCGAGCGGCGGAGGGCTTCGAGGACTGACCCGGCCCCCGGCCCGCCCGCACTCTCCCCTCACTCTTTCTCCCACACGGGCCCGGCGTCAGCCCGCGTGCCGCCCGAGCCCGGCCCGTGTCACCGTCACCGCCCCGGCTGCCCGTGTGCCGCCCGAGCCAGGTCCGCGTCACCGTCACCGCCTGGGCGGCCTGTGCGCCGCCGCGCCCCGGCTGCCCGTGTGCCCCCCCCGTGCTCGGTTCGTGTCACCGTCACCGCGCTGGCTGCCCGTGTGCCGCCCGAGCCCGGTTTCCAAGTCATCGCCGCTGCCCGGCTGGCCCGTTCTCCGCTCGTGCTCGGTTCGTGTCACCGTCACCGCGCCGGCTGCCCGTGTGCCGCCCGAGCCCGGTTTCCAAGTCATCGCCGCTGCCCGGCTGGCCCGTTCTCCGCTCGTGCCCGGCCCGTGTCACCGTCACCGCGCCGGCTGCCCGTGTGCCGCCCGAGCCAGGTCCGCGTCACCGTCACCGCCTGGGCGGCCTGTGCGCCGCCGCCCGTGCTCGGTCCGTGTCACGCCGCTGCCTCAGCTGCCCGTGTGCCCCCGAGCCCGGTCCGTGTGTCACCGTCACCGCCCCGGCTGCCCGTCTGCCGCCCGAGCCAGGTCCCGTGCCACCGCAACTGCCGGCTGCCAGCCAGGTCCCGTGCCACCGCAACTGCCGACTCCCAGCCCGGTCCCCTGTCACCGCCCCGGCAGCCCTGCCCCCGCCGGTCCTGCTCCGCCGCCTGGCTCGGACCCGTGCCGGCCGCACCAGCGAGACCGCCCCGCGCCCAGCCGCCCCGGAGCACCTGCCCCCGACCTACACGCACCCCACCTCATCCCCGGTGACCACGCCGAACTCCCCCTGCAGCTCGTCCTCGGCGCGTACCTTCCGTACCCGTTCGAAGTCCGCGCCCGCGAGCACCTTCAGTACCGCCCCCTGGCCCTTCACCGCCCGCAGCTCACTGCCGGGCAGGGCCGCCGCCAGGGAGCGGGCGGAGCGGTCCCAGCGGGGGTCGTAGGTGACGACCGTGCGCTTGACCGTGCGGTCGGCCGAGTTCACCGGGTGCCCCGTCGTGCGGAAGCCCGTCGAGGCCAGCGCCGCGTCCACCCGCTTGCCGAGGCCGCCCGTCGCCGTGCCGTTCTCGACCTGGACGCGGATCTGCTGAGGGGAGACCGGGACCAGCAGCGCCTTGCTCTTCGGCTTGTGCGCCGCCAGCGGCTGGTCCTCGCGCAGGGACTTGAAGAGGAGCGAGGACTTCGCGGGATCCCACTTCAGGGTCGACCCCACGCCCTTGACGGCGTATCCCATCTGCCCGATCGGCACGGTCGTGAACTCCGACGACGAGGGGGAGAAGTTCCGCATCGCCCGGCCCAGGTCGAGCAGTTCGTCCGTGCCGAAGCCCTTGTCGGCCCGTACGGAGCCGAGGACGGCCCGGGCCACATCGCGGAACCTCATCGGGTTCAGCAGGACGCCGGACGAGGTCGCCCGCTCGATCAGCGCCGCGAGGAAGCGCTGCTGCCGCTTCATCCGGCCGAGATCGGAGGAGACGTCGGTGTGCCGGGAGCGGACGTACTGGAGTGCCTGCCCGCCCATCAGCCGGTGCCGGCCCGCCTCGAGGTCGAGCCCGGTGTACGTGTCCTGCAGCGGGTCGGCGTTGCAGATCTCGACCCCGCCGAGCACGTCCACCGTCTTCATGAAGCTGGTGAAGTCGACCTCCAGATAGTGGTCGATCTTGACGTGGGTCATGTTCTCGACGGTCCGGACCGTCAGCTGGGGCCCGCCCTCCGCGTACGCCGCGTTGATCTTGATGGGGTGCCCGTGGTGCTCTTCCCCCGTGGTCCCGTCGGCATGCGGGGGCGTCATCGCGTACGAGTCGCGCGGCAGGCTCACCACGCTCGCCCGTTCCCGGTCCTCCGAGATGTGGACGATCATGATCGTGTCGGTGCAGTGGCAGGGCGCCCCGCCCAGCCGGTACATCTGCCGCTCCGCCTCGGTGATCTTTTCGCGGCCGTCGGTGCCGACCAGCAGCACGTTCATGCCGTGTCCGGCGCGCGGCCGGTTCTTCATGTCCTTGAAGGGGTCCACGCGTGTGATGTCCGCGTCGAGGCTGGTCATCACGGCGTGCCCGATCCCGGCGGAGGCGAGTACGACGACGGACAGCGTGGTCGCCGCCCGCATGGCCCAGCGGGGCCGCTTGCGTCGTACGGGCGGTGGTGCGGGTCGGCGCTGCGGAGGGCGAGGGCGGGCCGCGGAGGGCCGGGGCGGCGTGACGGGCATGGGGGGACACCTCCGCGAGGAACAGCCGAACGAGGGATCTTGAGCACCGTAGGCCCATACGATCTGCGACGACCGGCACCGCCCCGGGCGGGGCGCGGCGGTGTCCCCCGTTCGCGGTAACGTGATCCCCCTATGAACGCCAAGCCCGACGTGCAGCTCCCCGCCGTGTCTGTGATCATGCCCGTCCTCGACGAGGAGCGGCATCTGCGCGGAGCCGTCCAAGCGATCCTCGCGCAGGAGTACGCCGGCGAGATGGAGGTCGTGATCGCCCTCGGTCCGTCCAAGGACCGCACGGACGAGATCGCCGCCGAGCTCGTCGCGGAAGACGCGCGCGTGCACACCGTCCCGAATCCCGCCGGCCGCACCCCCGCCGCCCTCAATGCCGCGATCAAAGCGTCCCGCCACCCGATCGTCGTCCGCGTCGACGGGCACGGCATGCTCTCGCCGAACTACATCGCGACCGCCGTACGGCTCCTGGAGGAGACCGGCGCGCAGAACGTCGGCGGCATCATGCACGCCGAGGGCGAGAACGACTGGGAGCACGCGGTCGCCGCCGCGATGACCTCCAGGATCGGCGTCGGCAACGCGGCCTTCCACACGGGAGGGCAGGCGGGCTCCGCCGAGACGGTCTACCTGGGTGTCTTCCGCCGCGAGGCGCTGGAGCAACAGGGCGGCTACAACGTGGAGTTCATCCGCGCCCAGGACTGGGAGCTGAACTTCCGCATCCGTGAGGCCGGCGGCCTGATCTGGTTCTCGCCCGAGCTGCGGGTGTCGTACCGCCCGCGCCCCTCGGTGAAGGCGCTGGCCAAGCAGTACAAGGATTACGGCCGCTGGCGGCACGTGGTCGCCCGCTACCACTCCGGCTCCATCAACCTGCGCTACCTGGCCCCGCCGGTCGCGGTGTGCG
Organism: Streptomyces sp. NPDC005483; assembly: GCF_040606035.1. NCBI lineage: Bacteria > Bacillati > Actinomycetota > Actinomycetes > Kitasatosporales > Streptomycetaceae > Streptomyces > Streptomyces sp. NPDC005483. Next base: position 212,631 of record NZ_JBEXEA010000016.1, read on the forward strand.
CGATCGCGGCCGGCCTCGTGGTGGGCGCGGCCCTGACCCCGCTCGGCTTCGTGATCCCGGGCGGCTATCTCGCGGCGATCTCCCTCGGCTCGCTCCCGGCGGGCAAGGGGCTGTCCCTGAAGGCCCGCCTCCAGATCCCGGTCGCCCTCGCCACCATGCACATGTCGTGGGGGTACGGCTTCCTGACCAGCCCGAGGTCACTGGCGAAGAAGGTCATCGCGTCGCGGCGGCCGGCGGTGCTGACGGAGGCGTAAAGGCTCTGGACCGACCGAAGGCCCCCTTCCGGACGACCGGGAGGGGGCCTTCGCCATGGGCCGGAAGGGCTCAGCCGCAGTGGAAGTAGCCCGACGGGGGGACGTGGTCCTGCAGGAAGTTGGAGCCACCGTTGGGCTTCCACATGTCCAGCTCGAAGGTGATGCAGGTGTTCCGGCCGTTCACCTGGACGGGGCCTGCCTCGTAGCTGAAGTTGCCGTTGTCGTTGTCGTGCCCGCCGGCCTTGGACCACAGGTCCAGGTTCATGCGCGAGCTGACGCCGTAGTAGGAACCCGCCTTGACGGACCTCGCACAGTTGTAGGTGCCGTCCCAGTACAGGTAGGTCGTGGCGACGTGCGGGTGCGAGCTCACCGAGTAGTCGTAGTGGTTGATCTGGTCGATCAAGGTCCCGCTGCAGCCGGCGGTGGCGGCGGCGGACGCGGTGGGGGCGACGGCCATGGGGACCGCGACACCCAGGCCGAGGGTCATCGCCGCGGTGGCGATCCAACGGGTGGTTCTGAACTTGACGTGCTTGGACATCAGTTGGAGACCTCTCATCTCGGGACGTGACGGCTTGAAGAAGCTGGGCCGGTGGGGCTCAGCCGCAGTGGACGCCGTAGTCGATGCGCGTGTAGTTGGAGGCTGCGTGGCCGCCCCAGTCGATGCACCTGTCCGCGGCGGAGGCGTAGACCGGGCCCGCGTAGTACTTGTAGGTGCCGTTGTCGTACTCGCTGTCCTTCCACACGTTGTCGGTGCGGTGCAGCCGCAGGTTGGCGCCCAGGATCGTGGGCGTCCCCTGGGTGTCGGTGAGAGTGACGACGCAGTTCTTGCCGCTGGCGCTGTTGTAGGTGAGGTAGGCGATTCCGTCACCGACGTCCATGGTGTCGATCACGCCGTAGCCGGACCCGCAGGCGCCGTTGTAGGAGGCTGCCGAGGCGGTGCCGGTGGCGGCGATGGTTCCGGCTGCGGCGAGGCCGATGACGGCCGCGACGAAGCCAACTCGCTTCATCTTGAACACGTTTGGATCCCTGTCAGTGGTGGGGCTCAGCCGCAGTGCACGTTGTAGTTCACATGCCAGGTTTCGGTGCCCGCGTTGCCGCCCCAGTCGATGCACCTGCCTGCGGCGGAGGCGTAGACCGGGCCGGCGTAGTACTTGAAGAAGCCCGCGTCGTACTCGCTGTCCGCCCAGTCGAGGTTGGTGCGGTGCAGCCGCACTCGGGCGTCCAGGAGCATGGTGGTGCCCGGTGTGTCGGAGACGGTGACGACACAGTTCTTGCCGCTGGAGCTGCTGTAGGTGAGGTAGGCGGTTCCGGTGCCGACGTCCTTCGTGTCGATCACGCCGTAGCCGGACCCGCAGGCGCCGTTGTAGGAGGCTGCCGAGGCGGTGCCGGTGGCGGCGATCGTTCCGGCGGCGGTGAGGCCGATGACGGCCGCGGCGGAGCCAAGTCGCTTCATCTTGAGCATGTCTGAGTCCTCGTCAGTGCGCGGGCGAGTTCAGCCGCAGTGGTTGTAGCCGCCGGCCGGAACCCGGTCCTGGAGCATGTCCGAGCCGCTGGTGCTCCACATGTCGAGCTCGAAGGCGATGCAGGTGTTCTGGCCGTTCACCTTGACCGGGCCCGCGTAGTACTTGAAGTACCCGCTGTCCGGGTCCGCGCCGCCCTTCTGGTTGTAGATGGTCAGCGACATACGCGAGCTGACGCCGTAGTACGAGCCGACCTTGTCGGCGCGGACGCAGTTGGTGGTGCCGTCCCAGTACAGGTACGACGTCGCCACGTGGGTGCCGTTGTAGTTGTAGTGCTTGAGGGTGTCGACGATGCTGCCGGAGCAGCTGCCAGAGGCGGCCGAGGCGGCCGGCGCGGTGGCCACGGGGCCCGCCACGGCGACACCGAGCAGGACCGTGGTGCTCGTCAGCCAGCGGGCGGCCTTGGACTTGAGGATGCTCATGTCGGACTCCGTTCTCAACCGCAGTGGAAGTAGCCGGAGTTCGGCACGTGGTCCTGGATGATGTTGTTGCCGCTCAGGTTCCACACGTCCGTCTCGACGGCGATGCACCGGCCCTTGCCGTAGAACTTGAAGCTCGCGTAGTAGAGGTACTGGCCGTCGTCACCCGGCGAGACGTAGCCGTCCTTGTCCGTCCAGGCATCCACGGCGATACGCGACTTGACGCCGTAGTAGGAGCCCTGCTTCACGGCGGCGACGCAGTTGTACGTGCCGTCCCAGAACAGATAGGTCCTGGCGTACGTCGTGCCGTTGTAGGTGTTGCTCCAGCTGTCGATCTGGGACCCGTTGCAGCCGTAGGTGGCGGCGCTGGCGGCCGGAGCCGTGACGAGTGAGTAACCGGCGATCGCGGACAGCATCATCGCCATGGACGTGATGTATCTGGCGGCCTTGCTCTTGAGCTTCAACTTCTCCCCCTGGAGCGACAGTTGCGTCCGTCGTGGTCGCGGACCGCTCAAGATCCTGACATGTCCAAGTAACAAATGTGACCACGGTGTAAAGCATTGGCCAGAAATTGATCACCTGGCCGAAAGCGCTCTCAGGGGGCCCGCTACCAGGTGAAGTCGGGGTTGACGTGCATGCACGCCTTGGTGTCCGCGCCGTTGAAGGTGTCCTCCGACTTGGGCAGCGTGTTGTCCTCCTCCGCCACCTTGTACGTCGTACCCGACCGCCAGTCCGCGCCGACGACCAGCGTGACTCCGGAGACGTCCGTCGACCTCTTCACCGAACTCATCGGAACGCCGAAGGCCTTGGCGACCGCCTGGGCGTCACCCTCCAGGTCCGCGCTCGGATAGCGCACCAGGGTCTTGGCCTCGCTCACGATCACCGAGGAGTCCGCCTTGGCCGCCGTGAAACCCTTGCCGACGAGCAACTCGGCCACATCGGTCGCCCGCCCGGTCGCCGCTCCCAGCGTGCTGGTGCGGGTGCCGTTCTGCACCTGTACGGCGATCTCGTCGTCCGCGGCCGCCGGGTCGTCGGAGGTCTCGTCCTTGGTCGTGGTCTTCTTCTTGTCCTTGCCGTCGAGCGCGATGTCCTCACGGACGAGCCGGAAGACCTTCTCCGCCTCCTCCGGCTTGGGCACCACCCGATTGCCGTCCGAGGCGTACTGCCACGGCATCGTCGTCATGGTGATCCGCTTGGTGGGGACCTTGCGCAGCTCGTTGCTCAGGTCGTACAGCTTCGTCACCGTCCCGAGCCCGTCGTCCACCGTCAGCGCGTCCGTGGCCGTCTCGGCGAGCTTGCGCAGCTTGTTCGGGCTGCTCAGAGTCGCGTTCTCACGCAGCTCGCGGACCATCGAGTTCATGTACTGGTGCTGGGCCTTGGCCCGCGCGATGTCGGTGCCGTCCTCGAAGCCGTACCGGGTGCGCAGCCACTGGAGGGCCTGCTTGCCCTTGATGGGGGTGGTGCCCTCTTCCAGCCGCAGGCCGGAGCCGTGACCGGTTCTGGTGTGCGAGTAGATGTTGGCGTCCACGCAGACCGGTACGCCGCCGATCGCGTCCGCCATCGACACCACACCCGCGAAGTCGACCATGATGAAGTGGTCGATATGGATGTCGGTCAGCTTCTCCCAGGTGGCCACCGTGCAGCCGGGGCCGCCACGACCGAGGGAGTCGTTGGTCATCGCCGAGGTGAGCGCCGAGTAGACCTTGTCGTTGTCGGGGTCGGCGCACTTCGGTATGTCGAGAAGGGTGTCGCGCGGCATGCTGACGACCGACATGTTGGAGCGGTCCGCCGAGAGGTGCAGCAGCATCTGGACGTCGGCGCGCGGCGCGGTGTTGTACGTCTCCTTGGCGCCGCCGAGCTTCTGGTTCTCGGCGTTGTCGCGGGCGTCCGAGCCGATCAGCAGGATGTTCAGCGGGGTCTGTCCGGCGGCGTTCGCCTCCGTCTTCGCCGCCCTGTCCTTCTCGTCGCCGATGTTCAGGGCGTCCTTCTTGATGTTGCCGTTCAGGTGCCGGTAGTAGAGGTATCCGGCGCCCGCGGTGCCGGTTATCACCACCGCCAGCACGATCGCCGACCAGCGCAGAAAACGCCGGCTTCGTCGCCGCTCACCTCTGCCGTGCCGTCCCCCGCCGTGACCGGCGGGCGGCTGCGTGTCCTGCGGTGCGAGGGACATCGTGTCCTCGACCGCGGGCACCTCTCCGCGCACACTCTGCGCCAATTCCCTGTCCTCCCCACCCTGCGGACTGCCGAGCCTCCCCAAGCCCGACGACCGGCCTTTATGCCTCGTCCGCCTGGTCGGAAAGCGTACGGGAGAACCACTGTCGAATGCGGTGTCGAATGCCGATCGAGCTCTCGGACGTGAGCACGCTTCATCATTCTGCAGAGAGTTAGGAGTTCGCTGTGGGGGTGCGATTCCGGCTCACGCCTGCCGGGCCGCACCCGCCGGGTCAGTTGCAGCCCATGGCGTTACTGGTCCACGTGAGTTCGGGTGAGGTGAGGCGGAGGTAGACGCAGGTGCTGGGCGCGTAGACGTACACGGGACCCGCGTACTTCGTGTAGTTGCCCAGGTCCTCGTGCCAGCTGCCACCGGCCGCCCTGATGCCCATGCCGATGCCGCTGGACCTGCCGTAGTCGGTGTTGTTGCTGTCCTTGACGTTGACGGCGCAGTTGTAGCCGGAGGACGGGTTGTAGAGCAGGACGCTCCAGTAGTACTGCTTCGGGATGCCCATGTCGCCGGCGTCGACGGTGGCCGTGTACCCGGATCCGCACACCGATCGCGCCAGGCTCACGACGTCGCTCTTGGTCGACGCGCTCGCGTTCGTCGCCAGGGGGGCGACGACGAGGGCCAGTGCCGAGAGCATGACGGCGGCCAGTCTTCTGCGCATGGGGTACTCCTCGGTAGAGCGGGAATGATCGTCCGGGCGATCCCACCATCGAACACTCGTCGCAATGCTGCTGTGAGGCCCCTGTGACCATTAATTGATCATGGAATGGCTTGTTCCGGGTGCCCGTGATCGCATCCACAGCGCGATCCACGGGCCGCCGCTGCCCGCCGACGGTTCACCAGCGGTACCGCTTGTACACGTCCATGCACTGATCGCTGTCCGCGCCGTTCATCTCGTCGGCGTTGCTCGGAAGGTCCCCGGCCTTCGGAGAGGACTGCTTCGGATAGGTCGTACCCGAGCGCCAGTCGGCGCCCACGACGACGGTGACACCGGACACGTCAGTCGACCTCTTCACCGAACTCAGCGGAATCCCCAGTGACTTGGCGACCCGCTGGGCGTCGCCCTCCAGGTCTGGGCTCGGGAACCGCACCACGGTCCGCTCCTCGGCGAGCGCCGCCGAGGTGTCCGCCGAGGCCCGGGCGAAGCCCTTCTGCACGAGCAGCCCACTGATCGCCCCGGCCCGCCCGGAGACCGGACCGAGCGTGGTGGACCTCGTCGCGTTCCGCACCAGGACACCGATCTGGTCGTCGGCCGCCGCCGGGTCCTTGGAGACCCTCTCCTCGTCCGACTTCTTCTCCGAGGACGTGCCCTTGTCGTCGAACGGCACGTCGTCGCGGAGCATCTGCCACATCTTGTCGGCCCCGGCGCCGTCCGGGACCAGATGGTTCCGGTTCTGGTCGTCCTCGACGGTCGGCATCGTCGTCATGGTGATCCGGTTCGTCGGCACCGACTTAAGCTGCGTGCCCAGGTCGTACAGCTTCTTGACGGTGCCGATCTCCTCCGAGACGGTCAGCGAGTTGGTGGCCGCCTCGGCCAGATTCGTCAGCCGCCCGGTGTCCGTGAAGACGTTCTGCTTCTTCAATGTGCGGATCATCGAGTTCATGTACATGTGCTGGGCCTTGGCGCGGCCAAGATCGCTGTAGAAGGCATGGCGTGTGCGCAGCCACTGCAACGCCTGTTTGCCCTTGATGTCCTTGCGGCCGGCCGTCAGCTTCAAGCCGGAGCCTCCGGGCACGCCGGGCATCGGGCGGTCCCACACGTTCTGCTTCACACAGACCTCGACGCCGCCGATGGCGTCCGCCATGCTCACCACGCCCGCGAAGTCGATCGTCATCCAGTGGTCGATGTAGACGCCGGTGAGGTTCTGCCAGGTGGCCAGGGTGCAGCCGGCCCCTCCGCGGGCCAGCGACGTGTTGATGATGTCGTTGGTCGCCGGGTAGGTGGCGCCCGTCTTCGGGTCCTTGCACTTGGGGATGTCGACGCGGGTGTCCCGCGGGATGCTCACCACCGCGGCACTCTTCCGGTCCGCGGACAGGTGGATCAGCATCTGCACGTCGCCCAGCGGCGGGTTGCCGCGAGTGTCCTTGCTGCCACCGAGCTTCACGTTCTCGTCGGAGGAGCGGCTGTCGGAGCCGATGAGAAGAATGTTCAGCGGGGTCTGGCCGGCGGCGTTCGGCGCGGACTTGTTCGCCTTGGAGTCGCCGCTGCTGCGCTCACCCTTCTCGATGTTGCCGTTGAGGTGCTGGTAGTACAGGTAACCGGCGCCCGCCGTGCCCAGTATCAGCACCGCGAGCGTGGTCGCGGACCATCTGAGCACGCGATGACCGCGTCGCGGTCGCCGTCTCCCGTGCCCTGCGCCCTTCGGCCCTGCGCCCTTCGCTCCTGCGCCCTGGCCTCCGCCCTCGGACGGGCTGTCGGTCCGACCCCGCCCGAGAGCGGGCTCGACGCCCGAGAACGTTCCTCTTCCCTGCCCCCGCACACTGTTCTGCGGCACCGCCCCACCCTCCCCGCCCCACACCTGACATGGCCCTGTCTTGCGTCAAGTCAGACGTCGGACAGGGCCACTTGGTGCATTCAAGATTCATCATTCTGCGGTGAGTGGCGAGGCTCAGCCGCAGTGCACGTCTTCGTAGACGGTCCTGCCACCGCCGGCCCCCGTGCCACCGCTCGTGTAGTTGAGCTCGCCGTAGATGTCGATGCAGCTGCCGGCGGCGTAGACGTACAACGGGCCCGCGTAGGAGGTGTAGTTGGAGTTGTTCCCGTCGAGCTTCCAGGTGCTGGACCCGCTCTTGCGGATGCCCGCGATGATGTGGTTGGCGCCGCCGACCTCGCTGTCGTTCGCGCGGGTGATGACGCAGTTGTTCCCGTTCGAGCTGTTGTAGTAGACGTCGATGTAGCCGACGGTGGGATTGGGGTACCAACCGTCCTTGATCGCCCAGGACTTCAGGAAGCCGTAGGAGCTTCCGCAGTAGTTGACCCGGGACATCGCGTCAGCCTGTCCGGCGGAAAGGCATATCAGTCCGGCCGTCAGCAGCGTGACTGCTCCGGCCGCCGAAGTGATCCGCGTGCGCAACATTCCGCGCATAGCAACCTCCTAGGATTTCAATAGAGTTGACGCGCGATCAGTTAACCTGCGGACGTTGCGTTCCGGTGATCAAGTGCCGTCTTTTGTGATCTTCGCCTCACGTGGGGCGGCACAGCGAACGGGCCTGCCACGCGTCCGGTTCGACGTGTGACAGGCCCGTGAGGTCGCGGTCTCTCAGCTAGCGCACTTCACCTCGTTCGCCGTGGTCTTGTCCACGTTCGCCGGCGCCGCGGTGGAGTTCATCTTCACCCCGGCACCCTTGAAGTCCTCACCCAGCGTCAGCGTGATGGTCGGCAGACCCTGGGAGTTGGTGACGCTCTTGCCCGGCTTCATCATCGACCCGGACAGGCCCATGATCGCGGCCAGCCTGCGGGCCTGATCGGCCTGGTCGGGGGCGTACTCCAGCGTCGTCTTCGCCTGGGAGGCGCCGGCGTTGCCCGCGTTCTCCGACTTGGTCACGCCCGCCTCGGTCTGGAGGTAGGTGAGCTCCTCCTGGGCGCTGCCGGCCGCGGCGCCACCGTTGAGGATCCGCACCCGCACCTCGGAGGCGTCCGACTTGCTGCCCTTCAGCCGGGCGGCGACGGCGGACTTCTCCTTCTTCTCCTTGGCCTTGACCGCGGTGAAGGAGGTGTCGCTCTTGATCATGTTGAAGACCTGCGAGGCGTTCGGCTCAAGGGGCACGACGGTCGCCTTGACCACCTCGGCCGGGTTGTCCTTGACCGGGACCGTGGTGAAGGTGATGTTCTTCATCGGCACCTTCTTCAGCTCCAGGGCCAGGTCCTTGAGCGTGCTGGCCTTGCCGATGCCCTGGTCGACGGTGAGCGCCTTGGTGGCGGCGTTGGCCAGCTTGATCAGCTTCGTCGGGCTGGTGAGGGTGTCGCCGGAGGTCATCTTGCGCATCAGCGAGCTCATGAACTGCTGCTGGACCTTGATGCGGTCCAGGTCGCCCTTCTGGCCGAAGCTGTGCCGGGTGCGGACGAAGGCGAGTGCTTCCTCGCCCTCGATGGTGTGCTTGCCGGCCGACAGGTTCAGATGCGAGTCGGGGTCGTTGACGTCCTTGGCGAGACAGACCTCCACCCCGCCCACCGCGCTCGTCAGCGTCTTCACCGCGTTGAAGTCGGCCATCGCGAAGTGGTTCACGTCGATGCCGGTGAGCTCCTCGACCGTCTTCATGGTGCAGCCGGGGTTACGGCCGAACTGGCCGAGGCTGGTGTTGAAGCGCTTGTCCTGGGTGCCCGGGATGACCTTCTTGGTGCCGTCGTCCTCGGTGACCTCGCAGTCCGGCACGTCGACGATCAGGTCACGCGGAATGCTCAGCGCGGTCGCGTTCGTACGGTCCTTGGAGACATGCAGCAGGATGTTGGTGTCGGCGTGCCCGACGCTGCCCTTGTCGCCGTAGCCCTCGTTGCCCGCCCCGGTGCGCCGGTCGGTGCCGATGATCAGGATGTTGAAGGCCTCGTCCTTGCTGAAACCGTTGTCGGCCACGCTGCCGACGTCCTCGGTGGTGACGTTGCCTTCGAGGTGCTGGAGATAGAGGTAGGCCGCGCCCCCCGTGCCGACCAGCACGAACGCCATGACGCCGCCGGTCCACAGCAGCGCCTTCTTGCCGCGCGCCTTCTTGACCGGCCGCCGGTTGCGCCGCCCCGGCGGCGGCTCCTGGGGCGCACCGCGGCGCCGCCGCGGCCCCGGCACGTCACGGCCGGGGATGTCCGCGGGTGACGTACGGCCCGGCGCGGCCGTTCTGTCGCGCGGCGTACCGGAAGGTCCCGCCGGTCGGGGGGTGGTTCTGCTACGGGGCCCCGGGACCGCTGATTGCGGTGCGAAGGGAGTCAGTCGCAGTTCGTATTCGCCAGTGTTCGGATTGAGTACCCACTGGTCTGCGGGGTCGGTCTCGCCCGCCCGCCCACTGCCTTGCGCGTCCACGGTTGTCTGCATCCTCCGTCGGGGCCACGCGGCGCCTTGCCCCTCAAAGGCGCTCGGGTCTCGGTCATACAGTGCACGACCCCAGGAAGGACCTCGCGGCCTGCTGCACCGGATCGCTCACACTATCCGGCCAGTTCATCGGCTAGCGGCGACGGTGACAAATTCCACGTCCCTACAACTGGGCAATCCGCCCATTTCCTTGAACAAATGTGCGTCGACTTGGGAATCGCTTTAATCGCAGGTGTCGTGGGCGGCGGTGTTCCCGCGGAACGTGGGTGCGGGTGACGCGGCGGCGGGCCTGTCGGGGCGCCCGGCGCCGGACTTCCCGTCGTGGCCGTCCCCGTACCCGTCGTAGTCGTACGGCTCCTTGCGGTCATCCGCTCCTTCTTGCGAACCGCCGCTCGAATTGGGGTTCTTTGTCGCGGAATCCTGTGGAACTTCCTCGGCGACCGCCACCGGCGCGTCCGTGCGCAGCCGGGCGAACAGTTCCTCCGCCTCGGCTTCCACGAGTTGGTCGCGGTTGGCGTTGTAGGCGTACGGCTCCCGCGGCACGGTCAGGAATTGCACACGTTCGGTGGGGATGTCGCGGAGCCGGCGCACGAGTTCGTACAAGCCGCGCAAGCTCGCCAGATCCGGATCCGTCGTGAGCGAGGACGTGGCAGCGTCCAGCACCGGATAGAGCTTCACCGGATTGAGCAGGACGTCATTGCTCTGCACCTTGTTGACGAGCGCCCCGAGGAAACGCTGCTGCCGGTCCATCCGGTCGGTGTCGCTGCCGTCGCCGAGCGACTTGCGGGCGCGGACGTACCCGAGGGCCTGCTCCCCGTTCAGCGTCACCTTGCCCGCCGGGAGTGTCAGCTCGGCGGCTTTGTCGCGGATGGGTTTCGTCAGGCAGATCTCGACGCCGTCCACCGCGTCGACCATGTCCTTGAAGCCGTGGAAGTCGACGACCACGTGATGGTCGATCCGGATGCCGGTCAGCTTCTCGACGGTCCGGATCGTGCAGGCCGAACCGCCCTTCTGGAAAGCAGAGTTGAACATCGTGAACACGGGCTCACCACGGGTTCCGTCCGGCCCCAGACAGGACGGCACCTCCACCATCAGGTCCCGCGGCAGCGACACGGCCGTCGCGGTGCGCCGCCCGGCGGACAGATGCAACAGGATCGTGGTGTCCGACCGCTCGGTCCCCGAGTCCCGCCCGTACTGACCGTTGCCGTCGCCCGAGCGTGAGTCGGACCCGATCAGCAGGATGTTCTGCGCACCCTTGACCAGTGAGGTCGGCCGGTCCTTCTCGTACCGGGCGAGCTCCTCGGCGGCGGCGTCGTCCGCGGTGATGTTCCCGTCGAGCTTGGCGTAGACGGCCCATCCGGCACCGGCGGCGGCGAGGACGAGCACGCCGACACCGAGCCCGGCGCCGGCCAGCCGCCGCCGTCGGCGCCGCCGTATGAGCCCTTTCCCGCTCGCGGAGGACCCCGCGCCGGGCCCGAGGGTGCCTGCGCTGTCGGTCACGAGCGGTGCCCCCTCACGGCGTACGGGCATGCGTGCGGTCTGCTCCTACGACCATGGCGTGAGGAGGGCGCGGAGGGCTGCCGCTACTGCTCTGTACGGGTGACTGGGTCCACGCAGGGGCTGCGGGGGGCTGTGCCGATGTGCCGCTCCGCCGCCTGGGCGCGGCCAGCCACGGATGACCCGCACCCGGCACTCGACGGGTCCCGTCAACGACGAGTGGACGAAACCCGCTCACTCTCGATCCGCTTGGCAAGGCCCTCTTCGCTCAGCTGCTCGAGATTCCGGCACAGGACCACGGACCCCCCGTTGGCCAGCGGCCCGTACAGCCCGGCGTTCAATCCGTCCCACGTGTCGTACGGCAGCCCCGACAGCACGCGATCCCGGGTTCCCTCGGCTCGCGCCCTCTCCACCACCTCCGCTCCACTGAACTCCCGCCCCGCCACGATCAACGCGGGCTCCTCGGGACCCACCGGAGCGAACGGAACGAACCGGTCGCCCTGGCTCGGTACTTCCACGGCGTAGTCCACGAACCCGTCCGGGGTCTGCGGGAACCGCCCACCCAGCGGCCGTAGTGCGAGAGCGACCCGCTCCCCGGAGCAGGCCCTGGCCGCCTCCAGCGCATCCGGCCCACTCACCACGACGTCCGCCGTCGAAGGGTCCCCGCCGATGTCCGCGACGACTCCCACGGACGCGCACGCGAGCAGCCACACCGCCGTCTGCCAGTGCGCGGGCAGCAACAACACCACCCTGTCGCCGGGCGCGGCCGCGAGGTCGCCCTGGAGGAGGTTCGAGGTCTTGGCCACCCAATTGGCGAAGGTGGCCACGGACAGTTCGACACGTTCGCCCGTGGCATCGTCGTAGAAGGTCACCAAGGGGCGTCCGGGGTCCGCGGCGAGCGCGGAACGCAGCAGGTCGGCAGGGGTGCGATCGGTGGCGTTCATCCGCAGAAGCGTACGCGGGCACGAGGCCGGACACCTGCGCGCGGGGCCACCGGTTCGGCGCAACAGCACCCGACGGCCCGTCAGTTCCCCGATGGACAGATTTATATGACTATGTCCAGGATCGGGAGCATGCGTGGACTTCTTGCTTCCTCGGTCGGCGTCACCTGCGCGGCCGCCCTCGCCCTTCCCCTCACCTCGCCCGCGGTCGCGGCGAGACCGGTGTCCCCGGCTGCCGTGAGATCGGCGCCGGGCGCGGAAGCCCTCGGGGGCACCCAGTCCCTGCCCCTCGCGCCCCTCGCCCCCCGCGACCGCACCCTCGCCCCGGGCGCCGAACAGGGCCTGCCCCGCCGGGACGTACGGCACTTCTCCCTCGTGGGCGTGATCTGGGACGACCCGGACACCGTGCTGCACGGCCGTGTCCAGGTCCGCACCCGTGCGGTCGGCACCGACAGCTGGTCCGGCTGGCAGGACCTGGAGACCCACAACGACGACGCCGCCGACCCCGGCACGGCCGAGCGCACCTCCGGCCGCGTCCACGGCGCCACGGCCCCGCTGTGGGTGGGCGACTCCGACGGAGTGGAGGTACGGGTGCGCGCCGAGGCCGACCGCAGGACCGAGGACACGGCCCGCGGCTCCCGTACGGCGGCGACGACCGCCCCGCTTCCGGCCGGCCTGCGTCTGGAACTGGTGGACCCGGGGGAGAGCGCGCCGGAGCCCGCCCGGCAGGAGAGCACGCCTGCGGGCGCCGCCCAGCGCGCCGTCGCACCCCGCCCCGAGCCCACCGCCGAACCCGCCGAGGACCTCGCCGCGATGGACGCCAACGCCTCCGCGATGGACGCCTCCGCGGCCAACGCGGGCCTCGCCGGTCTCGCCGACCCAGGTGACACCGAGATCCCGGCGCTGGACCGGCAGCAGACCGAACAGGAGCTGTTCGCCCTGCGTGCGGGGGAGTTGACGGATCGGCAGCGTGCGAAGCCGTTCATCGGACCGCGCCCGCGTATCGTGACGCGGCGCGGCTGGGGCGCCGACGAGGGGCTGCGCGACCGGGGCTTCGTCTACACGAAGAAGGTCAAGGCGGCCTTCGTGCACCACACCGCGTCCGGCAACGGGTACCGCTGCACGCAGGCGCCCTCGCTCATCCGCGGTATCTACCGCTACCACGTCAAGAGCATGGGCTGGCGTGACATCGGCTACAACTTCCTCGTCGACAAGTGCGGAAACATCTACGAGGGCCGGGCCGGCGGTGTGGCGAAGGCGGTCCTCGGCGCCCACACCCTCGGGTTCAACTCCAACAGCATGGGGATCGCCGTCCTCGGCAGCTACGGCTCCAAGAAGCCGCCCGCGGCCGTGACGAAGGCAGTCGCACGGCTCACCGCGTGGAAGCTCGGTCTCTACGGCGGCAACCCGAAGGGCAAGACGTACCTGAAGTCGGGGGGTGGCAACCTCTATCCGAAGGGTAGGAAGGTACGACTGAACGTGATCTCCGGCCACCGGGACGGCTTCGCCACGGAGTGCCCCGGATGGCAGCTCTACCGCAAACTCGGGTCCACCCGCACGACAGCCGCCCGTCTCCAAGGTCGTTGACGGTCGCTGAGGGCCGAGGGGAGTGCCGCGGAGGTACCGAGGAGGTACCCGCGGAGGTACCGGGGAGAGTTCCGGGGAGAGTTCGTACCACCCGTTTCACCGCCGTCGGGGGGCAGGCGCGAATGCCGCACGGCCGCCGAAGGTGCCGCACAACGGTCTGCATACACTGGCCGGTCGAAAGACAGTTCGGGCCGGTCCCGGCAGGAAGCGGAGACGACAGGTGACAGAAGCGATCCTCCTGGTCGGCGGCAAGGGCACGAGGCTGCGACCCCTCACGGTCCACACCCCCAAGCCCATGGTCCGCGCGGCCGGCGTCCCCTTCCTCACCCATCAGCTGGCCAGAGCCAGAGCGGCGGGCGTCGACCACATAGTCCTCGCGACGAGCTACCTCGCTGAGGTCTTCGAGCCGCACTTCGGCGACGGCTCGTCCCTGGGGCTCCACCTCGAGTACGTCACCGAGGAGGAGCCCCTCGGCACGGGCGGCGCCATCCGCAACGTGGCCGCCCGTCTGCACTCCGCCCCCGACGACCCGGTCCTCATCTTCAACGGCGACATCCTGACGGGCCTGGACATCAGGGCCCTGGTGCGCACCCACGAGACGACGGGCGCCGACGTCTCCCTCCACCTCACGAAGGTGACGGACCCCCGGGCCTACGGGCTGGTCCCCACCGACGCGACGGGCCGGGTCCTCGCCTTCCTGGAGAAACCCCAGACCCCCGAGGAGATCGTCACCGACCAGATCAACGCGGGGGCGTACGTCTTCCGCCGCTCGGTCATCGACTCGATCCCCCAGGGCCGCCCGGTCTCGGTCGAACGCGAGACCTTCCCCGAACTCCTGGCGGCCGGCGCCCACCTCCAGGGCATGGTGGACTCGACGTACTGGCTGGACCTCGGCACCCCCGCCGCCTTCGTCCGCGGCTCGGCGGACCTGGTTCTCGGCCGCGCCCCGTCCCCGGCGGTCCCCGGCCGCTGCGGCGACCGCCTGATCCTCCCCACGGCACGGGTCGCCCCTGACGCGAAGCTGACGGACGGCACGGTGGTCGGCGAGGGGGCGTACATCGCGGAGGGCGCGAGAGTCTCCGGCTCGACGATCCTCCCCGGCGCGGTGATCGAACCGGGCGCCGTCATCACCGACTCCCTGATCGGCACCCGGGCCCGAGTGGGCGAACGCTCGGTCCTCACCGGCACGGTCATAGGCGACGGCGCGGTCGTCGGCGCCGACAACGAACTGCTGGACGGCACGAGAATCTGGTGCGACGCAAGGATCCCGGCGGGGGCGGTGCGGTTTTCTTCGGACCAGTGAATCCGGCCTGCCCGCTGGATCCAGCCCGGTGAATCCAGCCCCTCCGGCGTTTGAGGAGCGGGGGTCCGGGGGCAGCGCCCCCGGGACGGGGTCGAAGGGGCAGCGCCCCTGGGGATGGGACGGGTAGGGGCGGCGGGGGCGAAAAAATCCCGACGCCCTCGCAGACCACCGTCACAACCGCCCGATGTCCCCCCGAGTAATCTTCGGCGCCCGCCTGCCCGGCGTACGCCCACTCAACAAGATCAACCGAGCGGCCCGATGCCGCTGCCCCGCATACGGCTCCAGCAACGACAACATCGCCGCGTCATCCGCATCCCGATCCCCCGCGAGCGCGAACCCCACGATCCCCGGCAGATGCAGATCCCCCACGGTCACCGCGTCCGCCGCCCCATGGCTGCGCTGCACCACCTCCGCGGAGGTCCACGGCCCCACCCCCGGCACGACCTCCAACCGCGCCTGCGCAGCGGAAGGAGACATACCCACCGCCTCCTCCAACCGCGCGGCCACCCGCACACAGCGCAGAATCGTCGAGGCCCGCTTGTTGTCCACCCCGGCCCGATGCCACTCCCAGGACGGGATCAACGCCCACGTCCGCGGCGCCGGCATCACCCACAACCGCCCACCCGCCGCAGGCCCCGGCGCCTGCTCCCCGAACTTCCGCACCAGCAACCGCCACGCCCGATACGCCTCGTCGGTGGTGACCTTCTGCTCCAGCACGGAGGGAATCAACGACTCCAGCACCAGCCCGGTCCGCGTCAGCCGCAACCCCGGCCGCCGATGCCAGGAGTGCGCCACGATCCGGTGCCGGGGCACGAAGGCGGAGGGATCGTCCGCGGCCCCGAGCATCTCCGGCAACCGGGAGAGCAGCCACTCACCCCCCGGCCCCCACGCCTCACCGCGCACCTCACCGCCGTACACGCACACCCGCAGGGTTCCGGGCCCGAGGGGCGTGAGAGCGGCCCGCCACACGGACCCGTCCGGAAGAGCGCGGAAGGTGGGATCGGCGGGCCCCCGCCGCAGCGCGCCGAGCACCAGCCCGAGATCGACCGGCCACCCCGGCGTCCACCTCCGCACCAGCGGGGCGGCCTGCACCCGCGCCGCCGGCCGCCGCGCGGCGGGCACGACGACCTCCCCACCGCGCACGGTCGTACGCGTGGGGCGCGGAGTGAAACGTCCTGCCACGAATGAGGTCCTGAGCTACGAGAGGAACCGGAAGAAGCCCTACGAGACTAGGCGCAAGCCGAGGCCCGTCACCGCACCTCGGCACAACGGGCGCACATCACCGCACCTCGATGAAGCTCCCCGCGTCCCGCTCCGGCCGGGGCCGGGGCTCCTCCGCCGGATGCCCCACCGCCACGGCTCCCATCGGATCCCAGTCCTCCGGCAGCCCCAGCACCTCCCGCACCACATCGCGGCAGAACATCGTGGACGACACCCACGCCGACCCCAGCCGCTCCCCGGCCAGCGCGACGAGGAGGTTCTGCACCCCGGCGCCCGCGGCGACGACGAACATCTCCCGCTCGGCCGCGTCCCGACGCACATCGCCGTACGTGTGCGACCCGTCCATCACCAGACAGGGCACCACCAGATACGGCGCGTTCCGCAGGACGTCGCCCCGGCGCACGCGCTTGGCTATGGACTCCTCGGACTTCCCGTCC
Organism: Streptomyces sp. NPDC005483; assembly: GCF_040606035.1. Lineage (NCBI taxonomy): Bacteria > Bacillati > Actinomycetota > Actinomycetes > Kitasatosporales > Streptomycetaceae > Streptomyces > Streptomyces sp. NPDC005483. The sequence continues at coordinate 229,049 of NZ_JBEXEA010000016.1, forward strand.
CGCCGCAGGTCGGCGATCCAGGCGTCCCGCATGGCGTCCAGCAGCCCGGTCCGGGCGTCCTCGGACTCCAGCAGCACGAAGCGCCACGGCGTGGTGTGGTGCGGCGCCGGCGCGGTGACCGCGAGCGCCACCGCCCGCCGCACGGCGCCGGGGTCGACGGGCTCGTCGGTGAAGGCCCGTACGGTACGACGCTGGGCGACCGCCTCGCGCACTGCCTCGGACGTCCCCAGCCGGAACATGTCGTCGCGCGCGTGACGCACCATCGCCCGCGCCCCCTCCCCGTGCTCCCCGGCCACGACATGCGCCAGCCCGCGCACCACGGCGACCGGCAGCCCGGCGGCCTTGCCCTTGACGAGATCACCGGCGGCGGCCAGTTCGTCGGCCGTCGCCACGACGGTCGCGCTCAGCGGATTGCCGTACGCGTCCGTCCCGCCCCGCAGATCGTCCAGCACCCGCACCCCGGCGGCACCGATCGCGACATCGGTGAGCCCGGCGCGCCAGGGCCGCCCGAAGGTGTCGGTGACGACGACCCCGACGTCGACCCCGAGGGCGTCCCGCAGTCCGTCCCGGATCGTCCGCGCGGACGCGTCCGGGTCCTCGGGCAGCAACAGCACGGTCCCCGAAGGGGTGTTGGAGGCGTCCACCCCGGCGGCGGCCATCACGAGCCCCTGCCGGTTCTCCACGATCCTGAGCGGCCCGCGCCGCGCCACGACCCGCACGGTCTCGGCGTCGATCGCGGCCTCCCGGTCGTCCGCCCGGACGACCCGGCCCTCCGCCTTGGAGACGATCTTCGAGGTGACGAGCAGAACGTCTCCGTCGGCCAGCCCGGGCTCGGCGGCGGCGATCATCTTGGCCAGGTCGTCCCCTCGCTGCACCTCGGGGAGACCGGCGACGGCCCACACCCGGTAGCCGTCGGCTTCGGTAGCCATCTCGCTCAAGCTCCGCGCACCTCCTCCGCCAGCTCCAGCGCCTGCCGGGCCATCCGCGCGGTTGCGTCGAGGTCGGTCATCATCAGCGGTACGGCCCGGCAGCGGATGCCGGCCGACTCGATCCGGTCGACCGCGCCGGCGTCCACGGTGTCGACGAGCCAGCCGTCAAGCAGTCCCGAGCCGTAGTGCTCGGCGACCGCCGCGGCCGTGGACTCGACGCCGACCGCCGCGAGGACCTTGTCGGCCATGCCGCGCACGGGCGCGTCCCCGACGATGGGGGACAGGCCCACGACCGGGACCCCGGCCTCGGCGATCGCCTCGCGGATACCCGGCACGGCGAGGATGGTGCCGATGGAGACGACGGGGTTGGACGGCGGGAACAGCACGACGTCCGCCTCCGCGATCGCCTCCAGGACCCCCGGCGCCGGCTTGGCCTGCTCCGCGCCCACCGGCACGACCGCGTGGGCCGGCACGGACGCCCGCAGCCGCACCCAGTACTCCTGGAAGTGCACGGCCTTGCGCTCACCGTCGATCTCGACGGCGACATGCGTCTCGACCCGGTCGTCGGTCATCGGGATCAGCCGCACCCCCGGCTTCCACCGGTCGCACAGCGCCTCGGTCACCGCGCTCAGCGGATACCCGGCACTGATCATCTGCGTCCGCACGATGTGCGTGGCGAAGTCCCGGTCGCCGAGCCCGAACCACTCGGGGCCGACGCCGTACGCCGCGAGCTCCTCCTTGAGGTGGAAGGTCTCGTCGGCCCGCCCCCAGCCCTGCTCCTCGTTGATGCCGCCGCCGAGCGTGTACATCACCGTGTCGAGGTCGGGGCAGACCTTCAGCCCGAAGAGGTGGATGTCGTCCCCGGTGTTGCCGATGACCGTGACGTCCGCGTCCGGCGTGGCCTGCTTCAGGCCACGCAGGAAACGGGCACCGCCGATGCCGCCTGCCAGAACCACGATTCGCATGGGAGCCAGTCTTGCAGGCGGGTACGACATCGCGTCACGCGGTCACGACGTCCACCTCGTCGTAGGACTCCGGAGCTGTGCAGGCGGTGTACATGGGCATCTCGGTCAGACCCGGGTAGTACACGTGCAGGCTCACCGCCGGCTCCAGCGCGTCGTTGACGACCTCGTGCACATACCCCGGCGCGAACACCCGCTGCGCCCCCGCTCCCAGCGCGCGCGTCCCCCGCTCGGTGCGCTCGGTCAGCGCGCCCTCCAGGACGGTGAGGACCCCGGAGGAGCGGCCGTGGTCGTGCAGCCCGCTGCCCTGGCCGGGGACCCAGGACAGCAGCCACACCTCGTAGCCGGGTCCGGTGCGCAGCCGGTGGTACCAGCGGCTCGTCGCGTCGTACCGGACGAGGTGGGCCCACTGCGAGCGGTCGGCGGCGATGGAGCGGGCCAGTCCGACGAAGTCGGCGACGGTGGCCGGGTGCTCGCGGGGGGCCTGGAGGAGGTGCGGGACCTCGAGGAGGTCGCCGGCGATCTGGAGGTCGTTGTCGCTGTTCATGGGGCGCGGTGGGTCCTCGGCGAAGAGTGGGGGCTGGCTGGGTGTCGCGTACCGTCCGCCCGGATCTCGGGAAGACAGGAATGCCCAGGTGCGGGCGGGGCACTAGCAGCCGAGTCACGGTGGACTCAGGAGCAGCCGGAGCGCGTTGGGCTCAACAGCTGGAACAGCAACAACAGCTACAGCGAGCGCGGGCAGCACCGTGGGACCCGGCCGTGCGGGTCGAGGTGAGTGCCAAGTTCGCGAGCATGCCCACAAGGACAGCGGCTCACACCTTCACTGTCAACTCGACACCCTGGAAGTGGGACATGTTTCACCTCATCCGGTCCATCTCCAAGGTGAAAGGTTTGTGCAGGCGCCGACCGGGACACATGGCGCACAACCGGGCGCACGGGCCGTGAGTTCGTCGCGACTTCCGCGCCCGCGTACGGAACGAGTTCGAACGGATGGGCGTCCTTCCCCGTACAGGCCGAAAGGTCCGGCGTGGCTGGGCAGCCCTCTCGGGTCTCGTCTGCCTGTCAAGGTTTATGCCGATTTGAACACTTTCAGCAAGGCCTTGGTTCCGCAGAGTGAATAAGGGGCCCAATAGCAGATCTCGGCTTGACTCGCCCGGAGCAGCACACTTGTAATTTCACTCGTGTCGTTCAGCCGAAATCGGTAACGGCCGTCACACGGGGACGCGAAGACAGACGAGGGGCGCACATGACCGAGCTGGTGCAGCAACTGCTGGTCGACGACGCGGACGAGGAACTCGGCTGGCAGGAGCGCGCGCTGTGCGCCCAGACCGACCCCGAGTCCTTCTTTCCCGAGAAGGGCGGCTCCACCCGCGAGGCCAAGAAGGTCTGCCTCTCCTGCGAGGTCCGCTCCGAGTGCCTCGAATACGCTCTCGCCAACGACGAGCGCTTCGGCATCTGGGGTGGCCTGTCGGAACGCGAACGCCGCAGGCTGAAGAAGGCCGCCGTCTGACCCGAGGCATGCTTCACCGCACTTCTCGTACGCAACCGAACGGCCCGTCGCACCTGGCTCATCCACAGGCGGCGGGCCGTCGTCCTGCCCAGCCGATAGTGTGGGCGCTCGTCCGAGACGCCTCGCCGCCCCCTTGAGGGCACAGGCGTCCACCGCAGTCCACCGAACCGGGGCCCGTACCTCGATGTCCGTGCACAGCCACACGGCAGCCCAAGACCACGCTGCCACTCCTGAGTTCCCGCGTCATGTGGTGACCGCGGTGCTCGTCTCCCACGACGGCGCCCGCTGGCTGCCCGACGCGCTCGCCGGGCTGCTCGGCCAGGAGCGCCCCGTGCAGTTCGCCATGGCCGCCGACACCGGCAGCGCGGACGAATCCGCCCAGCTGGTCACCGACGCCCTCGGCGACGACCGGGTCCTGCACCTCGCCCGGCGCACCGGCTTCGGCCAGGCCGTCGAGGAGGCCGCCCGCACGGCCCCCGTCCTTACCCCGGACGAGCTGCCGTATCTGAAGCGGCCCAGCGGCTGGGACCCCGTCACGCGCACGTGGCGCGACGACGCCTACGACATGCCGGAGCTGCCGCACGGCGAGCCGGTCCAGTGGCTGTGGCTGCTGCACGACGACTGCGCCCCCGAGCCCGACGCCCTGGCCCAGCTGCTGCGCGTCGTGGAGAACGAACTGGAGCTCGGCCGCGACGACGTGGCCGTCGTGGGCCCCAAGCTCCGCGGCTGGTACGACAAGCGGCAGCTCCTGGAGGTCGGTGTCACCATCGCCAACTCCGGCCGCCGCTGGACGGGCCTCGACCGCCGCGAACAGGACCAGGGCCAGCACGACCACGTCCGGTCCGTGCTGTCCGTGTCCACCGCCGGCATGCTGATCCGCCGCGACCTCTTCGAGCAGCTCGGCGGCTTCGACCCGCGCCTGCCCCTCATGCGCGACGACGTCGACCTGTGCTGGCGCGCCCAGGCCGCCGGCCACCGCGTCCTCATCGCCCCCGAGGCCGTCGTACGCCATGCCGAGGCGGCCTCCCGGGAACGCCGTACCGTCGACTGCGCGGGCCGCACCACCGCCTCCCCGCACAAGGTCGACAAGGCCGGCGCCGCCTACACCCTGCTCGTCAACGCGCGTACGGCCGCGCTGCCCTGGGTGCTCGTGCGCCTGGTCCTGGGCACCCTGCTGCGGACCGTCGCCTACCTCGTCGGCAAGGTCCCCGGGCAGGCCCTCGACGAGATCCGCGGTCTCCTCGGCACCCTGCTGCGGCCCGAGCGGATCATCGCCGGGCGCAGCAGGCGCGGCACTCCCGTCGTCGACAAGGCCGAGCTCAGACAGCTGTTCCCGCCGCCCGGCGCGACCGTGCGGGCCACCGTTGAGCAGGTCGCGGGCGGCTTCTTCGGCAGCTCCGACGCCGAGGCCTCCACGGCGGGACGCCATGGCGGCGGCATCGAGTCCGGGCCCGGCGGCGACGACGCGGATTTCCTGGAGATCGAGCAGTTCGCCCACCTCAAGCGCATCGCCCGCAAGCCGGGACCGGTGCTCTTCCTGGCGCTGCTGCTGGTCGCCCTGGTCGCCTGCCGCAACCTCCTGGGCGGCGGCGCGCTCGCGGGCGGCGCCCTGCTGCCCGCCCCGGCCGACGCGAGCGAGCTGTGGTCGCGCTACGCGGACGCGTGGCACGCGGTGGGCGCCGGCGGCACCCCGTCCGCGCCGCCCTACCTGGCGATCATCGCCGCGCTGTCCTCCGTGCTGTTCGGCTCGACCGGTCTCGCCCTGACGGTCCTGCTGGTCTGCTCGGTGCCACTGGCCGGCGTCACGGCCTACTTCGCCTCCCGCCCGCTCGTCGAGTCCCGCCTCCTGCGCGCGTGGGCGGCCGTCGTCTACGCCTTCCTGCCCGCCGCCACCGGCGCCCTCGCCGGCGGCCGCGTCGGCACCGCCGTCCTCGCCGTGCTGCTGCCGCTCCTCGCGCGCGCGGGCGTCGCGGCCGGCGGGCTGACGAACAGCACCGGTGCGCGCGGCAGTTGGCGCGCCACCTGGGCCTTCGCCCTCCTGCTCACGATCACCACCGCGTTCACGCCGATCATCTGGCCGATCACGCTGATCCTCGGCATCGGCCTGCTGGCGGTGCGCCGCACCGACATCACCGCCTACGGCCTGCGCTTCCTGGCCCAGTTCGGCGTCCCCCTGCTGGTCCTCGCGCCCTGGTCGCTGACGCTGCTCCCGTTCGGCTTCTTCGAGCAGGCGGGCCTGGAGTACGGCTCCTCGACCGCCTCCGCCCTGGACCTGCTCGGCGCGAGCCCCGGCGGCCCCGGCACCGTCGACGGGCTGATGCTCATCGGAGTCGTGCTGGCCGCGCTGGCCGCCCTGCTGCGCGCCGAGCGGCAGTTCGGCGTCTGGACGGCCTGGGCGGTGGCCCTGGTCGGCCTCGTCTTCGCGGTCCTGTCCAACGAATCGACCTGGGCGGGCCCCGCCACCCTCGTCTACGGCCTCGCCCTGCTCGCCGCCGCCCTGCTCGGCGCCGACGGGGCACGCGCACGCGTGGCGGAGCAGAGCTTCGGCTGGCGCCAGCCGGTCGCCGCGCTGATCGCCTTCGCCTCCGCCGCGGGCCCGCTGCTCGTCGCCGCCGGCTGGATGATCGGCGGCGCGGACGGGCCGCTGGAACGCCGCGACCCGGTACAGGTGCCCGCGTTCGTCGCCGAGGAGAGCGGCACCCGCGACCAGGCCCGCACCCTCGTCCTCGACAGCGACTCCGCCGCCCACGTGGGCTACATGCTGGTGCGCGGCTCCGGCGCCCGTCTCGGCGACGCCGAACTCGCCGCCGCCGACGGTGAGAACGACAAGCTGGACAAGGTCGTCGCCAACCTGGTCGCCGGCTCGGGCGCCGACCAGGCGAACCAGCTCGGCGGCTTCGCCGTGCGCTACGTCCTCGTCCACAAGGGCGCGCCCCGCGAGGTCACGCGCGTGCTGGACGCCACGCCCGGTCTGACCCGGCTCAGCCAGCAGGACGGCAGCGGACTGTGGCGGGTCGACCAGGAGGTCGCGCGCGCGACGATCGTCGCCAAGTCCGGCTCGGGCACCGCGCAGCCGGTGGCCGCGGGCCCCGTCGACATCCACACCACGGTCCCGTCCGGCGCCGACGGCCGGGTCCTGCGCCTCGCCGACACCGCCGACGAGGGCTGGACCGCCACCCTGGACGGCAGGCCGCTCACCCCCACCACCGTCGACGGCTGGGCCCAGGGCTTCGAACTGCCCGCCTCCGGCGGCAAGCTGGACGTCACCTTCGACGACCCCTTCCCCCACACCCTGTGGCTGTGGATCCAGGGCTGCCTCGCCGTCGTCCTCGTGGTGATGGCCCTGCCCGGCCGCCGCCGCGACGTCGACGACGACCTCCCCGAGGAGCAGGCCGTCCCCGCCCAGCCGGTGGCGGGCGAGGGCCGCCGCGCCCGCCGGCTGCGCGCCCAGGCCGAGGCCGAGGAGAGCGCAGGGCCCGAGGACTTCCCCGCTCCTCCCCAGGAGGCGCCCGCCGCGGTCCCGCAGCAGCAGCCCTACGGCAGCGACTGGGACGCCCCGAGCTACCCGAACGCCGAGTACGACACCTATGCCGGTGACCAGTACCAGGGCACCGCCCAGCAGTACCAGGCCGGCGGCTACGACCAGCAGCCGTACCAGGCGGACCCTTACCAGGGCGGCCAGTACGACCCGTACGGCTACGGCGGGCAGAACCAGCAGACGTCGTACGACCAGACGTACGGCGGCCAGTACGAGCAGCAGTACGACCAGGGCTACGACCCCGCGTACGACCCGGCGCAGCAGCACCCGGGCGCCACCGGCAGTGAGCGCCCCGACGGGAGTCAGCAGTGAACCGCACGACCGTGTCCCTCATCGCCGGCACCGCCGCACTCGCCGCCGTCACCGGGTTCGCCACGCTCAGCTCACCGCAGGCCGCAGGCACCGCCAGGACGGCCACCGAGCTGCCCGTGGAGCGCACCAGCCTGCTGTGCCCCTCGCCCAGCACCTCCGACATAGCGGAGACGTCGTACACGTCCTTCACGCCTGTCACGAAGGACGCGTCCGGCGGCGGCAAGGCCGAACTCCAGGCGGCCGCCGAGGAGTCGGACGGCAAGAGCAAGAGCAAGAGCAAAAGCGAGAAGGCCGGCAAGCCGGTCCTCGAACCCGAGGGGCCCGGCAAGCCCGCCACCGGTGACACCTCCGGCGGCGACGCACCGGCTCTCGTCGGCACCGCCGAGGGGAAGTTCGCGCCCGGCTGGACCGTCCAGGAGACCACGGAGGTCGCCGCCGGCTCCGGACGCGGGCTGCAGGGCGTCAACTGCTCCGCCCCCGACACCGAGTTCTGGTTCCCGGGCGCGAGCACGGCCGCCGACCGCACCGACTACGTCCACCTGACCAACCCCGACGACTCCGCCGCCGTCGTCGACATCGAGCTCTACGGCAAGGACGGCGCCCTGGACTCCACGCTGGGGGAGGGCATCACCGTCGCGCCGCACTCCAGCGACCCGATCCTGCTGTCCACGCTGACCGAGGAGAAGCAGGAGAACCTCACCGTCCATGTGAACGTCCGCAGCGGGCGCGTGGGCGCGGCCGTGCAGGCGCTGGACGACAAGCTCGGCGGCGACTGGCTGGCCGCGTCCACGGACCCGTCCGGCAGCCTGGTGCTGCCCGGCATCCCGAAGGACGCCACCGCCGTGCGCCTGGTCGCCTTCGCGCCCGGCGACTCCGACGCCGACGTGAAGGTGCAGCTCGCGTCCCCGTCCGGCCTGATCACCCCCGCCGGGAACGAGACGCTGCATGTGAAGGCGGGCATGACGGCCTCCGCCGACCTCGGTGACGTCACGCGCGGGGAGGCCGGTTCGCTGGTCCTGACCCCCACCGACAGCTCCGTGCCGGTGGTCGCCGCGCTGCGGGTCGTCCGCGGCAAGGGCGACGACCAGGAGACGGCCTTCATCCCGGCCACGCGTCCCGTCGGCACGCGCGCGACGGTCGCAGACAACAGCGCCAAGGGCACCACGCTCTCCCTGACCGCCCCCACGCGCGCGGCCACCGTCAAGGTCACCGCCTCGGCGGGCAGCGAGGGCGGCGAGGCCGTCTCGAAGACGTTCACCCTCAAGGCGGGCACCACGCAGAACGTCGAGGCCCCGGCCCCGACCGGCCTCAAGGGCACGTACGCCCTCACGGTCGAGCACGTCTCAGGAGGCCCGGTCTACGGCGCCCGCACCCTGGCGGCGACGGAGGACGGCGTCCCGGGCTTCACCGTCCAGACCCTCCCGGACGACCGGGGCATGGTGGCCGTGCCGGAGGCGGACCAGGACCTGTCGGTGCTCCAGAAGTAGCCCCGGGGCGATCCGCGGGCGGTTCAGTCCTCGCCGTACCGCGGATCGACCGTCTCGGGAGTGAGTCCCAGCAGCTCGGCCACCTGCTCCACGACGATCTCGTGCACCAGCGCCGCCCGCTCGTCGCGCCCCTTGGTGCGGATCTCCACCGGTCGCCGGTAGACGACCACGCGCGCGGGGCGTCCCTCACGCGCGGGAATCGTCCCGCCGAGCGGCACCGCCTCGTCGTTCCAGGACTGTCCGTCCAGCCGGGGCACCTCCAGGACGAGGAAATCGATGTCGGCGAGCTGCGGCCAGCGACGCTCCAGGCGCTCGACAGAGTCCTGCACCAGGTCCGCGAACGCCTCGGCCCGGCTCGCGGCGAGCGGCACCTGCGGCGGGGCGATCGGGCCGCGCATGCCTCGTCCGTGACGATCACGGCGGCGGGGCCCGGGGCCGGTGGCGCGGGGCGGTACGGGGTTCTCCATCACTGGTGAAGGGTAATCCTCGCCGCCCTCCCGCGCCTCGCTTCCACGCGCTCCCCCGGACATGGCCCGAAACGACGTACGACCGCCTCGTACGGCATGTCGGCAGTCGACCCTTCCAGCCAAGGTTGGACTCGATTCCGTATCTCTCCGGGACCGTCGATATCGAGTCAACTGACCTGGTTTGTGCCGAGTGGTGACCGGACTCAAGCCTGTTCGGCCCCTCGAAAACGCCCGTCCGCGCAGGTCATGGCGGTGTGACCGGAGTGGTGTGTGGGGCGTTTCACAGCACGACACGGTGGGGTGACCTGGGGCAGAGTCGTCGCGGCCCGCTCAAGAGTGCGGTACCGTCCAACATCGTGAGCCCTGTACGTCGCTGTTCGCGCACCGCTTGCGGCCGTCCCGCCGTCGCGACGCTGACGTACGTCTACGCCGACTCGACCGCGGTCCTCGGCCCGCTCGCCACCTACGCCGAACCCCACTGCTACGACCTGTGCGCCGAGCACTCCGAGCGCCTCACCGCCCCGCGCGGCTGGGAGGTCGTCCGGCTCCTCGACGCCTCGGCCCCGGCCCGGCCCAGCGGGGACGATCTGGAAGCGCTTGCCAACGCCGTGCGCGAGGCGGCCCGTCCGCAGGAGCGTGCCGCGGAGGCCGGCGGGGCCCGGCGGGCCGACCCGATGGAGGTCGCACGCCGAGGCCACCTCCGGGTACTGCGCTCACCGGACAACTGAGCCGCGTCCGCTGGGTGACGCACCGCACGCCCATCGGCGGTCGCTCGGGCTGTCCGCCCTCGTCGCGGCCCTGCCCCTCGTGATCGTCCTCGTCCTGCTCGGCGGCGTCCGCATGAAGGCGCACCTGGCAGGCCTCACCGGCCTCCTGGCTCGCCTACGGCATCGGCCCAGACCGTCTCCAGCGTCGCCCAGGGGCCGTCTTCGGCCTCTCCCCATCCTGTGGATCGTCGTCAACGTCCTGTGGGTGTACCGGATGCCCGTCCGCACCCGGCACTTCGACATCCTGAGCCGCTCCTGCTTCGGCGCACTCCTGAGGCCCTCGCCGGGTTCGGCGCCCCGGTCGCGATCTGCTCGGTCATGCTCGTCGCTCTCGGCTTCGACCCGGTACGCGCGGGCGGTCGTCGCGCCGGTCGCCAACACGGCGCCGGTCGCCTTCGGCGCCAGGGGCACACCCGTCGTGACACTCGCTCAGGTCACCGGGCCGCCGCAGGACGACGTGGCGTCCGTGGTGGGCCGTCAAAGGCCCTTGCCGGCCCTCGTGGTGCCCCTGGTGCTGGTCTTCCTGGCGTTCCTGGTCGACGGCAGGCAGGGCCTGCTTGAGACCTGGGTACCCGCGCTGGTCTGCGGAACCGCCTTCGCCGTAGCCCAGTTCGCGGCCTTCCACCACCTCGCCGCCCAACTGGCCGACATCGGCGCCGCCTTGGCCGGGGAGAACGTCGGCGAGCCCGACGGCGATCCGGTCGGCGGCACCGTCTTCACCTGGCCGGTCGTCTCCACCGGCGGCACCCTCGTGCTGCTCGCAGGGATTCTCATGGCGATCGTCCTCGGCGTACACGCGCGTGTGGCCCTTCGCGAACGGGCGGCGACCTCCATGAGTTGAGGTTCGCCATCCTGACCGTGACGTCCGTACCGGCGCTCGCGTACGTCATGTACCTCTCCGTCCAGGCCGCCGCCATCGGCCACTTCGTCGCGGCCGTGGGCGCCGGGCCGGCCTTCCTGTCGCCGGTCCTGGGCTGGTTCGGAGTGGCCGTCTCCGGCTCGGACACCTCCGCCAACGCGCTCTGATGACCTCGCCGCAGAACCTCACCATCGCCTGCCCTGACGCTCTGACCTGAGATAACGGCTGGGCGTCCACTCTGCTCTCGCACTACGGCTGTCAGCGCGTACGGGTAGTTTGTGGTGACCGACAGGACTTTCAGAAGGGTTGGCCGTGGCTGATCTGTCACAGCTCGTGAAGGCGTACGACGTGCGCGGAGTCGTTCCCGACCAGTGGGACGAGACGCTGGCCGAGCTCTTCGGCGCCGCCTTCGTCCAGGTGACCGGGGCGAGCGCCATCGTGACGGGTCACGACATGCGACCCACGTCCCCGGGCCTGTCGCGGGCCTTCGCGCGCGGAGCGGCCGCCCTCGGCGTGGACGTCACCGAGATCGGTCTGTGCTCGACCGACCAGCTGTACTACGCGTCCGGCGCGCTGAACCTGCCGGGCGCGATGTTCACGGCCTCCCACAACCCCGCCCAGTACAACGGCATCAAGATGTGCCGCGCGGGCGCGGCCCCGGTCGGCCAGGACACCGGCCTCGCCGAGATCCGCGAACTGGTCGAGCGGTGGAGCGAGACGGGCGCCCCGGAGCCGGCGGCCTCGACGGGAACGATCACTCAGCGGGACACGCTCGAGGACTACGCGGCCCACCTGCTCTCCCTCGTCGACCTGGCCTCCATCCGCCCCCTGAAGGTCGTCGTCGACGCGGGCAACGGCATGGGCGGCCACACCGTCCCCACCGTCTTCGCCGGACTGCCCCTGGACACCGTCCCGATGTACTTCGAGCTGGACGGCACCTTCCCCAACCACGAGGCGAACCCCCTCGACCCGGCCAACATCGTCGACCTCCAGAAGCGCGTCCGCGAGGAGGGAGCCGACCTCGGCATCGCCTTCGACGGCGACGCCGACCGCTGCTTCGTCGTCGACGAGCACGGCGACCCGGTCTCCCCGTCCGCCGTCACCGCCCTCGTGGCCTCCCGAGAGCTCGCCAGGCACGGCGGCAAGGGCACGGTCATCCACAACCTGATCACCTCCTGGTCGGTCCCGGAGGTCGTCGAGGAGAACGGCGGCACACCGGTACGCACACGCGTGGGCCACTCCTTCATCAAGGCCGAGATGGCGAGGACCGGCGCGATCTTCGGCGGCGAGCACTCCGCGCACTACTACTTCAAGGACTTCTGGAACGCCGACACGGGCATGTTGGCGGCCTTGCACGTCCTCGCCGCGCTGGGCGGCCAGGACGGCCCGCTGTCGTCCCTGGTGGCCCAGTACGACCGTTACGCCGGCTCCGGCGAGATCAACTCCACGGTCGCCGACCAGGCAGGCCGCCTGGCGGCCGTCAGGGCGGCCTACGAGGTCCGGGAGGGCGTACAGATCGACGAACTCGACGGCCTCACGATCACCACCCCCGACTGGTGGTTCAACGTCCGCCCCTCCAACACCGAACCCCTCCTGCGCCTGAACGCGGAGGCGAGGGACGAGGCGACGATGGCGAAGGTGCGGGACGAGGTACTGGCGATCATCAGGGCCTGATCCGGCTACGGCACGATCAGCCCCTGGGGGACAGGACGGGACGGGTAGGGGCGGCGGGGGCGCAAACCCCGACAGCACCCCCACCCGGACCTCGCCCCAACCCCCGCACCCAACTCTCCCCGGCGGTACCCTGACCAGGCACATCCGCACAACCAGCCCTACCGCCCCGAAGGGAACCCCCATGCCGCTCGAAGCCGGCCTCCTGGAGATCCTCGCCTGCCCGGCCTGCCACGCCCCCCTCAAGGAGCAGGACAGCGAGCTGATCTGCACCGGTCAGGACTGCGGCCTGGCATACCCCGTCCGCGACGGCATCCCGGTCCTCCTCGTCGACGAGGCCCGCCGCCCCGCGTAAGCGCCCCTCCGGCGTGGGCGGGACAGCGCCACAGCCGCAGTGAGCGACAACGACACAGCGACCCACAGCGACCACCGGTGTCCCGGACCCGCGCGACCGACGACCCGGCGAAGCGACAATCCGGTGTCCCGGAGACCCGCCGAAGCACCATCCGGCGTCCCGGAGACCCGGCGATCGGAGGCTGCCGCCCCATGCTCGACGAATCGCTGCTAGACACCCCCGAGGCCCTCTCGGAGGCCGACCGCCGAGGCCTGCTCCGCGGCGCCGCGGAGGCCGGCGCCCGCGTCCGTACGGCAGCCCGGCACGCCGCCGAGGCGGGGGTCAACGACCTCAAGCCCGACGGCCGCCCGCGCGCGGTCCTCATCGCGGGCCCCGGCGCCGCCGCCACCCACGTCGCCGACCTCCTCGGCACCCTCGCCGGCGCCGGCAGTCCCGTCACCCGCCTCGCCCCCACCGGCGTCGCACCCGCCGCCGGCGCCCTGCGCTGGGAACTACCCGGCTGGGCCGGCTCGGTCGACCTCCTCCTGATCGCCACCCCCGACGGCACCGAACCGGGCCTGTCCCTGCTCGCCGACCAGGCCTACCGCCGCGGCTGCACGGTGGTCGCCGTGGCCCCCGGCCACACCCCGCTCTCCGAGGCGGTCGAGGGCGCCCACGGCCTCTTCGTGCCCATGGCGACCGCCCCGTACGAGCAGGACACACCCCTCACTGCATCCGCCCCCGGCGTCCTGTGGGCCCTGCTCACCCCGCTCCTCGCGATCCTCGACCGCACCGGCCTGCTCACCGCCCCGCCCGACACCCTCGAGAAGATCGCCGGCCGTCTCGACCAGATCGCCGAGCGCTGCGGCCCCGCCATCGCGACCTACAGCAACCCGGCCAAGACCCTGGCCGCCGAACTCGCCGACGCGCTCCCGGTGATCTGGACCGAGGGCACCTCCGCGGGCCCCGCGGGCCGTCGTTTCGCCGCGGCCCTCGCCGAGCTCTCCGGCCGCCCGTCCGTGGTCTCCGAACTGCCCGAGGCCCTCGCCGCGCACAGCACGCTGCTCGCCGGACCGCTGGCCGCCAGCGCCGACCCCGACGACTTCTTCCGCGACCGCGTCGAGGAACCTCCCGCGCTGCACGCACGCGTGGTGCTCCTTCGCGACCGTCCGATCGGCGGCCTCAGCGCCGCCCCGTCCGCCCGCGAGCTGGCCCTGAGCCACGACACGCCCATCAGCGAGCTGGAACCGGAGTCCGGCGGCGAGATCGAGACCCTCGCGGAACTGATCGCCGTCACGGATTTCGCCGCCGTTTACCTGGCGCTCGCCTCAGGGGCCTGACGTTGTCAGGGACGCCTTGATCGCCGTACGTACAGAAAGAGCCTGATGGACCGCCTCGACAACACCGTCCGCCCCTACGCCTGGGGTTCCACCACCGCCATCCCCGAACTCCTCGGCGTCCGGCCGACCGGTGAGCCGCAGGCGGAGATGTGGATGGGTGCCCACCCCGGAGCCCCCTCACGCACCGGCCGGGGCACGCTGGTCGAGGTCATCGACGCGGATCCGGCGAAGGAGCTCGGCGCCGAGGCGGTCGCCAAGTTCGGCCCCCGCCTGCCCTTCCTGCTCAAGATCCTCGCCGCGGGCGCCCCGCTCTCCCTCCAGGTACACCCCGACCTCGCCCAGGCGAAAGAGGGCTACGACGACGAGGAGCGCCGCGGCATCCCCGTGGACGCCGGCCACCGCAACTACAAGGACGCCAACCACAAGCCCGAACTGATCTGCGCCCTCACCGAGTTCGACGGCCTGTGCGGCTTCCGCGAACCCGCGCGCGCGGCCGAACTGCTCGACGCGCTCGGCGTCGACTCCCTCAAGCCGTACGTCGACCTCCTGCACGCCCGCCCCGAGGAGGCGGCCCTGCGGGAGGTTCTGACGGCCGTCCTGAGCGCCGACCGCGCGGAGATGGCCCACACGGTCACCGAGGCCGCGGCCGCCTGCGCCCGCCTCGGCGGTGACCACGCCCCCTACGCCGACATCGCCCACCACTACCCGGGCGACCCGGGCGTCATCGCCGCGATGCTGCTCAACCACGTCCGCCTGCAGCCCGGTGAGGCCCTGTTCCTCGGCGCCGGCCTCCCGCACGCCTACCTGAGCGGCCTGGGCGTCGAGATCATGGCCAACTCCGACAACGTCCTGCGCTGCGGCCTGACCCCCAAGCACGTCGACGTCCCCGAACTCCTGCGCATCGTCCGCTTCGAGGCCGCCGATCCGGGCGTGCTCCGCCCCGAGGCGTCCCCCGACGGCGAGGAGGTCTACGAGACCCCGATCGACGAGTTCCGGCTGTCCCGGTATGTCCTCCCCGAGGGTGCCGCCATCCACGACCTGACCCGCCCGACCCCACAGATCCTGCTCTGCACGGCAGGTTCCGTGCGAGTCGGGGAACACGAACTGAGCCCCGGCCAGTCGGTGTTCGTACCGGCGGGCGAGAAGGCCGAGGTGTCCGGCAGCGGCACGGTCTTCCGGGCGACCGTGATCGTGTGACCGGGACGTGTGATCGTATGACCGGTCCTGTGGACGGCTGAGACGCCGTCGCCGGGGGAGGCTGCAAGAATGGCCCCCCGGCAAAGGACGGGCAAAGGCCTGGACGGCGTAGAGGCATTTGAGGCGAAGGGACAACGCGACCAGATGAGCGCGTCAGGCGGAACCAGGGCGATCGTGGCGGCACTCGGCGCCAACCTCGCGATCGCGGCATCGAAGTTCGTGGCGTTCGCGTTCAGCGGCTCGTCCTCGATGCTCGCCGAGGGCGTGCACTCGCTCGCCGACTCAGGAAACCAGTTCCTGCTGCTGCTCGGCGGCAAGAAGGCCCAGCGCGCGGCCACCCCGCAACACCCCTTCGGCTACGGCCGCGAGCGCTACATCTACGCCTTCCTGGTCTCCATCGTCCTCTTCTCGGTCGGCGGCATGTTCGCCGTCTACGAGGGCTACGAGAAGATCAAGCACCCGCACGAGATCGAGCACTGGTACTGGCCGGTGGGCGTCCTCGCCTTCGCGATCATCGCCGAGGGCTTCTCCTTCCGGACGGCCATCAAGGAGTCCAACCCGCTGCGCGGCAACCTCTCCTGGAAGGAGTTCGTGCGCCGCGCCAAGGCACCCGAGCTCCCCGTCGTCCTCCTGGAGGACTTCGGTGCCCTCGTCGGCCTGGTCCTCGCCCTCGGCGGCGTCGGCCTGGCCCTGCTCACCGATGACGGCGTCTGGGACGGCATCGGCACCCTCTGCATCGGCATCCTGCTCATCCTGATCGCCCTCGTCCTGGCGGTGGAGACCAAGTCCCTGCTGCTCGGCGAGTCCGCCGGCATCGAGGCGGTCCGGAAGATCGAGGCCGCGATCGTCGACGGCGACACCGTCACCGGCATCATCCACATGCGCACGCTCCACCTCGGCCCCGAGGAACTGCTCGTCGCCGCCAAGATCGCCGTCCAGCACGACGACACGGCCGGTGAGGTCGCCTCCGCGATCAACGCCGCCGAGTCCCGCATCCGCGAGGCCGTCCCCATCGCCCGCGTCATCTACCTCGAACCGGACATCTACAGCGAGGCCGAAGCCCTCAAGGGCCCCGACCGAGAGGCGACGCCCGGGGGACCGGCGCCGCATCCCGCCGAGCACTGATCACCGGCTCCACAGCGGCTGTACGGGCCCGCGTCCCCTCGCATGGGCGCGGGCCCTTCGCTCACCTGATCTCGCTCAGCACGTCCAGCACGGCCCTCTCGTCCGGCGCCTCGATGAGCCGCTCCCGGAACCCGGGGTCCATCAGCTGCCGCGACAACAGGGCCAGGATGCGCAGGTGTTCGTCGCCCGCGGCCGCCTCCGGCACGGAGATCATGAAGACCAGCCTCGCCTTCGTACCGTCCAGCGAGCCCCACTCGACGCCCTCGGCGGACCGGGCGAACCCGACGACGGGCGCGGTCACCGCATCCGTCTTGGCGTGTGGGATCGCTATCTCCTCCCCGAGCCCGGTGGTCCCCTGCTCCTCCCGCCGCAGGGCGGTGGCGACCAGCTCGTCCACGTCCGCCACCTTGCCGGTCCGGGTGAGCATTTCCGCCATCTCCCGGATGGCCGCCTCCTTGTCCCGGGAGTCGAGGGCGACCTTCACGGTCTGCTCGGTGAGGTAGCCGGAGAGGACTTCGTGGTCGGGTTCGGCCGGGAGGTCGAGGTCGTCGTCCTCGGTCACGGGGGCGCCGTCGGCGTCGGCACCGGTCTTGGCGGCCACATCGGCTCGGGTGCCGAATTGGGCCTCCGAACCGGCACCGGCTTGGGCGTCCGAACCGAGAACGGCATCGGCATCGGGATCCGAGGTTTTCTGACCCCCCGCCGGTGCCGCCTCGGTGGCGGGCGCGCTCGACGAGGCGACGACCCGCTGCGCCACCACGGCACCAACAGCCCCACCGGCCGCCGCACCGGTGCCCACCCCGACCAGCGCGGGCTCGAGCGGCCCGGCCACACCGCGCCCACCCGCGCCCGGCCCGGCCACCGGAGACGCCGCGCCCTTGCCCTTGCGCTCACTGATGTCGACGAGCGTGACCGTCGTCAGCGCGGTGACTGCCGTGCCGATCAGCACGGCCACGAAGAACACCGGCACCCCGCTCACCGCACCCAGCACCGCCACGATCGGTCCCCCGTGCGGCACCGCGTCCTCGACCCCGGCGGCACCGGCGACCGCACCGGCCACCGCGCCGCCCAGCATGTTGGCCGGGATGACCTGCGCGGGCCGCGCCGCCGCGAACGGGATCGCGCCCTCGGAGATGCCGAAGCAGCCCATGAACAGCGCGGCCAGTCCGGTCTCCCGCTCCTGCTCGGTGTAGAGCCGCTTCCGTATCAACGTGGCCAGACCCTGCCCCAGCGGCATGACCGGGATCGCGACCGCGCACATGCCCATGACCGTCTGGTTGCCGGTCGCGATCAGCCCTGTGCCGAACAGGAACGCCGTCTTGTTGACCGGCCCGCCCATGTCGAACGCGATCATGAGTCCCAGAATCGCGCCCAGCAGGATCGCACTGGTGCCGGTCATCCCGCTGAGCCAGTCGGTGAGGTGCTTGAACACCCAGGAGATCGGCTTCCCGATGACGTAGATGAAGAACAGCCCGAGCGCCGTGGTCGCCACGATCGGGATCACGATGATCGGCATGATGGGCTGTACGAACTTCGGGACCTTGACCTTCTTGATCCACAGCACCAGATACCCGGCGAGGAACCCGGTCACGATCGCCCCGATGAATCCGGCGCCCGCCTTGGAGTCGTACAGCGAACCCTGGTTCGCGATCCAGCCACCGATCATGCCGGGGACGAGGGCGGGGCGGTCGGCGATGGCGTAAGCGATGTAGCCGGACAGGATCGGGATCATCAGCTGGAATCCGATGACACCGATCTGATTGACGTCGGCCCAGAAGGTGCCCTCGGGGATCACATAGCCCTTGGCTGTCGCATCGCCTCCGAGCGCGAGCGAGACGGCGATCAGGAGACCGCCTACGACGACGAACGGGATCATGTACGAGACGCCGTTCATCAGCGCCTTGTAGACGATGCTCCGCTGCTTGCCGCCGTCGCCCGACTCGGCCGCTGCCGGCCCGCTGTCGGCCGTGTGCACCGGCGCCGACCGCACCCGCTCGATCAACCGCTCAGGATGGCGAATTCCCTCCGCCACCCCCACGGTCAGGACCCGCTTGCCCACGAAACGGCTCAGGTCCACGTCCTTGTCCGCGGCGACGATGATGCCGTCCGCGGTGCTGACATCGTTGTCATCGAGAACGTTCTCAGCCCCGATCGATCCCTGGGTCTCCACCTTCATGTCGATGCCACGGCTCGCGGCGGCCTGCGCGAGCTTCTCCGCGGCCATGTACGTGTGGGCGATGCCGGTCGGGCACGCGGTCACCGCCAGCAGCCTCACCCGCTGCTGCTCGCTGTCGCCGCCCGTGGGGGGAGGTCCGGCCGGACTGGTCACGTCGATCTCCTAACGCCGTTGTCACGCGAAAGCGCCGTCCCGGGCGCCCCGCAAGATCGATCAGAGGTGCCGATCTCTTCGCATCCTTCCTCACCTGCCCAGGCCGCCCAAGGAGCAAAAGTCCCCGGATGACCTGGTCTGTTGTCGCCTGTTCCCTGGTTCGTAGGCATGTTGTCACCGCCGCCCGGGCACCCTGGCAGGACAACTGACGGCACCCCGCCGGCATCCCGGCCGGCCGCCCCGGATCGGCCTGATGTATTCGGAGGCGGACTGGGGTGCCCCGGCCGACCGGTGTAGCTTGGGACGGAGCCAGACGTCGCTGCTGATGGCGGTCGGGCGGTCCCACCGCGGACCGACCGAGGGAGAGAGGGCCTCCGACGGACTGCGCTGCGTGCACCGGGCATGCCTGTGTCCTCTTCGGTCACTTCTGTGTCCGCCGCCGCGCAGACCAGCCGTACCCAACCTCGCCCCAACCCCGAGGAGTAGCTCGTAATGACGACTGTCGACAACCGACAGGACTTCAAGGTCGCCGACCTCTCCCTGGCCGAGTTCGGCCGCAAGGAGATCACTCTCGCCGAGCACGAGATGCCCGGCCTGATGGCGATCCGCAAGGAGTTCGCAGCCACTCAGCCGCTGGCCGGCGCGCGAATCATGGGCTCGCTGCACATGACCGTGCAGACCGCCGTCCTGATCGAGACCCTGGTCGCCCTGGGCGCCGAGGTCCGCTGGGTGTCCTGCAACATCTTCTCGACCCAGGACCACGCGGCCGCAGCCGTCGCTGTCGGTCCGAACGGCACGCCCGACAACCCCCAGGGCATCCCGGTCTTCGCCTGGAAGGGCGAGACCCTGGAGGAATACTGGTGGTGCACGGAGCAGGCTCTGACCTGGCCGAACACGCCCACCGGCGGCCCGAACATGATCCTGGACGACGGCGGTGACGCCACCCTCCTGGTCCACAAGGGCGTCGAGTACGAGAAGGCCGGCAAGGTCCCCTCGGTCGACACCGCCGAGAACGAGGAGCACCGGGTCATCCTGGAGCTCCTCAACCGCACCATCACCGACGGCTCCCAGAAGTGGACCCAGCTCGCCTCGGAGATCCGCGGCGTGACCGAGGAGACCACGACCGGCGTCCACCGTCTGTACGAGATGCACCGCGACGGCACCCTCCTGTTCCCGGCGATCAACGTCAACGACGCGGTCACCAAGTCGAAGTTCGACAACAAGTACGGCTGCCGCCACTCCCTGATCGACGGCATCAACCGCGCCACCGACGTCCTCATCGGCGGCAAGACCGCGGTCGTCTGCGGCTACGGCGACGTCGGCAAGGGCTGCGC
Source organism: Streptomyces sp. NPDC005483 (assembly GCF_040606035.1). Lineage (NCBI taxonomy): Bacteria > Bacillati > Actinomycetota > Actinomycetes > Kitasatosporales > Streptomycetaceae > Streptomyces > Streptomyces sp. NPDC005483. The sequence goes on from NZ_JBEXEA010000016.1 coordinate 249,210, forward strand.
GGAGTCCCTGCGCGGCCAGGGCGCCCGCGTCATCGTCACCGAGATCGACCCGATCTGCGCCCTGCAGGCGGCGATGGACGGCTACCAGGTCACGACGCTGGACGAGGTCGTCGACAAGGCCGACATCTTCATCACCACGACCGGCAACAAGGACATCATCATGGCCTCGGACATGGCCAAGATGAAGCACCAGGCGATCGTCGGCAACATCGGCCACTTCGACAACGAGATCGACATGGCCGGCCTCGCCCAGATTCCCGGCATCGTCAAGGACGAGGTCAAGCCGCAGGTCCACACCTGGAAGTTCCCCGACGGCAAGGTCCTGATCGTCCTCTCCGAGGGCCGCCTGCTGAACCTGGGCAACGCCACCGGCCACCCGTCGTTCGTGATGTCCAACTCCTTCGCGGACCAGACCCTGGCCCAGATCGAGCTGTTCACCAAGCCCGACGAGTACCCGACCGACGTCTACGTGCTGCCCAAGCACCTCGACGAGAAGGTCGCCCGCCTCCACCTGGACGCGCTCGGCGTGAAGCTGACCCAGCTGCGCCCGGAGCAGGCGTCGTACATCGGCGTCGAGGTCGACGGCCCGTACAAGCCGGACCACTACCGCTACTGAGCCGTACGGCACAGCAGTAGTCCCTCCGAGGCAGGCCCCCGCACCCCCGTGTCGGGGGCCTGCCCCTTTGGCCCAGTGACCCTTCTTCTGTCTTGCTCCCTCGCCGTGTGACCGTCAGGCAGGACAGCCCGTCAGAACCCAGGACCCCCATGCCCCGCGGCCGTTATTCGCTCCACGATCCGCACGATCACACCCCCCTCGCGGAAGAACACTTCCAGTGCGCCCCCGGCCCGTCCGGCTGGCGCTACGTCTCTCAACTGACCACCCCCGCGGGCGATCACAGCGGCTCGGTCGACCTCACCCTCGACGAACTCGGCCGCCCCATCCGCCTGGAACTGCACGCCGGGAGCTGGCAGGTGCGCGGCGCCGCACTGGACGGCGTCACCTGGGTCCGCACGGACCCCACCGGCACTCATGCCACGGAAGGCAATGTCCCCGCCCACGCCTTCACCGGCACATCCCCCGCGTTCTTCGTCGCCACCACCCGTCTCCTGCGCCTCACCCCCTCCGCATCAGCGACTCGCGTACGCCTCGTGGCCTTCACGGACCCCGTGCTCGCCCCGCGCACCGTGGACCAGTCCTGGACCTTGCTGAAAAGAGAAGCACACGGCACTGACAACGGGCCTCTGACAGTGGAGGAGTACCAGGTCACAGCCCTGGACACGGGAGAGCAGCACACCGTGCACATCGCCGGGGACGTGGTCCTGTCAGCCCCCGGCATCGAGCTGGAGGACCTCGAATCACCACCGTCGAGATTCCCTGGAACGCCTCTCGATTGAACCGGCCTTCAGCGGATGCTCGCTCCGCCACCTGACACGAGCGGGGAGGCGGACGGCTGCGGGATCACGCCGGAGGAACGAACCCGGAAGCGGGCCTGCCCTCCGACGGAACGCCAGGACGTTCAACGACCGGGGCCGCCTCGACGCCGTACGAGACAGACGGCTGCGGAGAGGATGGGGCAGTGGGCCGTACCCCCGGGTACGAGTAACCGCTCTGCGCCCCTACCGCAGGGCCGGGCCAGACGGCAGGAGGTGCCCCGGCGGCCGCTGTGCCGCTGCCGAAGGCCCGCCGGGACTCGCGGGCCTGCCGCTCCTGAACCACCGCCGCCAGGAACGCGCCCGGCGGCACATCCCGCGGCGCCGGAGCCCCCGTACGCGCCGCGAGATCGGCCGCCAACCGCTCGGCCATGGCCGAGCCGACCTGCGGATCAAGTTGGTGCATCCGCGTCAGGTACTGACGGACGGCAAGCCACAGGCCATCGGGAACCGCAGACAGGTCGAGTTCGGAGAAACGGCCGGCCAGCCAGGGCGGAGGCGGCGGCACGAAGCCGCTGGGCGCCACGGGAATCCGCTCCCGCACGACCAGCGTCCCCGCGAACACGTCACCGAGCCGACGCCCACGCGCCGAGACGAGCGAGGCGATACAGGCCACGACCCCGAACGTCATCAGAATCTCGACCACACCGATCGCACCCCGCACCAGCGCATGCCGGAACCGGATGGGCCCGCCGTCGTCCCGCACCACGCGAAGCCCCACGGCGAGTTTCCCCAGCGACCGACCGTGGCTCAGCGTCTCGACCGCGATCGGCCCGCCCACCAGGACGAGCAGGAACGCGGCGATCGACAGCGCCGTCTGGGCCGCGTCGTCCAAAGAAGCGGAAGCGGCCACGACCGCGACGGTCACGGCGATGAACACGACCACGGCCACGATCAGGTCGATCAGTACGGACAACGCCCTGCTGGGCAGCCTCGCAGGGCGCAACTCAAGCGCCACCGCCTCGCCCGTCACCAGCTCACTCACGCCCGCCGCCCTTCCCTGACCTGCCTCGTGAACAGTCAGTCTGCCAAGCTGAGGGCGCATCGCGCCGCAGTACGACAAGCTGACATCCACGACGGACCGCCGACGATCAGCCGAGGAGCAGGCAAACCGATGGACCTCGACGTCTTCGTCACCGCCCACCGAGCCGAGTGGGACCGCCTAGACGCCCTGCTCCGGCGCCAGCGCCGTCTCAACGGCGCCGAGACGGACGAACTCGTCACCCTCTATCAGCGCACCGCCACGCACCTCTCCCTGATCCAGTCCAGCGCTCCCGACCCACAGCTCACCGGCCGGCTCAGCCAACTCGTGGCACGCGCGCGTAGTGCCGTCACAGGAACCCGCCGCGCTTCTTGGCGCGACGTCACACGCTTCCTCGCATACGGCTTCCCCGCCGCCGTCTACCGATCGCGCCACTGGTGGGTGCCCACCGCGCTGCTGTCCACGGCCGTCGGGGCCCTCCTGGGCTGGTGGATAGGCACCCATCCCGAGGTGCAGTCCTCCATAGCGGCCCCCAGCGAACTGCGCGAGCTCACCCGCCCCGGCGGCCAGTACGAGACGTATTACTCGAGCCATCCCGCGGCGTCCTTCGCCGCCCAGGTCTGGACGAACAACGCCCAGGCCGCTGCCATGTGCTTGGTCCTGGGAATCTTTCTGGGTCTCCCGGTCCTCTGGATCCTGTTCCAGAACATGCTCAACCTCGGTGTCGGTGTCGGCCTGATGTCCTCGGCCGGCCGCCTGGACACCTTCCTCGGCCTTGTGCTCCCGCACGGCCTCCTGGAACTCACCGCGGTCTTCGTCGCCGCCGGCACGGGACTGCGTCTGGGCTGGACCTTGATCGATCCGGGCCCCCGCTCCCGCCGCACCGCACTGGCAGAGGAGGGCCGAGCCGCCGTCGGCATGGCCATAGGCCTCGCCCTGGTCCTGTTCGTGTCCGGCGCCATAGAAGGGTTCGTCACCCCCTCGGGCCTGCCCACCTGGGCCCGCATCACCATCGGGATCGTCGCCGAGCTGGCCTTCCTCGCCTACGTCTTCGTCCTGGGCGGACGAGCGGCCCGCGCGGGGGCCACGGGCGACGTCGAGGCGGCCGAACGCAGCGCAACGGTGCCGACCGCCGCCTGATGTGCGTGGGACCGGACTGAACTGCTACTGTCTCCTTCGCCCCACAGGAGCCGTTGACACGGACCGCGTGGGGAGGTAGATTCGAACAGTTGCCTGGAGCTGGGTTCATCCCGCTCGGTAGCAGTGAGTGTCTGTCTGCTTCTGGAAGTCTTTGATTTCAAAGAAGCCCCTTCCCGATTAATCGGAAACAGATGACCGGTCAGTCCGGTCCGAAAGTTCTGATAAAGTCGGGAGCGCCGGAAAGGGAAACGCGAGAGCGGGAACCTGGAAAGCACCGAGGAAATCGGAACCGGAAACGGTCTGATAGAGTCGGAAACGCAAGACCGAAGGGAAAAGCCCGGAGGAAAGCCCGAGAGGGTGAGTACAAAGGAAGCGTCCGTTCCTTGAGAACTCA
>NZ_JBEXEA010000017.1:0-43405 GCF_040606035.1 Streptomyces sp. NPDC005483
GGACCAACGTCCTGTTCGCGATGCTCCGCGACGGGACCTTCTACGAGCCCAGAACCCCACACCTCGCTTGACGAAAGACATAGAGGCACCCCCCCCAGGGGCGCGGGGAACTGCGCGACCAGCCCCCACCGACCCGCACCCGCCCGACAACCCGACCCGGCACTTCCATAGGCGCCCCACACAAGCCCAGCGCAGCTGCCCGCGAGGAACTGCGCGACCAGCCACAACGCACCCGCACCCACCCCACAACCCAACCTGACACCCCCCCCTAGGCGCCCCCCACGCGAAAACGGCCCCACCCTCCCCGGGCGGGACCGTCCACGCGCGACCTCAGCCGGACACGACCTCCAGCTCCCGCGCCCGCTCCCCCTCGTGCGCCCCCTGTGCCACAACCCTCTTCCCCGAGGGAATCAGCAGAGCCGCAACCCCGGCGAGCGCCACCACACCCGCCCCCGTGACCAGCGCCGGCTGCAGGCCGTCGACGAAGGACTGCCCGCTCTCGTAGCCGCCCTGCGAGGAGAAGATCGACGCCATGACGGCGATTCCCAGCGCCCCGCCCACCTCACGCAGCGCGTTGTTGGCCCCGGACGCGATGCCCTGCTCCTTCGGCAGCACACTCGACATGACCAGATTGGAGGCGGGAGCGAAGAACAGCGCCATGCCGATACCGCTGAGGATGAGACCGGGAAGCTGCGCGCCGTAGGACGCGTCGACCGTGACCACGGACGCCATGTACGCGAGACCCGCCGCCTGGAAGAAGAGCCCCGTGGCCACCACCGGCCGGCCCCCGACGCGGTCGGAGAGGATCCCGGCGATCGGCGCGACGAGCATCGGCATGCCGGTCCACGGCAGCATCCGGAGCCCCGCCTCGGTGGGCGAGTAGCCGAGCACACCCTGCATGTACTGGCTGAGCAGGAAGATCGAGCCGAACATCCCGAGGAACATCAGGAGGCTGGCTGCGTTGATCCCGGAGAACGCCCGGGAGCGGAACAGCCGCATGGGAAGCATCGGGTTCTTGGCCCGCGTGCTGTAGATGACGAAGGCGGCGAGCAGCGCGGCCCCCGCGAACAGGGCCAAGAGGACCACGGCGTCGGTCCAGCCGTCGGACGGCCCGCGGACCAGGCCGTAGACGATGCCGAAGAGACCGCCGCTGGCGAGCAGCGTGCCGGGTATGTCGAGGCGCGCGCCGGTGCCGTGGGACTCGGCGAGGCGCAGGCGGGCCAGGGGCAGCAGGGCGACGCCGAGCGGGACGTTCAGCCAGAAGATCCACTGCCAGGAGATGTGTTCGGTGAGGCTGCCGCCGATCAGCGGTCCGGAGGCGACCGCGAGCCCGTTGACGGCGCCCCAGATGCCGTACGCCATTCCGCGCCTGGCGGCGGGCACGGCCGCCGTGAGGAGGGTGAGCGTGAGGGGCATCATGATCGCCGCTCCCACGCCCTGGATCGCACGGGCCGCGATGAGGGAGTCGATGCCGGGAGCCAGGGCCGCGGCCGCTGACGCGCCGGTGAAGACCGTGAGGCCGGCCAGGAAGAGGCGGCGGCGGCCGAAGCGGTCACCGAGTGCCGCGCCGGTCATCAGCAGTACGGCGAAGGTGAGCGTGTAGGCGCTGACGGTCCATTCGAGGTCGTGCAGTGCTCCGCCGAGGTCCTCGCGGATGGAGGGCAGGGCGGTGGTGACGACGAGGTTGTCGAGGGCCGCCATGAATCCGGCGACGCTGGTGATGACGAGGGCCCAGACGGCTCCCCCGCGACGTTCGGTCGGTGCGGCTTGCGCTTGCTCTGACATCGCTCCCCCAGCGGGTGTGATCACTGATTAGTTATTGATTACTAAGTTTCTTGAGCAGGAAAAGGCACCGAAAACGCCCCGCCCGGCTCAGTGCTCCAGCCGGCCCTTGAACCGTGCCGACGGGTACATCCCCTCCCAGACCCGGTGTCCGGGCGGGAAGCCCATCGCCACCAGGCAGTTGATGAGCATTCCGTACGCCAGGAAGGTCGTCGTCTCGTTGGCGTCGGCGCCCAGCGGCAGGTGGACGGTGTCCCACAGCCGCATCCAGCCGGCCCGGACAGCCTCGCCGAACTCGTGGTCACCCTCCTGCTCGGCGGCGCCCACCGCGACGTACATCTGCATCTGCATCATCAGCATCTCGGGCTGCTCCGCGATGACCTTGGTGTACGCGTCCGCCATGGCATGCAGGGACTCCTCCCCCTGCAGCCCCCTGGAGGCTTCCTCGAAGGTGCGGATGGTGTCCTGCACACAGCGCTCCGCCGTGGCCAGGAAGATCGCCTTCTTGCCCGGGAAGAGCCGGAAGAGATACGGCTGCGACACCCCGACCCGCTTGGCGATCGCCTCGGTCGACGTCCCGTGGTAGCCGCCGCGGGCGAACTCGATCGTCGCCGCGCGAATGACGCTCTCACGCCTCTCTTCTGCGCTCATCCTGACCATGCGACTAAGTTAGTACTCAATCACTAACTTTGCAAGAGGCGGAGTTCCAGGACGCGGTAAGGGGCGCCGCACCATGGAGGACGCCCCTTACCCCGACAGTCGTGTCCGGCTCTCAGGCCAGTCGTACGACCGCCCGCGACATCCCGAGCACCTTCTGTCCGCCACTGGTCGCCGTGAGGTCCACGCGGACCGTGTTGTCGTCGAGCTTGGCGGCGACCTTGGCGCTGACCTCGATCGTGGCGCCCTGGTCGTCGTTCGGGACGACGACGGGCTTGGTGAAGCGGACGCCGTACTCGACGACCGCGCCCGGGTCGCCGGTCCAGTCGGTGACCACGCGGATCGCCTCGGCCATGGTGAACATGCCGTGCGCGATGACGTCCGGGAGGCCCACCTCCTTGGCGAACTTCTCGTTCCAGTGGATGGGGTTGAAGTCCCCGGAGGCGCCCGCGTACTGGACGAGGGTGGCGCGGGTCACGGTGAAGGTCCCGGCCGGCAGCTCGGTGCCGACCTCGACGTCGCCGTATGCGATCTTCGCCGTCATGTTCTTCCTCACGCCCCCTCGGCCGCGCGCGCGACGAGCTTGGTCCAGGCGGTCACGACGTGCTCGCCGGCCTCGTCGTGGACCTCGCCGCGGATGTCCAGGATGTCGTTGCCCGCCATGGACTTGATCGCCTCGATGGTGGAGGTGACGGTCAGACGGTCGCCGGCGCGCACGGGGCGGACGTAGGCGAACTTCTGGTCGCCGTGCACCACGCGGCTGTAGTCCAGGCCGAGCTGCGGGTCCTGCACGACCTGTCCCGCGGCCTTGAAAGTGATCGAGAACACGAAGGTCGGCGGGGCGACCACGTCGGGGTGGCCGAGCGCCTTGGCGGCCTCCGGGTCCGTGTACGCGGGGTTGGTGTCCCCCACGGCCACGGCGAACTCGCGGATCTTCTCCCGGCCCACCTCATAGGGCTCGGTGGGCGGGTAGGTCCGCCCCACGAAGGACTGGTCGAGCGCCATGGCCTCGGCACCTCCTGGTTGCTCTGCGCTGTCTTACTGACCGGTATCGGGTCTCTCAACGACGCGAGGCCGCCCCCGATCTCTCGGGGACGGCCTCGTGTACGAGCCTGATTTATCGCGTTTCGCGGTGCGCGGTGTGCGCATTGCAACGCGGGCAGTGCTTCTTCATCTCCAGTCGGTCCGGGTTGTTACGCCGGTTCTTCTTGGTGATGTAGTTCCGCTCCTTGCACTCCACGCAGGCCAGCGTGATCTTCGGGCGGACGTCGGTGGCAGCCACAGGAGTGCTCCTTGACGAACGGATGGGACGATTAACGCATAGAAGAGTAGCCGATCGAAGGACCGACCCCACAATCGGCTACTGTCTGTAGCGGTGACCGGACTTGAACCGGTGACACAGCGATTATGAGCCGCTTGCTCTACCGACTGAGCTACACCGCTGTGATGTGATCGGTTCCCGCCTCGCGACGGGAACCTTTCACACCAGAGCCCCAATACGGAATCGAACCGTAGACCTTCTCCTTACCATGGAGACGCTCTACCGACTGAGCTATTGGGGCGAGCGATGAAGACATTACACGCTCCGCCGCCGTTCGCCCAAATCCGTTTCGCGGCGCCTCGCATGCCTTGATCCACGGGCTTCCCGGAGGCCTCAGCGGCCTCTTCCGTACGGCGGACCACACCGGTACGACTATTGCGCTCCTCCCCGGGACGAGCGGATCACCGCCCTAGGCTCGACTCACTCTGCGTGATCTTGCGTCCCTTGCGCGGTTCCGGCGGCTCCGGGCCCCGCACCCCCGAGCCCCTGGAGCGCGATGCCCGACAGCCAGCCGCAGCCGCCCCACTCCTCGTCCTCGTCAGGTGCCGCCTGGTCGGGCCGGTCCGAGGGAGCCGGTCTGCTGTTGTGCGGGGCGCGGCTCACCGACGGCAGGACCGTGGACGTACGGCTGGGCGGCGGGCGCATCGAGGCGGTCGGTACGGCCGGGAGTCTGGCGGGGGGCAGTACGCGCGCGTGCGGAGCGCGTACGGATCTCGTGGATCTCAGCGGCTATCTGCTCCTGCCGGCCCCGGCCGAGCCGCACACCCACGGTGACACCGCGCTGTCGGCCGACGCCGAGGGGCCGGTCTCCCCCGACCCCCAGGACGTCCAGCGCCGGGCCACGGAGGCGGCTCTGCTGCAGCTGGGACACGGGGCGACCGCGCTCAGGGCACACGTGCGCGTGGGTGATGTGCAGGGGCTGGGCGCGCTGGCCGCCGTACTCCAGGCGCGGCGCTCGCTGCGCGGGCTCACCGAGCTGACGGCCGTGGCGATGCCCAGGGTGCTGACCGGGGTGGCCGGGTCGGAGGGGCTCGCCATGTTGCGGGACGCGCTGGAGATGGGTGCCACGGTGGTGGGCGGCTGTCCGGATGCCGACCCGGACCCGACCGGCTATGCGGAGGCCGTCCTGGAAGTCGCTTCGGAGCACGGCTGCCCCGTCGACCTGCACACCGACGCCACCGACCCGGCCCGGCTCGCCCGTCTCGCCGCCATGGCCGGGGGGCTGCGGCCCGGCGTGACCCTCGGCCCCTGCGCGGGCCTGGAGCGGCTTCCGGCGGAGGTCGTCGCTCGCACCGCCGACCAGCTCGCGGCGGCCGGAGTCGCCGTGGTGTGCCTGCCGCAGGGCGGCTGCGCGGGCGTGGACCGGCGGGGCACGGCTCCGGTACGGCTGTTGCGCGCGGCCGGGGTCCAGGTGGCCGCCGGCAGCGGCGCGCTGCGGGACGCCTCCAACCCCGTGGGCCGCGGGGACCCGCTGGAGGCCGCCTACCTGCTCGCCTCCCGGTACGCGCTCCGGCCGGAGGACGCCTACGACGCGGTGAGCACGTCGGCGCGAGCCGTCCTCGGGTTGCCCGAGGTCCGCGTGGAGGCGGGTTTCCCGGCCGAGTTGCTCGCGGTACGCGGCCACCGCCTGGCCGGCGCGCTCTCCCTGGCGTACAGCCGGATCGTGGTGCACGGGGGGCGCGTGGTGGCACGGACGAGCGCGGTGCGTGAGTACTGCGACTCGGCGGCGACCGCGGAGTTGGGGCTCCCTCGGCAGGGACGGGGGGAGGTGTCATAGGGGCGGGGTGCCGTAGCCGTAGGGGCGCGGTGCCGTAGGGGGCTTGTGTCCCCTGTGCTCCCTGCGCGCTCCCCTGACGCGACGTTCAAGGGTGTTCCGGCGTACGGTCGGAGGCATGCGCATTGTCATCGCTGGTGGTCATGGTCAGATCGCGCTGCGGCTGGAGCGACTGCTCGCCGCGCGCGGGGACGAGGTCGCGGGGATCATCCGCCGCCCGGAGCAGGGGGACGACCTCCGGGACGCCGGTGCCGAACCGGTCCTGCTGGACCTGGAGTCGGCCTCGGTCGAGGAGGTCGCGGCGGCTCTGCGGGGCGCGGACGCGGCGGTCTTCGCGGCGGGTGCGGGCCCTGGCAGCGGCGCGGCCCGCAAGGACACCGTCGACAAGGCCGCAGCGGTGTTGTTCGCGGACGCGGCGGTCCGGGCGGGCGTACGGCGCTTCGTGATCGTGTCCTCCATGGGCGCGGACCCGCGGCACGAGGGTGACGAGATCTTCGACGTGTACCTGCGCGCCAAGGGCGAGGCAGACGCTTATGTGAGTGGCCTGGACGCCCTGGACTCGACGGTTCTGCGGCCCGGCGCGCTCACGGACGACGCGGGCAAGGGCCTGGTCCGCCTGGAGGCGCACACCGGCCGTGGCCCGATCCCGCGCGACGACGTGGCCGCCGTACTGGCGGAGTTGCTGGACACCCCCGCGACGGCCGGGCTGACGCTGGAGCTGGTGAGCGGTTCCACGCCGGTGTCGGTGGCGGTGAAGTCCGTGGCGGGCAACTGAGGATGGCCACCGAGGGGGTGCCGGGGGCGCAGGAGGCCCTGCTGCGCCGGATGTACGAGGTCTTCGCGACGGACGAGCGCGACGCCTTCGTACCGCGCTGTCTGGCCCCGGACGTGGACTGGCCGAACATGCTGGACGGCGGCCGGCTGCACGGACGTGAGGCGGTACGCGCGTACTGGGCACGGCAGTTCGCGGCGGGGCATCCCCTCGTACGGCTGGAGGGGCTGCGGTCGGACGGGTCCGCCGAGGTGGTGGCGGTCACCGTACGGCTCGGGGCGCTGGACGCGTCGGGCGAGCGGTGGGCCGGGGAGACGGTCGAGCACGTGTATCGGTTCGGGGAGGACGGGCTGGTCGCACGGATGGATGTGCGGGCGGGTCCGTAGGCGACGGCGCGCCCCGGCCCCCGGCCCCGGCGCGTCAGAAGAGGGGCAGCTGGCCGGGTACGACGGGGAGTGCGTACCCGTCCAACGACGGCTGGGCCGCTCCGAGTTCCGCCTGTCTGCGGGAACCCGGGCACGAGACGAGCTGACCTCTCTCGCGTGCGCCGGGCGGGTCGTGCCGGGCGAAGCGGCCGGCGACGACGGCGATCTCGCGACGGCATTCCGGGCAGAGCCTGCGACGACTGGACATGCAGTCAGTGTGCCCCGGGCGGGCGGAATTCGTGCGTGCGGGAGGCCGTGGCTGGGCCGATCGGAGCGCGCGGGGAAGGGGCGGGGCTGGGAAGTTCGAGGGCGGGCGGTGTGTCGGGTGCGCTGGTGGGTGGGGCTGCCGTGTGATCGCCACGGTCATGAGCGGCTGAGGTGACGTTTCCCGGCGTGGGCGTGAACGAGGTGACGCTCGAACTGGTATGGGCCGGTGGGTGGTTGGGGCGGCACCCGCGAAATGAGGTGACCGGAGTCCTCTCTCTCCAACGGGAGTTGACTCGATGCCCAGTTGCAAGGGTATTCGGAAGCGACAGCGGTACTTGCCGATTCCGAGGAGGTACGTGCCGTGCGCTCCTTCAAGCGCTGGCTCGACCGCAGTCTGACCGCCCAGGCGGTCGTGATCTTTCTGCTGGGTGTGGGGGTCACCGCCCTGTTCCGTCAGGGCAGGCACCCGGTCCTGTGGGTGATCCAGGGAGCCTTCTACGCCGCCATCAGCGTCACGGTCCTGGTGGTGCAGCGCCGCCGGGCGAGCCGCGCGGCAGGAACCGACCCGCGCGGTCTCGCCGAACTCAGCCGCAGGATCCGCCATCGCGAGGTGCCGAGCGAGCCCGCGGAACGGGCGTCCATGCGACGCCTGGTCGACGATCAACTGGGCTGGCTGGAGGGCAGGGGCCGGTGGGTGCCGTACTGGCTGGCCTTCATGGGGCTGATCGCGGCCGCCCTGCTCGTTTTGGGGGCGATCAACGGATCACTGGGCTTCCCGATCGTCTTCGCTGTCGCCATGGTCGGCCTCTGCTGCTGGGTCGTCTGGATGCGACGCCAGGCCCTGGACCGCTACCGCTACATGCACGCAGCACTGCAGGAGGAACACGAACACGTGTCCTGACCTCCGGTGAGAGACATCACCCTGCTCCACCGAGCACTCCGCCCCCGGAGCACGAAGAGACCCCCTCCGCTCTGCGTTTCCGCAGTTCGGAGGGGGTCTCTTTCTCAGCGTGGCGGCGCCAGGATTCGAACCTGGGAAGGCTGAGCCGGCAGATTTACAGCGGGCTCCGTTCATCGCCTGTGACCTGGCGTTCCACCTGTGCTCGCCAGCGCCGGGGGACGTGTGGGGGAGGCTGAGCCCCGCTCCTCCCCCTTACCAAGGTTCAGGCGCTGCGGGACTGCACGGCACCAAGGGTGAGTTGGGGTGGTGCGGGCACATGCAGCGGTACTCACGCTTCGAAACCAGCACCGCTTCTCTCATATGTCAGCCGCACTCCTGACCATCAGCGCAGCGCTTGCGGCGCTTCCGGATGATCCAAGCCGCCGCGCCAGCAACAAGGGCGGTCAAGAGTCCACCAACGAACTCTGGAACAGAAGCAAGCAAAATGTCGTGAATGTCGACCACCTGGTGTGAGCAAGTGGCGAGGAGCGATCGAGAAAAGCCGCTTACGCGCATGTGGATCATTGCCCTTCTTCGTCTAGTTGCGGCAAACCGTGGTTCCCACCAGCCGCAGACGAGACAATGTGGCCGGGGTGCCGCGCCCCCAAGCGACATGGGGACAACCAGGGGCAACTCAGTGCGAGGCACGGAGCTTCAGGCCCTTGAACTGGTACGAAGAACTGTGTCCCTGGGGTGTCCCAGGGGCGCCCCTGGGACACCCCAGGGACACAGCATCGGAGGAAGAAGGCGTGCGAGGAGCAGCAGAGAGCGAACGCCAACCGGAGGCCTCGCTCGGACAATTTCTGCTATCTCAGGCCACTAGGGCTGGCCTAAGCGCACGTGACATCGCGGAGCGCTTCCAAAAACTCGCGAACGAAGAGGCATTGCGCATCGAAGACGGAGCGGATGCGCCAAGCGATCCAATAAGTGAAATGAGTTTCTCTAAATCGCATCTTGATCGACTCTATAAGGGCTCCGCATCACTTCCCTCCAGAAGATTTTTGACGATTTTCCTCGGTATAACCAGTCAAGCCGCCGGCATACGCCCCGAACTTCACCACGAACTGCACCGGCGAGCAGACGAATTGCTAGCACTTGAACGCCGAAATCACCGCCAGCGCCGCTCACAAACTTCCACCCCTACTTCGCAGGAATCCACTGAAATAGTTGTTGCCACTCTCCAGATCCAACTTGAGCTTGAACGAGCTCACCGAACTGAAGACAGGTTGCGCTGGGCACTTAGCGATACGCAGAGAGTGATGGAAACGCTATTGCGAATCATCAACGCTTTGCGAGATATCATCACAGGATCAGCCGCAGAGATAGGCCTGCACACTGCCAAAGAATCAGAAGTACAGGCCCTAGCAAAACGACAGCGAATCCAAGCCAAGTCATACAAGGCGACAGCAGAAGCACAGTTTGACCGAGCCAACGAGCGACGACAATTATTGGAAACGCTCTGGGACCAAGCACATGAGAACTTGCAGCGTTTAACTTTTCACGCCGAGGTATCAGACGCTCCCCCACTCTCCACCGAGCTAGCCTTGCCCCGAATCCCCCTACCGGAAGACCTCCGAACCAAGTCCACGCTCATGGACATTGGCGCCGCGCTAGGAAAAGTAGAAAAGTATAACGACGCGGAGGAGCAAGCCGTAATTGAACTTCAGCATTCAATTGCGGCTGATACGCCACTGAATCTGGATGACGAGCTGAATATCCTGGTGGCAGCCACTCGGCTGACGGATGAGGGAACCCGCCGCACAGCCCTACGTACTCTCCTCGAGCAATGGCCCCATCACCGCAAAACTCGCGACACACTGGTCCGCCTAGCGCGTGACGAAAAGTCCGAAATTCGGCGCATCACAGCTTGGAGCTTGGCAGAAGGCTGGTCTGGCGACCCCATAGCCCGCGACGCCCTTACCGCCCTAGCTCGCGACAACGATGCGAGCGTCCGGGAGAATGCGGTACTGGGGCTGGCAGAAGGCTGGGCAGGCGACCCCATAGCCCGCGACGCCCTTACCGCCTTAGCTCGCGACAACGATGGGAGCGTCCGGGAGAATGCGGTACTGGGGCTGGCAGAAGGCTGGGCAGGCGACCCAACAGTCCGCGACGCCCTTACCGCCTTCATCTACGACGCCGACGTATACGTGCGGATGGCCGTCGCGGAGAGTCTAGCTGACGTGTGGCTAAACGACGCCATCGCCGATGCCGCGCTTCAAACACTGAGTAGCGACGCTTCACCAAGCGTGCGCTGGGCGGCACAGCAAACGATTGTTACACAGGCCGGGCGTCATGACGACACTCCGCAAAAAATAGGGCTCAACGCTAATATCCTTCTCGCCGTACGGCTTCCTAGCGACCATGACCTACCTGCACCCATTCCCTTGCTTGACAGGCTGCATCGAGGTATAGCCTTCGACGCGGGAATCACGGTGCTGATAGGCGATAACGGCGCCGGGAAAACAGTTTTGCTGCACACACTGATGCAACTGTCACCCCACCGAACGACAGATGCGTCAGAATTCCGCAACCCATCCGACTTGAGTCGAAGCCTAGCAAGAGCGCTTAAGGTGGCCTGGAACGAGCAGCGCCCAATAGAATGCGCACATTATTTGACCGACTATTATTTCAGGCACAATAGGGGAAAGTCGAAAGCGTCCGGCATCGAACATTGGTCGGAGAATTGGTCCGCCCTTATGCGAAGCAGACAGGGATCGAACCAGCTTTTTCTTTTCGATGAACCCGCAGCTCTCTATTCCCCCGCAGTGCATAAGATCATGCGCGAGAAGCTGAATGAGCTCGCAAGTCAAGGAAATCAGGTCATTATTGCTTCCACGCAAAGCTCATGGATCGAGCATTCTACCGCCCGCGTCATCCGTATCGATAAACACAAACTACACAAGCGGCGGTACTAACGCATCCTCCTGCTCGTTGCCCCTCTGCGTTACGAGCTTGCCCGGGGATGCCTCGTGAGCACCGCGACGGAGCAGAACCTCACCGCCGCTAACGCGATGAGTCCAGAGTCAGGGTCGAGCGGATTCCAGTGCCGCGAGGAGAGACCTACGGGCGCCACCAAGCGGCATGCCACGATTGGGCAGAAGCCCGAGGAACGATGAAGGGGAGGCCACGTGCCGCAGGCCAGTCCGCGAGACACGTACTTGCAGGTCGCGGAAGTGGTGAAGACTCAGATCAAGGCAAACCCGCAGATGACGCACCTTCCACCTGCCGCCGACCTCATGCGGGATCACAACGTCTCGCGCGGGGTGGTGCTTCGCGCGTTCAAGGCGTTGCAGACGGACGGTGTCGCCGAGCCCGCACGGGGCGGCCGGTGGCGCGTCGTACGTGAAGGTGAGGACGTCGACCGACGGCCGCTGGACGAGCGCATCGCCGACCTCATCCCCGCCGAGGGGTTCGAGGTGGGTGCAGCCTTCCTGAGCGCATCCGACCTGATGGGCAGGTTCGGGGTCTCCCGCCCCACCGTGACCAAGGCGCTGGACAAGCTGGAGGCCGCCGGCGTGCTGGCGAGTGAAGGACAGGGCAAGGTGCGGACGGTCCGCGCCGTGCCGATTCGAGAGGAGCGTTCGTAGCTTGTCGGAGCTGACGGAGTGGGCCTACCCCCTCGCTGAGTCCCTGCTCGCCGAGCCACTGCCGAGGCGGTGGCAGCATTCATTGGGCGTCGCCGAGCGGGCGCGGACCATCGCGCTGGTCCTCGGGGAGGATGCCGAATTGCTGGAGGCTGCGGCCGTCCTGCATGACATCGGCTACTCGCCGGACCTCGCGAAGACGGGGTTTCACCCGCTCGATGGTGCCCGCTATCTCCGTGACGTGGCGCAGGCCGACGAACGAGTCGTGAACCTGGTTGCCCACCACTCTTGTTCGTGGATGGAAGCAGACGCTCGGGGCCTGCGTGAGGAGCTGGAGGGCGAGTTCCCGCGCGAGAGCGCGCACCTAAACGACGCGCTCTGCTACTGCGACATGAACACCACACCGGACGGAACGCCGACGAACCCCGTCGACCGGGTCAACGAGATCGCCGGCCGCTACGGGCCGGACAGCTTGATTGGGAAGTTCATCCGTCGCGCTGAGCCGGAGATTCTTGCGTGCACGTTCCGGGTGCTCGAACGCGTCGCCGCCGCCAAGCGTCAGCCGATGTAGGGAGTCGGCCGCGTCGGGTCCATCGCGTGCTCAATCCGGAGCCGCATCGTGGGGTGGATATCCAACTCGGACAGGTCCGCTGGGTCGACCCAGCGGACCTGTGTCGTCTCGTTGCTCGTACGAACCTCGCCGCCGACCGGCCGCGCCCGGAAACAGATGCTGAACTGTTGGCGCACTTCGCCGTCGTCGTACTGCATCACGTGACCGGGGTCCGTGTAGATCCCGGACATGTCGACGACTTCGGCCTTGATGCCAGTCTCTTCCCAGACTTCTCGGACCACCGTGTCGCTGATGGACTCCCCCACGTCGTGGCCACCGCCAGGGAGTGCCCAACGCCCGTTGTCGGACCGCTGAATCACGAGCACCTGCCCTGCATCGTTCTGGACGAACGCCACAACCGAGGGCACGACCGAGTTGGCAGGCGGGGCGTCGGGGTCGTGCAAGTAGTCGATGCGTCCCATGCTCAAGCTCCCGTGACGTCGTGTTCGGTTACTGGCCTGGCGCCTTCCCAGGTCTGCTGAACGCTATTGGCAAAGGTGTCGAACAGGCCGCCCCCGGGAAGCTGCCGCAGGTGGAACACGGGCGCCATGTAGGCGCCGATGCCGTACACGTGCGTGTTGGCCAACATCTCGTCATCAGCGCGGTAGATCGAGTTGTAGAGCACCGTGTCGTGCAGGCGGAAGGCAATCTCAGGATGGCTGGTGAACAGCGGACGGTAGTTGACGAGCGCGTTGCGGATCTTGCCATCCATGATGCGATGCCCTTCGTCGATGCCGCGCCGGATGACGGCTTCGCACTCGGGGTCGCCCATGAGGACTCGTATGCGGACACCGCTCTCAGCCTTCTCCTTCAGCGTCGAGAAGAAGAGAGGGTCTTCCGCCAGGTAGATGCCGGCGTACACGAGGATGTCGATGCACTCCGTAGCTCGCTCGCACATCTCACGCCAGAGACTTGACGGCACAACGTGCCGATGAGGATAGGCGGTCACGATCTCCGCCTTACTCAGGTCAGTTGAGGACTCCTGAGTTCGGGAGTCCTCCCACAGTGTCGTCACGTCCACCTTGAGTGCCGCTGCCGTGGCGTACTGGTGGCGCCGGTACGGCACCTTGCCCTGCGTGATCCAGCGCTCCACGGTCTTCGGGTTGACCTTGATCTCTTCCGCGAGGCTCTGAACGGTCATGCCACGGGCTAACAGAGCCGACCGCAACCGCTCGTTGGGCATCTGAACCCCTTCGTGGGACATCTAGGGAGCTCTTGACGGTAGCCAGCTGATCGGGAGCTGTCCATGCAGGGGGTAACCAACTCCCCTGACCTGGGGCGATTCTGATTGTGCGCCAAGAAGTCCCGACGCAAAACCAAGAGGTTCCGTCGCTGTACTTGACGGACCCCTATGCAGTACCTGTAAAACAGGTACTGCATGAACGCCCGGAGGGCTCCGTGAAACGGGCTCGAAGGAAGCGACAGCTCTTTGAGAACTCAACAGTGTGCTGAAGGAATCCCGCCCCACCTCGCAGTAAGCGGGCGGGCGCGTACGGACTCTGTCCCGTGCGCGGAACAGCGCATCTTGACCCACTGCGGCTCGACCGCGGCCGGTTGCCTCCGCTGCTCGTCTCGCACGAGCAGCGCTGAGGGGAGCCGGATGTTCCGACTTCAACGGCGCGGCCCCGGAGGTGCAACTCCGGGGCCGCAGTTCGGGCCGTTCCACCTGCAAGGGAGAACACGACCCAATGGACCACATCGTCACTGTTCAGGACGCTGTTACCGCGTTCGCCGACTTCATCGAGCCGACGAATGCGGAACTGGACGCGATCGAGCAGGAGATTCCGCTGATCTTGGCGGACGTCGACCTGCTGGACGCACAGATCATCACCCTCGACCGCACGCCGAACGAGCTGGACACCCGCCGCATCCGCCGTGCCCGCCGTCGAGTGCTGGCCGAGCGGCGCACACTCGCCAACCAGGGCGCCACCGCCACCGCTGGAGGCGCGGCGTGAAAACCAAGACCGTACTGCCCGCCGTCGCGATGACGGCCGTATCCATGGTCCTCACCCTGGCCGTGGTCATGATGTGGCTGGGCACGGCCGTGCCGTGGCCCGTCGCCCTGGTCGTCGGACTCGGCATCGACGGGGGATGGCTCGCCACCCTCGCCTACGAACGCCGCCTCGCCGCGCAGGGCGACCACAGCCGCGTCGTCACCGGCGTCGGCTGGTTCTTCGGTCTGATCGCGGCCGGTGTCCTGGTCGCCCACGCGCTGACCGCCGAACAGTCGGCCGGCGCATGGTTGGCCGTAGCGTGGCTGCCGATCGCGGCGAAAGCGCTGTGGTTGGTCCATGGGCTGTGGGAGCGCACTGCCCTCACCACCGCAGCCCTGGATGCGATCCGGGGCATTCAGCAGGAAGCGCGGGATGAGGCGGCCGTGGCGCGGGCCCGGCTGCGCTCCGAGGCCGCCACCGAGGCGACCCGGCTGACGGCCGTGACGCAGGCAGGTGCCCGCGTCGCACGCGTCCAGGCCAAGACCGCAAAAACCCTCTCCCGCGCGTGGTCGACGCTGGAAGAGACACGGCAAGGCGAGGACACCGGCAGGGCCCTGACCAGCGTGACGAGCCGCGTCACAGCCGACGTCACGCCCCGCTGGGAACTCCCCGTGTGGGGGCCCACCGAACCGGTCTCCGCGCTCTCTCTGGAGTCGGGGCCCGCGCTTACCGACGCGGCGCTTGACGCGCTGGTCGACGAGATCACGCACAGTGAGACGCCTGCCCTGTCGTACCGCGAGATGGCGGCCCGGTTTCGCCAGGCCGGCCATTCCGCCTCCGAGGTCCGGCTGCGGGCCGCCTGGAAGCGGGTCGCGTGATGACCACACCCACCACGGATGCGGTGAAGTCCTTCAGCTTCGGCGGCGGTGTGCAGTCGATGGCCGCGATGGTCCTCGCGGCCACGGGAGAACTGGACTACCGCACGTTCCTGATGGCCAACGTGGGCGACGACTCCGAACACCCCGGAACGCTCGCCTACCTGCACCAGTACGCCATCCCCTACGCCGAAGCGCACGGCCTTGAGCTGGTCGTCTTGGATCGGGTGATGAAGCGCTCGGGGGAGATCCGCACGCTGTATCAGGATCTCACCCGCGAGGGCTCACGCTCGCTGAAGATCCCGGTGCGGATGTCGAACGGGGCCCCCGGCACCCGCTCGTGCACCGCCCAGTTCAAAATCAAGGTCGTCGGCGACGAACTCAAACGCCGCGGGGCGACGAAGGACGCGCCCGCCACGGTGGGTATCGGCATCAGCCTGGATGAGATCCACCGGGCGAACAAGCAGCGCTGTGAGCCGCATGAACGGATCGAGTATCCGCTGCTGGAGCGCGGAATCCGCCGTATCGACTGCGCCCGCATCATCCGCGAGGCCGGGTTGCCGGTGCCGCCGAAGTCGTCGTGCTGGTTCTGCCCGTTTCACCGACCCGAGACCTGGCACGACATGCGCCGCGACGAACCCGAGCTGTTCGAGAAGGCGTGCCAGCTCGAAGAACTCCTCAACCGCCGCCGCGACGAACTCGGCAAAGACCACGTCTGGCTGACCCGGTTCAACCGGCCCTTACGCAAGGCCATCCCGGACGGCGTGGACACGCTGCCGTTCGACGAGTGGGACTCCGGATGTGACTCCGGATGGTGCATGACCTGATCACCCATGCCGGGCCCGGCCGCCCACCTTCCACAGCAAGACGGCCGGACCCTTCAACTCCCGAAGGAGTGCGAACATCGTGACGGAAACTACCGCCTTCCCGCCCCCCGAGGACCTGGAAGGCACCGAAGCGCCGACGGCTGAAGTGCTGCCGTTCCCGCTGAAGAAGACCACCCCCGCCGACTCGCCCGCGCCCACCGGCGAGGGCGTGGTGAAGCCGGGCGAGTGGGAGGCCGAACTCCCCGACACCGACGACCCCGAGGCCGAAGGACTGACCGACGGGGCCCCAGTCGACCCGCCGCGCGAGGTCTACCCGCCCTCGGTCGCGGAATGGATGGAGGCCAAGGACAAGGCCCGCCTGCCGGTCCTGCCCGACTGGGTGAAACTCCCCGACCAGCGAACGGCCGTACGCAAGTGGGCCGTTCGCCACTACTCGGCTGTGATCGGCTACCACGCCGTTCGCCTGCCCTGCATCTACACCCCGAAGATCCTGTTCTACTCGCCGCGCGGGGCGTGGCGTTGGTCAACTGCCCTCGGCCGGTGGGTCTTCGACGCGGAAGGCAAGGCCCTGCGCCTGGCGTCGGTGGCGAACGAGGACGCGGCGGAGTACCTGAAGCTGTCGCGGCAGCGCAACGACCGCGTCCGCCTGCGGGGCATCGTCGCCGCGATTGCCTCTCTGATCGGCCTCGCCGCCGCGCTGACCCTGTACGTCATGGCTCCGTCCTGGCTGCTGTTGCTGGCCATGGCGACGCTGACGACCACGCTTGGGGCGGTCGGGGCGCCGGCCGATCGGCCGCTGATCGACATGGCCAAGGTGACGTTCCGCAAGCGGCGGCTGTCCAGTGACATCGTCATCCGCGCCCATGAGGCGTCCGGGCTGACCACCAAGGATCAGACGATCGCGTTCCCGCGGCCGATCGGCCGGGACGGCGACGGCTGGCGCGTGGTGGTGGATCTGCCGTACGGCAAGACGTTCGAGGACGCGGTGAAGGCTCACGCCCGGCTCGCCTCCGGTATGGACATCGCCCCGACTCAGCTCTTCCTGGACAAGGACGAGACGAGCGGTCGGCGGGTGTCGTACTGGATCGCCGACCGTGACCCGCTCGCCGTCCCGTCGGGCAAGTCGCCGCTGTTGGGGGCGACCCGGGTGGACTTCTGGAAGCCGTTCCCGTGGGGTGTCGACGAGCGGGGCAACCCGGTCATGGCCACGATGTTGTGGCTGTCGTTGCTGGTCGGTGCCGTGCCCAGGCAGGGCAAGACGTTCTCTGCCCGCACGATCGCTCTCGCCGCCGCGCTGGACCCGTACGTGCGCCTGTACGTGTTCGACGGAAAGGCATCCCCGGACTGGCGCAAGTTCGCGCTGGTCGCGCACCGCATCGGGTTCGGCATCGTGCCCAAGAACGGGTTCGACCCGGTGCAGCACCTGCTGACCTCGCTGCGGGAACTCAAGGCGGACGTCGAAGACCGCTACCACCGGCTGTCCGAACTGCCGCTGCACGTCTGCCCGGAGGGCAAGCTCACCCCGGAGATCAGCCGGGACAAGAAGCTGAACATGCCGCTCACGCTGTTCGTGGTGGACGAGGTGCAGGAGTACCTGACCCACCCCGAGCACGGCAAGGAGATCCTGTCGCTCATGGTCTACCTCGCCCGGGTTGCCCCGGCCGTCGGCGTGAGCGTGATGACGTCGACGCAGAAGCCGGACGACAAGGCGTGCCCCTCCGAGCTGCGTGACCAGCACCAGGCCCGGTTCGCGCTGCGGGTCGGCGCCTACCAGGTCTCCGACGTCATCCTCGGTGCCGGGTCCTACAGCGAGGGTCTGGACGCGTCCAAGCTGCTCAAGTCCCACAAGGGCGTGGGCTTGCTCAAGGGCATGTCGGACGACTCCGGGATCGTGCGCACCTACCTCGCCGACGGCCGCGACGCGGAACGCATCCTGACCCGTGCCGCCGCGCTGCGGGAGGCGGAGGGCACGCTGTCCGGCGACGCGGTCGGCGAGGCCCCGGCCCCGGAGGCATCCGCGACGATCCTGGACGACGTCGCTCAGGTGCTGGGCAAGGGCGAGGCCAAGGTGTGGTCCGAGACCATCGTCGACCGCCTCGCCGACCTACGCCCCGACGTCTACGGCCCGTGGGCCGAACTGGACGCCAAGCCCAAGGCCGAAGCGCTCACCGCAGCGCTCAAGCCGTTCGGCGTGGCCACCGAGCAGATCGGCCGCCGCGTCGACGGCAAGACGGTCAACAAGCGCGGCATCAAGCGCGAGGACCTCGCCGCCGCGATTACGCAGCGCAACGAAAAGCGCGACGCCGGATAGCCCCGAAGGGTCGCTAACGCTAGCGGTAGCCGTCGCTAGCGTTAGCGACCCTGCTAGCGACCAAAACCGCTTCTGATCAGGTAGCTAGTGGCTAGCGGCCGACCTGCAGAAACCCCCGAAAACCCGTCTGAGAGGCCCCTGATGAGCCTTCCTCTCCTTGCTATCGCCTGCCTACTCACCGTCACGCTCGGTTACAGCGTCAAGTGCTGGCTGAGCCCGTTCGGCGACTGCCGCACGTGCCACGGCATGGGCCACGGCTTCAAGACCGACCGCAAGGGCCGCACCAAGCGCGGCAAGGACTGCCGCCGCTGCCAGGCCACCGGCAAGCGCATACGCGTCGGCCGCTGGATCTACAACCGCGCCGCGCGCACCTACCGCGCCGGCACCCGCTGACCACCCGAGGGAGCCCCGCCATGCGCCAGACCCTCGCCGCTGTCGCCGCGACTATCACCGCCGTTCTGGCGCTGACCGCGTGCAGCCCCGACTACGCCCCCGGCCCGTCCGGGACCGTGAGCGACCGCAGTGCCACCTATCGCAAGGCCGACGGCTGGCACTACCAGCTGACCGTCACCACCACCGACGGCCGCCGCCAGGACTTCCGCGTCACCCGCGACGAGTACAAGCACTGCTTCCGCGGCTCCGCCTATCCCACCTGCACCCACCGCTGACCTCCGGAGGACCCGTGGTCATCACCATCCCACTCGTTCTGCTCCTCGCCGCCGCACTCGCCGCGTTGCTGCGCTTCCGCGCGCTCGGTGCCGGTGCGGCCGTCGTCGCCGCGCTCTTCGGCTTCTACCTCGCCGCCACCGACGCGAGCGACACCGTCAACCAACTCGTCACCGCCGTCACCGGCGCCCTCGCCGACATCGGCCACTAGAAGGGAGACCAGCACCGTGAACGAACCCACCGCGTACGGCCGCCCGGCCGGACACGAGACGGCGGCCGTGGAAGTCCACCACCCCACACCGCTCGCCCCGGTACTGCCCGCCGCTCCGCTCATGCCCGTGCAGCCCGGCACCATCCCGACCGTGACGAGCATCGTCCTGCCGGACGGCCGCGTCGTCACCGGCTACACCCTCAACCCCGCCAAGCCCGAACCGGTAGCCGTCAAGCCGGCCGTCTCCCGCACGGCGGTGAACATCGCCCTCGGAGGCATCGGGTTCGGCGCCGTGTGCGGCGGCCTGGTCCTGCTGACTGCGTTCATCGCCGCCCTGGCCGCGCTGGTCCACCAGCTCATCATCCTCGCCGCCGTCATCTTCGGCGGCTGGATCGCCGTGCAGGTGTTCAGCGCGAGCGGCCACAGGGGCGGCAACACCTTCCACATCCGCAAGGCGATCTTCAAGCGCAACCACTTCAACGGCTGACAGGAGCCTCCGTGTTCGAGATCCGCGCCATCTGCGACCCCGACGACACCGACCGCGTCACCACCGCGCTGAAGGCCGCGTTCACCACTGGCGAGGTGCGCCAGTACCCGACCCGGGACGGCAAGCACACCCGCCTCTACCTCACCGCCGACCACCGCCCCACCCCGGCCCACTGGCCCACCCCCGAGCAGGCATACGCCACCGCCCCGGGCATCAACAGCGAGATCGGATGGACGGCCCGCTTCCTCGCCGACACCGCATGCTTCACCGAACTGGGGCGGGAGTTCTACCTCCGCAAGGCCGCCCTGCTCGACCGCATCGCCCTCCTGGATGAGCCCGGCACGGTCGGCGACGCCACCCAGGCCGCCGACGCGGCGGCCCTGTACCTGCTCGACCTCGACCAGCCCGGCGTCATCTGCGACCCGCGCGCCTACGTCCGCCAGCAGTACGCCCGCACGCTCACCGACGACCAGTAGCTACGCCAAGGGCGGCCCCACATCTCGCCAAAGAACCGGGGCCGCCCTTGCTCACCAGCACCCAACCGAGGAACTGGAGACACCCAGCATGACCCATAACCCCCGTCGCGCGCTGCTGCGCGCGGCGCTGGACGCCGCCTCGCGCGGCTGGCACGTCTTCCCTCTTCGTCCCGGCACCAAGCGGCCCGCCCTGCACGGCGAGCGAGCATGCCCCCGTACCGGCGAGTGCACCGCGGGGCACCGGAAGTGGGAACAGCGCGCCACTACCGACCCTGACCGCATCCGTGCGGCCTGGTCCGCGGCCCCGTTCAACGTCGGCATCGCCACCGGCCCCTCCGGGCTGGTCGTCGTCGACCTCGACGTGCCCAAGGACAAGGGCAGTGCGGACGCGCCTAGCGGCGCGGCAATCTTCGCAGCGCTCTGCGAGCGCGCCGGACACGCCATCCCCGACACCTACCGGACCCGGACCGCAAGCGGCGGACAGCACCTGCACTTCACCGCCCCCAACGGCATCCGCCTCACCAACACAGCAGGCACGATCGCGGAGTTGGTCGACACCCGTGCATGGGGCGGCTACGTCGTCGCCGCGGGCAGCCACACCCCCACCGGAGCCTACGAAGCCGTGAGCGGCTCTGTGGCGGCCCCACTGCCCGAATGGCTACAAACCATCCTGAAACCTGCCCCCGTGCCCTCTACGGGGCCGCTGAGGCTCCCTGCGGTGGATGCAGGCCGTGCGGCGCTGGCCGCGCTGGAAGCCGAGTGCGCCATCGTGTCCGCGGCACCGGACACGACGCGCAACACCACACTCAACCGGTGCGCCTTCAAGGTGGGGCGTTTCGTCGCGTGGGGCGACATCCCCCGGCACGTGGTGGAAGAGGCCTTCCAAGGGGCGGGCGAGGCGCGGGGCCTTAGCGCTGCCGAGTGCCGCGCCACCATCCGCAGCGCCCTGGACAGCTCCATCCGCAAAGCCCGGCCCCGGGAGGCGGCATGAACGCCCCCCGCTCCGCCCCCTTGGAAGGCCAACCGCCCGCGAGCGCAGAGCAGGCCGCCGAACTCGCCTCGCCCGCAGTGGCCGTGGGCGACCCGAAAAGCGCCGCCGAAGGCGTCCGCACTGCCCTTGGCACTGACCCGCACGGCGACGACGGCCGCCGCCCCATCGCGTGGCTGAACATCAGGGCGCCCGGTCGCGGCACCATCCCCACCGCCACGTCGTGGTGCGCATGCGGACGCGACCGCTCAGCCGTCGGCATCCGCCGCGTACACGCCCTGATCGCCGATCACGACTCCCACCGCGCCACCTGCCCGTTGCGCAACTCCCAGGAAGGACGGGCCGCATGACCGACCAGACCCCCGCCCCGCCCACCATCGACGGCGCCGCACTGCTCAACGAGGTCGAAGCCTTCCACCGGCGCTTCAACGTCTTCCCCACCGAAGCCGCCTACGTCGCCGTGACGCTGTGGGACGCGCACGCCCACCTGCTCGACTGCTTCGAGTCCACCCCCCGCCTCGCCTTCCTGAGCCCTGAACCGGGGTCCGGGAAGTCGCGGG
Organism: Streptomyces sp. NPDC005483; assembly: GCF_040606035.1. Taxonomy (NCBI): domain Bacteria; kingdom Bacillati; phylum Actinomycetota; class Actinomycetes; order Kitasatosporales; family Streptomycetaceae; genus Streptomyces; species Streptomyces sp. NPDC005483. The sequence goes on from NZ_JBEXEA010000017.1 coordinate 21,408, forward strand.
CACTGGAGATCGTGGAAACCCTCGTGCCGAACCCCATGGCCGCGGTCGACGCGTCCGCCGCCGCCCTGTTCCGCTCGGTCTCCGGGGTCGACGGCGAGCGGCCCACGATCCTCTTCGACGAGATCGACACCATCTTTGGCCCCAAGGCCGGAGAGAACGAACAGCTCCGCGGGTTCATCAACGCCGGGCACCGGCGCGGCAAGGTGATGTACCGGTGCGTTGGCGACGGAGCCAACCAGACCGTGCAGGCGTTCCCCTCCTACACCGCCGTCGCGGTCGCCGGTCTCGGCTCGCTGCCCGACACGATCCTCACCCGCTCGGTCATCATCCGCATGCGCCGGCGCGCGAGGAACGAGAAGGCAGAGCCGTATCGCTCCCGCATCCACGAGAAGGAAGGCTTCGCCCTGCGCGACCAGCTCGCCAAGTGGGCTGAAGAGATCCGCGAGTCCGTCATGGGCGCGTGGCCGGAAATGCCCGAGGGCGTCACCGACCGCCCCGCCGACGTGTGGGAACCCTTGCTCGCCGTCGCGGAGGCGGTCGGGGGCGACTGGCCCAAGCGCGCCCGCGAAGCCTGCACCGAACTGGTCAAGGCCTCACAGGTCAACGACAAGGGCAGCATCGGCATCCGCCTGCTGACCGACCTCCGCGACCACGTCATGGTCGGTGTCGACCGCCTGCCCACCATCGCCGTACTCGACAGGCTCAACGCCCTTGATGACGCCCCGTGGGCCGACCTCGACGGCAAGGCACTCGACAACCGGCGCCTGTCGAAGATGCTCAGCCAGTACGTCACCTCGGACGGAACCCCCGTCGCCTCACGGAACATCCGCACGGCCGGAGGGGTCCTCAAGGGCTACTACAGCGAAGACCTCGAAGACGCGTGGGCCCGTTACTGCCCGCCCCCGTCCCCGTAGGTCCGCTACTGCCGCTACATCCGCTACACCCCAGGTCAGAGGCACAAACCCTGTAGCGGCAACCACCTGATGTAGCGGCTACGGCCACACCCCCGCGTAGCACCGTAGCCGCTACATCCCGCCCATCCGCTACACAAACACACCCGCTGACCTGCGATGTAGCGGCGTAGCGGATGTAGCGGACTCCTGAAAAGGCCCCGAGACGCCTCACCCCGAGAAGGAGTCACGACCTTGCCCAGCACCGAGAAGCTCGAACTCCGGGAAGTCCTCAAAGAGATCAAGATGAGCCGCGCCGCTTTCTACCGCATGCGGGCCCGGGGCAAGGCCCCGAAGCTCATCAAGCTCCCCAACGGTCACCTCCGCTGCCGCCGCACGGACCTCGACGCGTGGTGGTCATCCATGGAAGACGCTGCCGCCTGACCACCTCCCGCACACACGAGACACGAGGGGCCCGCTTCCGGCGGGCCCCTCTGGAGTTCATATGGCACTGACCTACGACGTTCGCCTCTACGCGATCGAGGTTCGCAAGGATCGCCCGAAGCCCTACCGCGTGCGCTGGCTGGTCGGGGAGCGCAAGCACTCCAAGAGCTACACACTCAAGGTCCAAGCCGAGGGGCGCCGCTCGGAACTGATGTCTGCCGTACGGCGCGGCGACCAGTTCGACGAGGAAACGGGCCTCCCCGTATCCGAGTTGCGCGCTAAGCAAGGTTCCGTCACGTGGTACGAGCACAGCCGCGCGTACGTCGACCGCAAGTGGGCGCTGGCCCCGGCTAAGTCGCGGAAGAACTACGCCGATGCGCTGGCCACCATCACGCCTTCACTCGTGAAGACGAAAGCGGGGATGCCCAGTACCGCGCTCATGCGACGCGCGCTGTACGGGTGGGCGTACAACCGGAAGCGTTGGGACGAGACCCCGCCGGACGATGTGGCCCGTGCCCTCGCCTGGATCGCTAAGCACTCCATGCCGGTCACCGCGATGGAGGACCCCGCAACAGTCCGTCTCGCCCTGGACGCGCTTTCCCTGCGGCTGGACGGCAAAGAGGCATCACCGCGCACCGCGAAGCGCAAGCGGGCCTGCCTGAGCGACGTTCTTGGACTCGCCGTGGAAAAGCAGTACTTCACCATGCCGGTTAACCCGATCACGGCCGTGAAGTGGACCGCCCCGAAGTCGGTGGAAGCGGTGGACCCCGAGAGCGTCGCCAACCCTCGCCAGGTCCGCGCTCTGCTGGCAGGGGTCCGTGAGCAGGGCCCGCGGGGGCGACACCTGGAAGCGTTCTTCGGGTGCCTGTACTACGCGGCTATGCGTCCCGCCGAGGCCGCCGCACTGCGGGTAAACCAGTGCCACCTTCCGGAGACGGGGTGGGGGATGCTCACCCTGCGGCAGGGAGTTGTCCGCGCCGGACGGAGTTGGACCGACGACGGCACGGCGCACGAGACGCGCCACCTCAAGGCCCGCGCTAAGAAGGACTCCCGTCCGGTACCGATTCCGCCGCACTTCGTCCGCCTCCTGCGAGAGCACATCGCCACTCACGGGACGGCGCCCGATGGCCGGCTCTTCCGGACGAACCGCGATGGTCTCCTACAGGAGACCGGCTACGGCGAGGTGTGGGCCAAGGCCCGAAAGGACGTGCTGACCGAAGCGGAAACGTCCTCGCTGCTGGTCCGGCGCCCCTACGACCTGCGGCACGCCGGCGTCTCGTTCTGGCTCAGCTCAGGGGTGGACGCCATGGAGTGCGCCCGCCGCGCTGGCCACAGCATCGCGGTACTGCACAAGGTGTACGCCAAGGTTCTAGACCAGACTCGGGAGCGTGCGAACAGCCGTATCGACGCAGCACTTCGGGAGTGGAACGAACCCGAGTGATCATGCTCACCCCCGGGGGACGCCTGGGGGACACGCACTGATCAACAGTGGGATATGGGCGGTACGAGGTGAGACACGTCCGCGTCCCGTCCACAGCGAATCGAACGGCGCGAGCAACGCAGAGACCCCCTCTCACCAGGTGATTAACCTGGTGAGAGGGGGTCTCTCTCAGCGTGGCGGCGCCAGGATTCGAACCTGGGAAGGCTGAGCCGGCAGATTTACAGTCTGCTCCCTTTGGCCGCTCGGGCACACCGCCGGGGTTGCTGCCCTTCGAACCGTCTTTCGGCGGTGCTCCGTGGCAACGACGTAAACAATACCCGATGCCGAGGGGTGCTTCGCCACCTGATTGATCTGCGCCCGGAGGGCATGGGGTGGCTAGGCTTGGGCGGATGCGGCCCGGGTTCACGCCGGGCTCGGCGCCCGCCCCCACGTCGCCGATACGCACCCGTACGCACGCCGACACGCACCCAGATACAAGGAGCCACAGGACATGGCCGACTCCAGTTTCGACATCGTCTCGAAGGTCGAGCGGCAGGAGGTCGACAACGCCCTCAACCAGGCCGCCAAGGAGATCTCCCAGCGCTACGACTTCAAGGGCGTGGGTGCCTCGATCTCGTGGTCCGGTGACAAGATCCTGATGGAGGCGAACTCCGAGGACCGGGTCAATGCCGTCCTCGACGTCTTCCAGTCCAAGCTGATCAAGCGTGGGATCTCGCTGAAGGCGCTCGACGCGGGCGAGCCGCAGCTCTCCGGCAAGGAGTACAAGATCTTCGCGTCGATCGAGGAGGGCATCTCCCAGGACAACGCCAAGAAGGTCGCGAAGATCATCCGTGACGAGGGCCCGAAGGGCGTGAAGGCCCAGGTCCAGGGCGACGAGCTGCGGGTCAGCTCGAAGAGCCGTGACGACCTGCAGTCCATCATCGCCCTGCTGAAGGGCAAGGACTTCGACTTCGCGATCCAGTTCGTGAACTACCGGTGAGCCGCTGATTCACCGATCGGCATGGATCCACGAGGAAGGGTGGGCACCTGGCCGGTGCCCACCCTTCTCGCCTGCTGGCTGCGGTTCGGGGGTCAGTCGCGCGAGTTGCCGAACAGGAGACGGTAGGCGATCAGGAGCACGAGGGAGCCGCCGATCGCGGCGGCCCAGGTGGGCCCGTCGTAGAAGCTCTTGGACACCGGGTGGTCAAGCCAACGGGCCGATATCCAGCCGCCGATGAAGGCGCCCGCGATGCCGATGAGGGTCGTCCCGATGAAGCCGCCCGGGTCACGGCCCGGCAGCAGGAACTTGGCTATGGCGCCGGCCAACAGTCCCAGGATGATCCAGCCGATGATGCTCATGCCCTGAACCGGTCCTTCCGCGCTGTGCTCGCACTGTCCGGCAACTGGCCGGCGACTGTGATCCACGTCCCGGCAGACCGGGCGAGCGCTCGTGTGAGTGGGTCCTACGCCGTACTCGTCCGGCCTGTGTGCGGTGTTCGTCGAGCGGGTGTTCGCGTCTTGTTGCCGAAGAGGACGTCAGGGCCGCGTCCCGCGGTTGCACGGGATCAGTAGGGTGCGGCCCATGACGCATTCCGGTGCCGAGCTGCGGCGCACGCTGGGAGTAGGGGACGCCGTCCTCATCGGGCTCGGCTCGATGATCGGCGCGGGGATCTTCGCCGCCCTCGGTCCCGCGGCGCGCGCGGCCGGATCGGGGCTGCTGGTGGGACTCGCGGTGGCCGCCGTGGTCGCCTACTGCAACGCCACGTCCTCGGCACGGCTGGCCGCCCTGTACCCGGCCTCCGGCGGCACCTATGTGTACGGGCGGGAGCGACTCGGGCCGTTCTGGGGTTATCTCGCAGGCTGGTCGTTCGTGGTCGGAAAGACGGCGTCCTGTGCGGCGATGGCGCTGACGGTGGGTGCGTACATATGGCCGGGGCAGGCCCATGCCGTCGCAGTCGCGGCCGTGGTGGCGCTGACCGCGGTGAACTACGGCGGGATCCAGAAGTCCGCCTGGCTGACCCGGGCGATCGTGGCGGTGGTCCTCGCTGTCCTCGCTTCCGTGGTGGTCGTGTGCCTTGGGTCCGGGGCCTCGGAGGCCGGGCGGCTGGACGCCGGTGTCTCCGGCGGCGTGAGCGGGGTGCTGCAGGCGGCCGGTCTGCTGTTCTTCGCGTTCGCGGGGTACGCGCGTATCGCGACCCTCGGTGAGGAGGTACGGGATCCCGCCCGCACCATCCCCCGCGCGATCCCCCTGGCCCTGGGCATCACGCTGGTGGTGTACGCGGGTGTGGCGGTGGCTGTCCTTTCCGTGCTGGGGGCTGATGCTCTGGGCCGCGCGGACGCGCCGCTGGCCGAGGCGGTGCGGGCGGCCGGGGTCCCGGGACTCGTGCCGGTGGTGCGGGTGGGTGCCGCCGTGGCCGCGCTCGGCTCGCTGCTCGCTCTGATTCTTGGCGTCTCACGGACGACCCTGGCGATGGCGCGGGACAGACATCTGCCGGGCGCGCTGTCCGCCGTGCACCCCCGTTTCCAGGTGCCGCACCGCGCCGAGCTGGCCGTGGGTGCCGTGGTCGCGGTCCTCGCCGCCACGGTGGACGTGCGGGGCGCGATCGGTTTCTCCTCCTTCGGTGTGCTCGCGTATTACGCGGTGGCCAACGCGTCGGCCTGGACGCTCGGTTCGGCTCCGGCGGCCCGGGTGGTGCCGGTGGTGGGGCTGCTCGGGTGTGTGGTGCTGGCTTTCGCGCTGCCCGTGGTTTCGGTGGTCGTGGGCGCGGGGGTGCTGGCGGTCGGGGTGGTCGCGTACGGCGTACGGAAGTGGCGGGCGGGGCGGTAGGTCAGCCGGCGGGCGCCTCTGGAGGAATCGTCAGGTCGCGTGGGTCGGCGGTGCCGTGCGTATCGGGAACTCCGTCCAAGGAGTCATCTCCAGCTCCTCGTTCATCTCCTCGTACCAGCCCGTGCCGTCGACCCAGGCTTCCAGCCAGTCCGTGAGGGCGGGGGCGTCCACGAACCAGGAGTGGTCACGGTCGCCGGCGTTCGGCTCGAAGAGGAGGACGGTGGCTTCCGGGCTCTGGCAGTCGACGCACGCGTACATCGCGCATCCCCAGTGGGATATCGGCAGGACGCCCTCGGGCCAGGGCCAGTCGGGGTCCTTGCGACCGCTCTTGCGGTTGGCCAGGTACTGCACGACGGCTGCGGGCTCGCCGGCAGGAGCGCTGTCGAGCAGGGGCAACAGGCCGTACTCCGGGCCGAAACCGCCGTCTCCTATCCGCAAGTAGAGGTCGGCGAGCAGCGGGCTCAGACGGAAGCCCAACGCGGCTTCGGCGCGGGCCAGGGTGGCCGTGTCCACCGGCTCGGGCAGGGAAGCCCAGCCCCACGGACGGGTGTTGCGGGCCTTGTCCGCCACCCGTGCCAGCAACTGCTCGCTCTCGGTCATGCATTCATGATGCAGGGCGACACTGACAGCCGGGCAAGCCTGTGGACAACCTCCGGGTTGTGGAAAACCCTGCGGCCACATCGGTTCGGGCGAGGTGGACGTCGACGCGATCGCCCGACACTTGCGGATGATCGCTCCCTCTCCCCGGCCCGTCCGTCAGCGGGCCGCGAACGGCTCGTCCGTGCGCACGATTTCGCGGCCCAGGGGGAACAGGGACACGGGGATCAGCTTGAAGTTCGCGATCCCGAACGGGATGCCGATGATCGTGACGCAGAGGACGAGTCCGGTGGCGATGTGGCCCAGAGCCAGCCACCAGCCGGCGAGGACCAGCCACAGGACGTTGGCGACGAAGGAGGGCGCCCCCGCGTCGCGGCGCTCGACCGTGGTGTACCCGAAGGGCCACAGGGCGTAGACGCCGATACGGAAGGCCGCTATGCCGAACGGGATGCCGATGATGGTGATGCAGAGCAGCGCGCCCGCGGCCAGGTACGCGAGGAACAGCCAGAAGCCGCTCAGGACGAGCCAAATGACGTTCAGGATGGTTTTCACTGGGGGCGACCTGCCATCTTTTCGAGCCGGGCGATGCGCTCCGCCATCGGCGGGTGGGTCGAGAACATCTTGGACAGTCCCTGGCCAGGGCGGAATGGGTTCGCGATCATCATGTGGCTCGCGGTCTCGAGGCGCGGCTCGGGGGGCAACGGCAGCTGCTTGGTGCCCGTTTCGAGCTTGCGCAGAGCGCTGGCGAGCGCGAGGGGGTCGCCGGTGAGCTGGGCGCCGGACGCGTCCGCCTCGTACTCCCTGGAGCGGCTGATGGCCAGCTGGATGAGGCTGGCCGCCAACGGCCCGAGGATCATGATCATCAGCATGCCGAGGAGACCCGGGCCGTCATCGTCGTCGGAGCGGCCGATCGGGATCAGCCAGGCGAAGTTGACCAGGAACATGATCACGGAGGCGAGGGCGCCGGCGACCGACGAGATCAGGATGTCGCGGTTGTAGACATGGCTGAGCTCGTGGCCGATGACACCGCGCAGTTCGCGCTCGTCGAGCATGCGCAGGATGCCGTCGGTGCAGCACACGGCGGCGTTGCGCGGGTTGCGGCCGGTCGCGAAGGCGTTGGGGGCCTCGGTCGGCGAGATGTACAGGCGCGGCATGGGCTGACGGGCCTGGGTGGAGAGTTCGCGGACCATGCGGTACAGGGCCGGCGCCTCGAACTCGCTCACCGGGCGGGCACGCATCGCGCGTAGAGCCAGCTTGTCGCTGTTCCAGTACGCGTATGCGTTGGTGCCCAGCGCGATCAGGACGGCCACGACCAACCCCATGCGGCCGAAGAAGCTGCCGATGACGATGATGAGTGCGGACAGTCCCCCGAGGAGGACTGCGGTCCTGAGCCCGTTGTGCCGGCGGTGCACGGTACGCCCTCCAAGTGGTGCAGCAGGGGAACCCTTTGCTTGCTGGTCTCCGATGTCTTCCGATGCCACCGGTCCGTGGTGTCACGTCCAGTGGACCTTCCCGTCTTGCTCAACGCCAGGCGGCGGCCACTAGTTCCCTTGTGCGCACTGAGGCCCAGGTGGGCCGTCCGGGTGATGGTCCAGGAGGGACGGTTCTCGGGAGGGCCGGTCAGAAGAGACCGGTGTCGGCGAAGCGCAGCACCAGTTGCGGCGCGCCCGAGAGGGCGACGCCGAGGACGCCGGTCAGGGCGAGCGCGGCTGTGAGGGGGGCGGGGACGCGGTGTGCGGAGGGTTCGCCCTCTGGGGCCCGGAACAGCTGCGTCGTCCACTGGAGGTAGTAGAACAGCGCGATCACGACGTTGACGGCCATGACCACGGCGAGCCAGCCGAGGCCCGCGTCCACGGCCGCCGAGAAGACGGTGACCTTGGCGAACAGGCCGATGATGCCCGGCGGCAGTCCTGCCAGGCAGAGCAGGAAGAAGGCCAGCAGGAGGGCGGCGAGCGGGTTGGTCGCGTAGAGGCCGCGGTAGTCGGTGAGGCGGTTCGCGGTCTTCGTACGGCCCACCAGCGCGGCCACCGCGAAGGCGCCGAGGTTCACGGCGCCGTACATGAGGGCGTAGGCGACGGTGGAGCCGACGGACTGCTCGGCGTCGTCGGAGTACGCGGCGGCGGCGATCGGGACGAGGAGGTAGCCGGCCTGGCCGACGGAGGACCAGGCGAGCAGTCGTACTGCGCTGTACGCGCGCGTGACCTGCTGTCGGAGGGCTCCGACATTGCCGACGGTCATGGTGAGGGCGGCCAGCGCGGCGAGCGCCGGGCCCCAGACGTCGGCGTACGACGGCAGGGCGACGACGGTGACGAGGATCAGGCCGGAGAAGCCGACCGCCTTGCCGACGACCGACAAGTAGGCGGCGATCGGGAGGGGCGCGCCCACGTAGGTGTCGGGCACCCAGAAGTGGAAGGGCACGGCGGCGGTCTTGAAGGCGAAGCCGACGAGGGTGAGGACGACGCCGGTCTGGGCGAGGGTGTGGAGCTGTCCGTCGACGTGCTGGATGCGGTCGGCGACCTGGGTGAGGTACAGGGTGCCCGTGGAGGCGTACACGAAGCTGATGCCCATGAGGCTGACCGCGGTCGCGGTGACCGAGGACAGGAAGAACTTCAGGGCCGCTTCGGAGGACTTCCGGTCGCCGTGCCGGATGCCGACGAGGGCGAAGGCGGGCAGGGAGGCGACTTCCAGGGCGACGATCAGGGTCGCCAGGTCACGGGAGGCCGGCAGGAGGGCGGCGCCCGCCGCTGACGAGAGCAGCAGGAACCAGTACTCCCCTTCGGGGAGTTTCCTTTCGGCGTCCTTGAGGGTGGTGACCGACAGAAGGGCGGTCAGGAGGGCGCCGCCGAGGACGAGGAACTGGATGACGAGCGTGAATCGGTCGGCCGTGTAGCTGCAGACGTCGCCCTCGCCGGTCAGACAGAAGGTGCTGCGGTCGCCGTCCAGGAGAGGCAGCAGGAGAAGCGCGGCGGCGGCCAGGCCCGCGACCGAGACCCACCCGAGCAGGGCCTTCTTGTCCTCGCCCACGAACAGGTCGGCGACGAGGACGACGAGTCCGATGACCGCCGCGATGGTGGGCGGCGCGATCGCGAGCCAGTCGACGGACTGGACCAGGTTCGCGGCCGTCGTGGTGAGCGGCTGGGCCGAAGAAGCCAATGGCTGGGCCATGGCGGCCAGGGTGCTCATCGGTTGCCTCCTGCGAGGAGCTGCTGGACGGCCGGGTCGGTGAGGCCGAGGAGGGCTCTGGGCCACAGGCCCGCCACGACGGTGAGGGCGACGAGAGGCGTCCAGGCCGCGAACTCGTACGTGTGGACGTCGGCGAGTTGGGGGGCGTCCTGGGGTACGGAGCCCATGCAGACGCGGCGGACCACGACGAGCATGTACGCGGCCGTCAGGAGGGTGCCGAACGCGCCGATCGCCATGAACGTGAGGAACGCCGGACGGCTGAGGCCGTCGGCGGGCTTGAAGGCGCCGAACAGCGCCAGCATCTCGCCCCAGAATCCGGCGAGGCCGGGCAGGCCGAGCGACGCGACCGAGCCGAAGGCCAGCAGGCCGCCGAGGCGGGGGGCCTTGCCGTACAGGGCGGCGCCGGTCTCCTCGGCCAGGGTGTCGAGGTCGGTGGTGCCGGTGCGGTCCTTCAGGGCGCCGACCAGGAAGAACAGGAGGCCGGTGATGAGGCCGTGGGCGATGTTGGCGAAGAGGGCGCCGTTCACGCCGGTCGGGGTCATGGTGGCGATGCCGAGCAGGACGAAGCCCATGTGGCCGACGGACGAGTAGGCGATGAGGCGTTTGAGATCGCCCTTGGCGCCGCGCTTGGCGAGGGCGAGGCAGGCCAGTGATCCGTAGATGATTCCGACCACGGCGAAGGCGGCGAGGAAGGGCGCGAAGACACGGAAGCCGTCGGGCGCGATCGGCAGCAGAATCCGGACGAACCCGTACGTACCCATCTTCAGCAGGACGCCGGCGAGCAGGACCGAGCCGACGGTCGGTGCGGCGGTGTGGGCGTCGGGCAGCCAGCTATGCAGGGGCCACATCGGGGTCTTGACCGCGAGCCCGATCCCGATCGCCAGAACGGCGATGACCTGCACGGATGTGGTCAGCGACCGGCCGTTGTCAGTGGCGAGTGCCACCATGTCGAATGTGCCCGCCTTGATCCCGATCAGGAGCAGGCCGAGCAGCATGACGACCGAGCCGAGCAGTGTGTAGAGGATGAAGCGCCAGGCGGCGGCCTGACGCTCCTCGCCGCCCCAGCGGGCGATGAGGAAGTACATCGGGATGAGCACCATCTCGAACGCGAGGAAGAACAGCAGCAGATCGAGGACGGCGAAGGTCGCGAGGGTGCCGGACTCGAGGACGAGCAGCAACGCGACGAAGGCCTTCGGGGTCGGGCCCGACGGCATCTTGAAGTAGGAGTAGAGCGCGCAGAGGAAGGTCAGCAGCGCGGTCAGGACCAGAAGGGGGAGGGAGATGCCGTCGATGCCGAGGTGGATGCGCACGTCGAGTGCGGGAATCCAGCTGATGTCGGTCGTGGCCTGCATCTTCGACGGATGGTCGTGGTCGAAGCCGAGCGCGAGGACGATCGCGGCGATGAGGATCACGCCGGTGACCGTCACGCCGTGCCGCAGTACGGCCTGGTCGGGCGACTTTCCCTTCAGCCCGGGAGGGGCGGGCAGCAGAGCCGTGACGGCGCCGAGGAGCGGGCCGGCCACGACGAACGCCAGAAGGAACTGCATCACGGACTCGTTGATATCGATCACGCCTGCTCACGCTCCCGAGGCGACGAGGACGACGGCGACCGCGAGGACGACGGTGCCGGCGAGCAGCGCGCTCACATAGGTCTGGAGATTGCCGGTCTGGGCGCGTCGTACGGCGCTGCCGAGCCAGCGGGGCAGCGCTCCCGCGCCGCGTACGTAGGTCTCGACGACCTCGCGGTCCAGGAACCTGACGAGTCCGGCTCCGGCTTGGACCGGGCGGACGAAGAGGGCCGTGTACAGGGAGTCCAGGTGGAAGCCGACGGCCGCGTGGCGGTGCAGCGGGCCGAGCAGCAGTCGTCCGGGGTCCGCGGGGTCGGGCGCGTAGGCCACATCTCCGTAGGCGGGCTCGTGGGTGGCGATGGCCTCGGCCTCGACGAGTCCGGCGTCGCCCTCGGGGTGGGCGGCTACCGCACCGAGCGGGACGCGGGTCGCGATCGCGCTGGTGTGCCGCCAGGCCGCGTAGGTGACGATGCCGCCGACCAGTGCCGCGCCCGTGCCGACGACGGACGTGGTGAGGGTCGGGGTGAGGTCACGGCCGTCGAACCAGTCGGGCAGCACGCGGTAGGCGAACGCGCCGAGGGCAAGGGAGGGGGCCGCGAGGACCCACAGGACCACGTTCATCGTCAGCGGCTGGCGGCCGAGGTCGGGGGCCTCGGCGCCTTGTCCGTGGAAGGCCAGCAGCCACAGGCGGGTCGCGTACGCGGCGGTGAGCACGGCCGTGACGAGACCGGCGACCAGGGTGATCCAGCCCGCGGCGCCGGGAGCGTGTTCGGTGTGGCCGGTGGCGACGTGCTCGGCGGCGCCGAGGACGGACTCCTTGGAGAAGAAACCGCTGAAGGGCGGGATCGCGGCGAGCGCGAGGAGCGCCACGGTCATTGTCCAGAAGGCGTCCGGCACGCGGGCGCGCAGGTCCTTCATGCGGGACATCGCGGCCAGTGAGTTGGTGCCGGCCGCGTGGATGATCACGCCGGCGGCGAGGAACAGCAGCGCCTTGAAGGCGCCGTGGGACAGGAGGTGGAAGACGGCGGCACCGCGGTCGCCGACGGCGAGGGCACCCGTCATGTAGCCGAGCTGCCCGATCGTCGAGTAGGCGAGGACGCGCTTGATGTCGTCCTGGGCGAGCGCGGCGAGCCCCGAGCCGAGCATGGTGACTGCGGCCATGACGGCGAGGACCACCATCGCGGCCTGCGAGGCCTCGAAGACCGGGAGGAGACGGGCGATGAAGTAGACACCGGCGGCGACCATCGTCGCGGCGTGGATCAGCGCGGAGACAGGCGTGGGGCCCGCCATCGCGTCGGGGAGCCAGGTGTGCAGCGGGAACTGCGCCGACTTGCCCGCCACGCCCGCGAGGAGGAGCAGGGCGATCAGGGTCGGGTGGTTCAGTCCGCCGTGCGCGACGGCGTCGAGGACCTTCGTCATCTGGAAGGAGCCGGCGTCGGTGGCCAGCGCGAACAGGCCGATCAGGAAGGGCACGTCGCCGAGCTTGGTGACCAGGAAGGCCTTGATGGAGGCGGCGCGTGCCTCCGGGGTCTCCCAGTAGTGGCCGACCAGGAAGTACGAGCAGATGCCCATGATCTCCCAGCCGACCAGCAGCACGATCAGGTCGCCGGAGTAGACGACGAGCAGCATCGCGGAGGTGAAGAGGGAGACGAGAGCGGCGTAGGAGGGGTAGCGCGGGTCGTCGCGCAGGTAGCCCGTCGAGTAGATCTGCACGCAGGTGGCGACGAAGCCGACGAGGACGGCGACGAGGGCGGCGAAGCCGTCGATGTGCAGGGCGAGTTCGATCGGGACCGAGCCGGTCGGGGTGAGTTCGGTGGCGGCGTTCAGCGTCTGGTCGCCGCCCTGGCGTACGGCGACCACCGCGGCGAGCGCGAGGGCGGCCAGGGGTGGCACGACGGCGAGCGGGCGGACGAAGCCGGGGGCCGTGCGCCCCGTGAGCAGACCGGCCGCGGCACCCAGGAAGGGAAGGAGGGGGACGAGGACGGCGAGGGTGGTCGTGGTCACGCGGTGGCCTCAGCCTTCCCGGTCCGCCCGGATCGTGCGGCCTGCTCGGCCGGGCGGGCTTCGCTGTCGGAGTCGTCGGAGTCGGAGTCGTCGTGGCCCTCGGCCGAGTCGCGGAGTTTGTCGATGTCGGCGGTGCCGCGGTTGCGGTGGACGGCGAGGACGATCGCGAGGCCGATGCCGATCTCGGCGGCGGCGATGGCGATGGTGAACAGAGTGAGGGCCTGGCCGGAGTGCAGGGTCTCCTCAGCGGTCTTGCTGAGCCAGACGTCGAAGGCGACCAGGTTCAGGTTGACGGCGTTGAGCATCAGCTCGACCGACATCAGGACGAGGATCGCGTTGCGGCGGGCGAGGACGCCGTAGAGGCCGGTGCAGAAGAGGAGGGCGGAGAGTACGGCGGGATAGGCGAGGTGCATCAGTGGGCGCCTTCCTGCTCGGCCGACTCGGTGCCCTTGGAGGGACCGGTTCCCTCAGGTGGCACATTTCGCCTGATCGGGTGATTACGGGAATTCGGTGCGGAGGGGGAACCACCGGTCGCGGCCCGGGAGTTCACAGGGGGAGAGCTCGACTCCGCCTTCGCCTTGCGGGACAGGACGATCGCGCCGACCAGTGCCGCGAGGAGCAGGACGGAGAGTGCCTCGAAAGGGAGGACCCAGTTCTGGAAGAGGCTCGCGCCGGTGGCCTCGGTGGAACCGGCGGCGGGACCGTCCAGGTCGATCCAGGTGGTGCGGAAGGCATCGACGACCACCCAGACCAGAGCGGCCGCTGCGGCGAGGGCCACGACGAGGGCGGCCCATCGGTTGCCGGAGTCGGCGTCCGGGGAGCGGCCGATGGGAGCCCTGGTGAGCATCAGACCGAACAGAAGGAGGACGACAACGGAACCCACATAGATGAGGACCTGCACCCAGGCGATGAACTCGGCGGTGAGCAGGAGGTATTCGACGGCGAGGCCACCGAGGGCCACCACCAGCCACAGGGCGGCGTGCACCAGCTGCTTGGTGGTGACGGTGACGATCGCGGCGCCGAAGGTGACCAGGCCGACGAGGAGGAAGGCGATCTCGACGCCGGTCGGGGAGAGGAAGCCGTGCGCCTCCTGAGCGAGGGTCACGACTCTTCCCCCTGGGGATCGGCCGGCGCGGTCGGCGCGGTCTGGGCCGCCGCCAGTTTCTCGGCGGTCTTGCGGGCCGTGGCGATCTCCTTCGGTTCCTCGGCGGCGGGGTCGAGGGCCGGTGGGGCCGGGACGGTCCACATCCATTCTCGGAGCTTGTCCCGCTCGTGGGTGAGGTCGCGGATGTCGGTCTCGGCGTATTCGAACTCCGGGGACCAGAACAGGGCGTCGAAAGGACACACCTCGATGCAGATACCGCAGTACATGCAGAGGGAGAAGTCGATGGCGAAGCGGTCGAGGACGTTACGGCTGCGTTCGCGGCCACCGGGGGCCGCCGCCGGGACCGTCTCCTTGTGGGAGTCGATGTAGATGCACCAGTCGGGGCACTCACGGGCGCACAGCATGCAGACCGTGCAGTTCTCCTCGAACAGGCCGATCACCCCGCGAGTGCGGGGCGGGAGGTCGGGCTGGGCGTCGGGGTACTGCTCGGTGACGGTCTTCTTCGTCATCGTGCGCAGGGTGACGGCCAGGCCCTTGGCCAGACCCGAGCCAGGAATCGGGGCCATGGTTACTGGATCACCACCTTGACGATGCCGGTGAGGGCGATCTGGGCGAGGGAGAGGGGGACGAGGAGGGTCCAGGAGAGTCTCTGGAGCTGGTCCTCGCGCAGGCGGGGGTAGGTCACGCGGAGCCAGATGACGACGAAGGCGAGGACGGCCGCCTTGAGGAGGGTCCAGACCCAGCCGAGCCCGTCGGCGTCCCAGGGGCCGTGCCAGCCGCCCAGGAAGAGGACGGTGGTCAGGCCGCACAGGACGACGATTCCGGCGTATTCGGCGAGGAGGAACAGGGCGAAACGGAGGCCGGTGTACTCGGTGTAGGCGCCGAAGATGATCTCCGAGTCGGCGACGGGCATGTCGAAGGGAGGGCGCTGGAGTTCGGCCAGGCCTGCGACGAAGAAGACGATCGCGCCGACGATCTGCCAGGGCAGCCACCACCACTCGAAGGCGTCGAGGATGCCGGGGAGGGAGACGGTTCCGGCCGCCATGGCCACCGAGGCGGCGGTGAGGAGCATCGGGAGCTCGTAGGCGAGGAGCTGCGCGGCGGTGCGCAGACCGCCGAGGAGGGAGAACTTGTTGGCGGAGGCCCAGCCGGCCATGAGGGAGCCGAGGACGCCCACGCCCATCACGGCGAGTACGAAGAACACGCCGGCGTCGACGACCTCGCCGACGGCGCCCTCGCCGGGGCCGATCGGGATGGCGAGGAGGACGAGGAGGTAGGGCAGCAGGGAGACGGCGGGGGCGAGTTGGAAGACGCGGCGGTCCGCACCTGCCGGCACTACGTCTTCCTTCTGGGCGAACTTCACGCCGTCGGCGACGAGTTGGGCCCAGCCGTGGAAGCCACCGGCGTACATCGGGCCGAGGCGGCCCTGCATGTGGGCCATCACCTTGTGCTCGGTCTGACCGATGATCAGGGGGAAGGTGAGGAAGACGACGAAGACGATCAGGAGTCGCAGGGCGACGTCGAGAGCGTCGTTCACGGCGTGCCTCCTGCGGGCTTGTGGGGGGCGGTGGTGTCGGGGGCGGGGGGTTCGTCCGGGGTCGGGTCCTCGGGGGCGGGGCTCGGGCTCGGGGCGGTGCCTTCTGGGCGGTCGGGGGCCTGGGAGTCCTTGGGGGCCTCAGCAACCTCGGAAGTTTGGGGCTGCTGCTTCGAGGTCTCGGACCGCTCAGAAGCCTCGGACCGCTCCGGGGCCCTGGATGTCTCGGAGGTCGTGGCGCCCTCGGAGGTCGTGGACTCCTCGGAAGGCGTGTCCCCCTCGGAGGTCGTGGACTCCTCGGAGGGCGTGGAGCCTGTGGAGCCTTCGGAAGCCGGCTTCCCGGAAGTCGTCGGCTGCTCTTGAGCCTCCGGGCCCTCAGAAACCGTGGGGTCTTCGGCAGCCGTAGGGTCCTCTGGGGCCGTGGAGAACCCCGACGCCGTGCGTTCCTCGGAGGCCTCGCGCACCTCGGGCTCCTCGGGACGTTCGGAGACTCCGCTGTCCTCGGATGTGGAAGTGCGTTCGGATGCTTCGGTGTCCTCGGGCGTGGGAGGTCGCTCAGGTTCTGGGTCGTCGAAGGCCGGGCGGGCGTGGTGCCACGGTGCGTCCGGGCTCCGAGGAGTGGCGGGGGGCTTCGGCGGCGCGGGGTTCACGCTTGCGTCGTCGGCCGGCGCCTCGGAGTCGGTCGCGTTGCCACGCTGACTCGCGGAACCGCCGGAGGCTGTACGTGCCCGCCGGGGTCCGCTCCGGACATCACCCGCCGCCACTCCCGGACTCTGAGGCTCGGGCGCATGCGACGCCGGGGTGTCCGACGCGGACGCGGGTGCATCCGCCGCCGGGAGATCCGACGCCGGTGTGGCCGATCCCGTCACCGGGGCCTCCGACGAGGAGGCCGGCGAGCCCGCGTCCGGGGCCACCGGCTCGGGCGCGCCGCCGACCTGGGCTGCCGAGCCGGCTTCGGTGCCGTCCGCTCCGGGTGCCGTCTGGCTGGCCGAGCCCTGTGCGGCGGTACGTGAACGCCGGGGCGTACCCGTCGGCGATGCTGGGGCAGCACCCTCCGTCGCCCCGGGCAGGGTCTGACTCGCCGAGCCCTCGGCAGCCGAGCGCGCCCGACGCGGACCGCCCCCCGCAGCCCTGGCCGCACCCGAGCTCCCAGGCACCTCCGCCTGACTCGCCGAACCCTCCGCCGCCGAACGCGCCCCACGCGGACCAGCCCCCGACCCGCCCGACACACCCGAGCTCCCAGGCACCTCCGCCTGACTCGCCGAACCCTCCGCCGCCGAACGCGCCCGACGCGGGCCGCCCCCCGCAGCGCTGGCCGCACCCGAACTCTCAGGCGGGTCCGCCTGACTGACCGACCCCTCCCCCGCCGAACGCGCCCGCCGGACCGGTCGATCGCCTGTAGCTCGAGCCGGGCGTTCTCCCGGTGTGCGGGCAGGGCCGCGGGCCGGGCGGGTGGGGGCCGGGGGGAGTTGGCCCTTCAGGGGGCCCCATTCGTTGGGGTCGGGGACTCCTGGGGGGAGCATCTGGCGGCGCTTGGGGCCGCCGTGCTCGGACTCGCCCGGTTCCTTGGCGCCGGGCCAGGCCTTGGCGACGCGGGCCGCCAGGACGAAGTCCTTGCGGAGGGGGTGGCCCTCGAAGGTTTCCGGCAGCAGGAGGTGGTCCAGGGAGGGATGGCCCTCGAAGGTGACGCCGAACATTTCATGGGTCTCGCGCTCGTGCCAGGCGGCGCCCGCGTAGAGGTCGACGGCGCTGGGCAGTACCGGCGTGTCGTGGGAGATCGTCGTGCGCAGGAGGAGGCGTCGCACCGGCGAGAGGGCTGCCACGTGGGCGGCCACGCGGAAGCCGGTGCCGGGTTCGTCGACGGCGCTGAGCCAGTCGAAGTAGGTGCAGCCCAGTTCGTCGCGGGCGACGCGCAGGGCGGTGAGCCAGGTTGTGGGCGGGACGTCCACCGTCAGGACCTCGTAGGACTCCTCGGCGGTGGCCTCGGGGCCGAAGAGTTCCTCGGCGGGGGCGGGGAGCCAGCCGACGGCGGTCACGGTGTGTCCCCCTCGCCCGAAGTCGACCGCGGCACCGACACCGGTACCGGCGGTTTGACCAGCCCGCTCTGCAGTGCAGCCGCGGACGGGTGTGCCCCGGGCGTGCCGTACCGCTCCCCCAGCGACTCCCTGGCGATCTTCTCCTGGAGCTTGAGGATGCCCTGGAGCAGGGCCTCGGGGCGGGGCGGGCAGCCGGGGACGTAGACGTCGACGGGGATGATCTGGTCGACGCCCTTGGTGACGGAGTAGGAGTCCCAGTAGGGGCCCCCGCAGTTGCTGCACGCGCCGAAGGAGATGACGTACTTCGGCTCCGGCATCTGTTCGTACAGGCGCTTCACCGCCGGTGCCATCTTGTCCGTGACCGTGCCGGAGACGACCATCAGGTCGGCCTGGCGAGGGCCCGGGGCGAAGGGGATGACGCCGAGGCGGATGAAGTCGTGGCGGGCCATGGACGCGGCGATGAACTCGATGGCGCAGCAGGCGAGACCGAAGTTGAAGACCCAGAGGGAGTACCGGCGGCCCCAGTTGAGGATCACCTTCATCGGCTCGGGAGCGAGGCGGGCGAGGGCGCCCAGCCGTTTCGGCTCCGGGAGCAGAACGGGCTCCTGGGCAGTGGCACTCGCAGCAGAGCCGGCAGCGGGGTCGGCCGTGGGGTTCACGTCCATGCCAGGACTCCCTTCTTGTACGCGTACAGCAACCCCACGGCGAGGAAGCCGAGGAAGATGAACATCTCGACGAGGGTCGTCGCGCCGTAGCCGGGGGCGGCGAAGATCGTGGCCCACGGGAACAGGAAGATCGAGTCGACGGCGAAGATGACGTAGAGGAAGGCGTAGACGTAGTAGCGGACCTGGGTGTGGGCCCAGCCCTCGCCGACGGGGTCGACTCCGCACTCGTACGTCAGGAGCTTCTCGGGGGTGGGGACCACGGGTCGCAGCAGACGGCCGGCGCCGAAAGCGACCGCGACGAACAGCACGCCGACCACGGCGAGCAGTCCGACGACCGAGTACGACTGGAAGTAGTCCGCCGCGACGACGGTCGGATCGACGACGGTTGCATCGACGACGGTCGGTTCCGGCACGTCCGCCCCTCACTCCCTGTGAGCACGCTGAACACAGTGGTCACGCTGAACACCACTGTTCGACGATCTGTACGCACGGGAGTCTAGGCCCTGATAAAGGGACGGTAAGCAGCCCGTCACCCCAGGAAAGCCATCCGCAAGGCAGGGGTGGGGTTTTCCCCAGCAAGCCGCGGCGGTCCACCTCATGGCGCGCGGCGGTCTCGCGCGGCACGCTAACCCATATGACCGAACGCCACTCGTCCCCGAGCCGTGCCGTGACCACCGGCAGAAACGGCGGAACCGACGACGGCCGGCCGCCGCCGGCCCGTTTCGCCTACGACGCGCACACCTGGAAGGAGATCGCGCATCTCCTGGCGAATCTCCCGGTGTCGATCCTCGGCTTCACCTACGTCGTGACGGTGCTGTTCACCGGCTTCTGGCTGACCGTCACGGTGATCGGGTTGCCGTTGCTCGCCGCGGGTCTGCTGGGCGCGCGGCAGCTGGGCAAGCTGGAGCGGGCGCGGGCCCGGGCGCTGCTCGGGGTGCGGGTGGACGAACCGAGCCGCCTGCCTTGGCGCGCCAAGAACGGCGGCAACGGCTTCTTCGCCCAGCTGTGGATGGGGGTGAAGGACCCGGTGGGCTGGCGGACGGTGCTGTACGACTTCATCCGGCTGCCCTGGGGTGTGCTCACCTTCACCATCACGCTGACCTCGTTGTTCGTGCTGTGGCCGGTGCTGCCGTTCATCGCGCGGGGCCTCGCCAACGTCGACCGGGCGATGGTGCGCGGGCTGCTGTCGCCCTCGGACGAGCTGGAACGCCGTATCGCGGAACTGGAGTCGGACCGGGGGGTCGTGGTGGACGCGGCCGCGTCCGACCTGCGGCGCATCGAGCGGGATCTGCACGACGGGGCACAGGCCCGGCTGGTCAACCTGGCCATGGGGCTCGGTCTTGCGAAGGAGAAGCTTCTGGAGGACCCGGAGTACGCGCAGGCGATGGTCGCGGAGGCGCACGGCGAGGTGAAGCTGGCGCTCCAGGAGCTGCGGGATCTGGCGCGGGGCATCCATCCCGCCGTACTGACCGACCGCGGGCTCGATGCCGCCCTCTCCTCGGTCGCCTCGCGCTGCACGGTGCCGGTGAAGGTGACCGCCGACCTCGACGCGCGGCCGGTCCAGGCGATCGAGGGGATCGCCTATTTCACCGTCTCCGAGCTGCTCCAGAACATCAGCAAGCACAGCGGGGCGCGGTCGGCGTCGGTCGACGTGTGGCGGGCGGAGAACCGGCTGCTCATCCAGGTGTGGGACGACGGCCGCGGGGGTGCCCGGCTGGACGGCGGCACCGGTATGCGCGGGCTCGCGGAGCGCCTCGACGCGGTCGACGGGCTGTTCGTCATCGACTCCCCGCCGGGCGGTCCGACGGTCGTCACGGCGGAGCTGCCGTGGCGGGACCGGGTCCCGGACAGGAGGTAGGGAAAACCCCCCTTCCAAGAGGCCGACGGCCTCCATGGTCCGTTGAGCTGCGGCCCAGCAGGGTGGAGGTAGGACACCACAGGCGCGGGACGAGAGAAGAAGGACGACGTCGATGGCCACGGACTACGGGTACGACAGTGGGCTCGGGTTCCCCGAGACGGTACGGCGGCACCGGGTGCCGGCCGGGCTGCGGGCGCCGTTCGAGGGACGGACCTGGCGGGAGTTCGGCTATGTGCTGCTGAGCCTGCCGATCAGCATCGTGATGTTCACGTACGCCATCACGATGATCTCGCTCGGCGCGGGCCTGCTCGTCACCTTCCTCGGGATTCCGGTCTTCGCGGCCGGGCTCGCCGGGTGCCGCGGGCTCGGGGCGCTGGAACGGGTGCGGGCGCGGGCGCTGCTGGGTCTCGAGGTCGGCGATCCCGAGCCGCTGCGGATGCGGAAGTCCGGGTTCATGGCGTGGATCGGGGCGGTGCTCAAGAGCGGGACGTCGTGGCGGACGTTGCTGTACTCCGTACTGCACCTGCCGTGGGCGACGTTCTCGTTCCTCGTCGCGGTGAACTTCTGGGTGTACGGCTGGGCGTTGCTGACGTATCCGCTGTGGTTCTGGGTCTTTCCGGCGTACGTCGGTCAGGACGGGCTCCAGCTCTACGGCGACCAGACCCATCACGTCTATCTGGACAACCCGTTCGAGATCGGCGTGACCGCGCTGGTGGGACTGTTGTTCACGCTGGCCACGCCGTGGATCGTGCGGGCGTTGACGACGGTGGACCGGGTGATGGTGCACGGACTGCTGGGGCCGACCCGGCTGTCGGCGCGGGTGGTGGAGCTGGAGTCGGACCGGGGCGTCGTGGTGGACACGGCGGCCGCGGATCTGCGTCGGATCGAGCGGGATCTGCACGATGGTGCGCAGGCTCGGCTGGTGGCTCTGGCCATGGATCTGGGGCTGGCCAAGGAGAAGCTCACGGAGGATCCCGCCGCGGCGGCGCGGATGGTGGACGAGGCGCACGGCGAGGTGAAGACGGCGCTCCAGGAGCTGCGGGATCTGGCGCGGGGGATCCATCCGGCGGTGCTGACCGACCGGGGGCTGGATGCGGCGCTGTCCTCCGTCGCCTCGCGCTGCACGGTGCCGGTGCAGGTGGAGGTGGATCTGCCGGCCCGGCCCGCGCCGGCGATCGAGGGGATCGCCTACTTCACGGTGTCCGAGCTGTTGCAGAACATCAGCAAGCACTCCGGGGCGACGTTCGCCGCGGTGGATGTGTGGCGGGTGGAGAACCGGCTCATGCTGCAGGTCGTGGACAACGGGGTGGGCGGGGCCGACGTGTCGTCCGGGTCCGGGCTCACGGGACTGGCGGAACGGCTGGACGCGGTGGACGGGATCCTGGTGGTGGACTCGCCGGTCGGGGGGCCTACCCGGGTGACGGCGGAGTTGCCCTGGCGGGGCGAAGGGGTGTGACGGGTTCTGTGTGAGGGGGCGGTGGGGGTTGGTTTCGCCTCACCGCCCTTACCCGTTTTCATCCCCATGAGCTGCCGCCCCTTCGACCCAGAGAGGGGCTGCGCCGTGTCGCGTCTGCGCGGGCCGCGCCGCAACGACTCCGGCCAGGGCTCGGCTCTACGCCCGGTGGGCTCCGCCCTCCGCACCCCACCGAGGCTCCGCTTCCGACCCCCGCGGGGCTCTGCCTGCCATGCGCACCCGGCTTCCGGTGAGGCGTCAGGCACGTCGGGCTCACCGGAAGCCGGCGGCACCCGCCCCGTCCGCGAGGCGCCGGCGCTCCTCCGGGGGGTGCGGCACCCGCGGGGAGTCCGGGACCCGCCGGGGGGCCAGCACCCGCAGGAAGTCCGACACCCACCAGGGATCCGCCACCCC